>JACREJ010000069.1 GCA_016218305.1 Gemmatimonadota bacterium | reverse complement strand
TCTCTGTTGTCTCTCTGTTGTCTCTCTGTTGTTTCTCTGCTCCCCGTGGTATGGTTGCGGCGTGAGCGCCAATCCTCCCGCCGTCCGTTGGTCACCCGGCCTTCAGGCCCTGCGGCGCGATCGCGCGGTCGTTGCACTCGAGAGTTCGGTGCTGGCCCAGGGACTGCCCGTGCCGGCCAACCGCGACGCCCACCGCCGCATGTGCGACGCGGTCGCGGCCCACCACGCCGCCCCGGCGGTGCTCGCGGTGGTGCGCGGCGTCCCGACGGCCGGCCTCGAGGGCGACGACCTCGAACGCTTCCTCCGGCGTGACGGCGTCTCGAAGGTCTCCGCGCGCGACCTTGGCTGGGCCGGTGCGCGTGCCCTCGATGGTGCGACGACGGTCGCCGCGTCACTCGCACTGGCCGCCGCCGCCGGTATCGACGTCTTCGCCACAGGCGGGATTGGCGGTGTGCACCGGGAGCCGCCCTTCGACGAATCGGCCGACCTGCTCGAACTGTCGCGCACGTCGGTCGTGACCGTGTGCGCGGGGGTGAAATCGATTCTCAACCTTTCGGCGACCTTCGAGCGGCTCGAGAGCTACGGGGTGGCCGTGATCGGGTTCGGCACGGACGAGTTTCCCGGCTTCTTCACGCGCCGCACCGGGTTGCGGGTGGCGGCGTCCACCGACGATCCCGTCGAGATCGCGCACGCATTCCGGGCGCATCGAGCGCTCGGACGTCCGGGGGCCATGCTGGTGGTGCAGCCGCCCCCGGTGGGCAGCGCGCTCGACGAGCGGCTGGTGGAGGACGCGGTGCGGCGCTCGCTCGTCGAAGCGCGCTCCGCCGGCGTCAGCGGCGCGCTAGTCACCCCTTTCCTGCTTTCCGCCGTCGAACGAGAGACCGGGGGCGCATCACTGGGCGCCAACCTGGCCCTGCTTGAAGCGAACGCCTCGCTGGCCGCCCGGATCGCGGTCGCGCTCCGGGAAGGCGGCTGACAATCCCGGGCTCGACCAGTTGAATGCGCAGCGCACGCCCGTTTAGCTTGCGGGCAACCCTCACCCGTCGCAGGAGGTCAGTCGAACGATGTCGTCTTCGTTCCTGAGTTCCGAAGAGTACGACGAACGAGCGCACCAGCAGTACAACGAGGGTAATTACGACGCTGCCCTCGCCACGCTGCACGAGGGGCTGGCCCTGTATCCCACCGCCGTCGAGCTTCACGTCGGAGTCGGCTATGCCCGTCTCGCGCGTGACGAGTTCGCCTGGGCGCGCCGCAGCTTCGAGGAGGCGCTGGTCCTCGATCCCGAGCATGAAGATGGGCTCGCCGGCCTCGGCGAGACGCTGCTCCGCTTCGGGCAGGCCGACGCCGCCAAGCGGATCTTCGCCCGCGTTCGCGCGCTCGGGTATGAGGACGACATCGAGCTCATGCAGCAGATCGGGCGCGCGCTCTTCCGGGACGACGAGTTCGAGGAGGCGCTCGAGTACTTCGAGGTCGCCGTGCGTCAGGCACCAGACAGCGCGGAGGCCGTCGCCCTCGTCGGCTACACGCAGCATCGCCTGAGCCGGGACGATGCGGCGGCCGAGTCCCTGCGGCGCGCCCTCAAGCTGGATGCCGGGCACGTCGAGGCTCGCATCTACCTTGGCAACTTGCTCTACGACCGCGGTGACTTCGAGGCGGCGCTCTACCAGCTCGACCAGACGCAGCCCGAGGATCACTGGGACGAACTCGGCATTTGGCGGCTCATCGAACTGCGGAAGTCGCATCTGCGGCTGCCCGACGGCGATCCGTCGTTCGAGCCGTGGGAGGCGCGCCTCGCCGAGCTCGCGCCCGCCATCGATCCCACGGACGAGATGCTCTCCGATCTCGAGACGCGCTTCAACGAGCAGGACTCCCGTGAGGCGCGAGATCAGCTGGAGCTGTTCGGCACCCTGCTCACCGAGCTCACCGGCGAGCGCGCCGGGGAGCATGCGCACCGCGTGGAGTGGAGCGACGGCCGCGGCTACGTCGGCAGCTGGGAGGAGATCGTGCAGCAGATGCGTGACGCGAGTCCCACGGCCGGACAGCGCACGGTGCAGGAGTTCATGCAGAGCGAGGCGCGCCGCGGCTTCTCGCTGACGGGCATGCTGATCTCATCCGGCGACGCCGAGAGTTTCCTGCGCGGCTGCGCGGACGCCGGCCTTCTGCGCATCGTCCACTGAGCGCCACCGCCCTGCTCGACGCCGTGCTCGTGCCGGGGCGGGTGCACCGCCACCGGCTCGGCAACGGCCTCACGGTGCTCGTTGCCCCGGACAACCGCGTCCCCATCGTGGCGATGGTCACCTGGGTGTCGGCAGGGTACTTCGACGAACCCGATGACGTCGTCGGCGTCGCGCACGTGCTGGAGCACATGTACTTCAAGGGCACGCCCACCCGCGGCGTGGGCGACATCGCCCGCCAGACCAAGGCGCAGGGCGGCTACCTGAACGCCGGCACCATCTACGACCACACCAGCTACTACGCGGTGCTTCCCGCGGCGGGCTTCGCGGCGGGACTCGCCGTCCAGGCGGATGCATACGCCAACTCGCTGATTGACGCGACCGAACTCGCCCGGGAGATCGAGGTCATCGTCGAGGAGGCGAAGCGCAAGGCGGACAGTCCGCACGCCGTGTCCACGGAGACGCTGTTCGAACTCCTGCACGACCGGCATCGCATGCGGCGCTGGCGCATCGGGCGCGAACCCGGCCTGCGCGCCCTGACGCGCGACCATGTGCACGGGTTCTACCGCCGGTACTACCAGCCATCCAACACGGTGCTGGCGATTGTCGGCGACGTGGACACCGACGAAGCGCTGCGGCAGGTGGAACGGTTGTACGGTGCACTGCCGGACGCGCCGGTGCAGCGCGACCGGGGCCCGCTCGAACCGCCGCGCCGCGACTTCCGGCTGCGGGAATGGACCGGCGACATCTCACGCGCCGAGATCGCCATGGGATGGCGCACGCCGCCCTTGGTGCATCCCGATGCGCCGCGCCTCGATGTCGTCGCCAGCGTCCTCGCGGCCGGCCGGTCGTCGCGTCTCTATCGCGCCGTGCGCGACCGCCAGCTCGCGTCGGCGATCTCGGCGTACCAGTACGTGCCGGTGGATCTCGGCGTCTTCGTCGTGCACGCGACGGCTCGACCGGAGCACGCGCTCGAATGCGCCGGCGCCGCATGGGACCAGCTCGCTCGTGTTCGTGCCGGCGAGGTGACGGAAGACGAGCTGTCGCGCGTCCGGCATGTGCATGAGGGGCAGTGGCTCCGGCGGCTCGAGACCATGGAAGGGCGCGCCCATCACCTTGCCGCCTGGGAGGCCCTCGGCGACTGGCGCATGGCCAGCGCGCATTTCGAGTCCATGCAGCGCACGACTGCGGCGGACGTTGCTGACGTCGCGAATCGTGTCCTCGATCCGGGCGCAGCGGCGGTCGTCATCTACCGGCCCGAGAGTTCCGATGCCGTCGTCGCCGACGCTGCCGCGCTGCGCATCGCCCTCGATGCCGCCTCGCCGCCGCCCGTGGCGGCGAGCACGGCGGTCGCCGCCACGGTCGCGGCAACTGCCCCCACGGTGGTGGAGGGGGAGACGGCCGGCGTGCGCGTCTATCGGACGCCGTCGGGTGTGCCGATCCTCGTCAAGCGTACTCCGCGCGCGCCCATCGCGTACGCCGGGGTCTTCGTCCGCGCCGGCAGCGATATCGAACCGACGGCACAGCAGGGCGTCTCATTGCTGGCGGCGCGCACCTCGCTCAAGGGGACGACCACGCGCGACGCAGCGCACATCGCCGAGGAGAGCGAGCGGCTGGGCGCGACGCTTTCGTCCGGCGCCGGCGCCGAGACCATGCACTGGTCGGTATCGGTGCCATCAGCCCGGCTTGAGGGGGCGCTGACGCTCCTTGCCGACGTGGTGCAGGCCCCCGCCATGCCCGACGACGCCCTGGAGAGTGAACGAACGGTGGCGATGGCCCAGCTCGCCCAGCTGCGCGACGACATGTATCGCTACCCGCTGCACCTGGCCGCACGTGCCGCATGGGGCGCGCATCCGTATGCGCGTGTGGCGCACGGCACCGAGGAGAGCCTCGGCGCGCTGACCGCTTCCGACCTGCGGCAGTGGCACCGCGAAGTCGTGGCGTCTGGCGAACAGGTCGTCGTGATCGTCGGCGATGCCGACCCCGACCAGCTGGCGTCCCTGGCGGCGGGCGCGTTCGCGACCCTTGCTCCCACACCGCATCGTGCCATCGCGTCGCCGGCATGGCCGACGACACCCGGCGCCGAGTCGGAGCGGCGCGACAAGGCGCAGACGGCCCTGGTGCTGGCGTATCCCGGATTGTCCCGCAGCGATCCGCGACGGTTTGCCGCAGGATTGCTCGGCGGCGTGACCAGCGGGCTCGGGGGACGGTTCTTTGAGGCGCTGCGCGACCGCCAGTCGCTCGCATACACGGTCATCGCCACGCCGGTGGTGCGGCCGCTGGCCGGGCTGTTCGTGACGTATATCGCAACGTCGCCCGAGAAGGAGGACGACGCCCGGCGCGGCCTGCTGGCTGAAATCGAACGGCTGCGCGTGGCGCCGGTTGGCGACGAGGAACTGGAGCGCGCCCGGACGTACGCGCTGGGCACGTGGGCGCTCCGGCAGGAGAGCGGCGGTGTCGTGATGGGCGACATCGCGGATGCCTGGTTGTTCGGGTCGTTGGGTGAGCTGGCTGACTACGAACGGCACGTGCGGGCAGTGACGGTCGCGGACCTGCAGGACATCGCACGCGAGTGCCTCGATCCCGCGCGGCGCGTCGAAGGCGCAGTCCGTGGCGTCGCGGGGCGCAGCGTCTAGTCGTCGGTCATGGCATCCGGGTGATGTGTACCGGCGTGGCGCCCGAAGCGGCGGCGTTTGAGGCTAACGATGCGCGCTCGGCAGGAATCCCAGGGCCCGGTTCAGCCATCGCGCAAACGGCAGCATGGCGGTGAAGTCCTTCATGACCACCGATGCGAGCCGGGGTGACAGCGCGTCGTCGTCGGACAGCGCGCGCGAAACCGTGAACGAGTTGTAGCGCAGCCAGCGCTCCGCGGGGTGGCCGGGCGCGAAGCCTCGTGGCAAGCGCTTCAGCAGTACGCCCGGGTCCTCCTCGTTCAGTCCGCCGAAACGCTTCACGAATGGCGCGGCCAGCACCACCGATTCCCACGACGCAGGATCGTCGGCGATGGCGTCGCGCACGCGCTGCAGCTTGGGGCGCGGCGGCATCCACAGGCCGGCGGCCACCAGGGAGCCGCCGGGCTCAAGGTGGAAGTAGAAGCCGGCGCCGCCGTCCACCGTCTGCCCAACCCCGCGGCCGGGAGCGCGATGGAAGATCCAGAAGGCGGCGTGCGTCTTGTAGGGCGACTTGTCCTTGGAGAAGCGGACGTCGCGGTGAATCCGGAAGAGCGACGACTTCGAGTCACCCATGAACTCGGGCGCGAGGGTGGCGAAGCGCACGTCGAGCTCCTCGACGAACGCCTTGAGCTGCGCCTTGATTTCGCGCTCGTAGGTTTCCCGGTTCGCTTCGAACCACTCGCGACGGTTGTTCTTCTTCAGCGCGCGCAGGAACGTGAGTGCGGCCGGGCGAAAGCCGGCGAACGGACGCGTGATCATGCTCGTGGCGGGTTGAGGGAGTCGGGTGCCAAGCTGCGGCCGGCGGGCGTCGCCTCCGGCACGACGACGGGCGGGACGGGAGGCGGTGCGTCGGGTGTCTCGCGCTGGGTGCGCAACGCGCCGCCCACCTCGGCGAGCGCACGACGGGCGCGCCCCGCTGCCGTGCGAAGGCCCATCGGCGCCGTGACGTCCGCGGCGTCGCCGGCGATGACGCCGCGCACCCACGGATGTGCGGCGCCCCACGCGAGCGTGTAGCCCACGAGACGCTGCTGCACGACCTCGCCCGTCACCGCGGGGGCAGTGGGTACGCCGAGGATCCAGGCATCCGGCACGACGCGTGCCAACGACGCCCAGCGCGCGAGCGCGTTCAGCGCGCGCACCAGGCGCGCGGGCTCGGCGCCCCGGTCCTGCACGGAGAGCGCCACGGCACGCACCGGCGAGCCGCCTTGCATCACCCAGTCGGTGAGCGCGCTGTCCACCGCGGTGCTCGCATCCGTCGCCAAGGCGACGGAGACCCGGCGGTCCGCGCGGCGCGCCGTCGTCGCCGCGCTCTCGTAGAAGCGCTTCCATTCCTCGATCGTGGGAGCTCCGAAGCCTGTGGTCACGCGCTCGGCGGGCACCAGGACGTCCGGGCGCAGGCGACGCACGGCCCGCTCGATCAGCGCCGCGTGCCGCTGGCGCTGTGCGTCGTCCGCGACGGCGCGGGAGCCGCTCAGGGGCAGGGTGACGATCAGCAGCAGCGAGTCACGACGCGACTCGATGCTGCGCGCCACGGAATCGAGCGCCGAGGCGCTGGCACCGCCCGCGGCCAGCACGAGGTGCAGCGCCGTGACGCCGAGGGAGTCAGCCAGCGCCAGCTCGTGCCGTGCGGTTGACGCGGACGGTGGGCCAGTGAGCGTGCCGAACAGGCGAACCCCGATGGCGAACTCGCCGCGCGCCGGCACCTCGACGGGCGCCGGAAGCAGCGCCCGCGTCTCGATCAGCGCGGAGTTGGCGCCCGGCAGCGCGAGAACGGTCATCGCCAATGCGGTCGTGCAGCCGATCGCCATCAGGGCGCGCGCCGTTCGCGACGCGCGGCTGCGTGCTGGGGTGGCTGGGGCGAGCACCGGCATCAGGAGCGCGGCCCCCCACGGGAAGACAGATGTTCCGAACACTGCCGCGGCGAGCGTCGAGACCGCCATGCCGGGGGCATGCGTCCATTCCGGCAGCGCGCCTCCCATGCCATCCACCCATCGCGATGCGGCCACCCACGCGACGAGTGCATCGAACACCGTGATGGGGGTGGTAATGAGCAGGCTTGCGCTGCCTCGATGCAGCGCCCAGGCCGCCTGCACAACGACGCCCAGCGTCACCAGCGGCCAGAGCCAGACGAGCGGACCCAGCACGCGCGCGCCGGGTGCGCTGGGAGCGAGGAACGCAATCAGGATGGCCGGCAGGAACAGGAATGCGCCAAGTCCCGACAGCACACGCAGCGGACGCCCGACGGACGGGTGCGCGGCCAGTCGCGCGCCATGCCCGAAGTTCCACGCGATCAGCGCCAGGGCCGCCGCGCCGAGCGCTGCGGGAAGGCTCCACTCCGGAAGCGTCACTGCGTCCGCCGCGTCGCGCGCGTCAGCCGCGGTCGCTGTGCGTCGCGCGGACCGCTCGCAGGTTCAGCCGTCGCGTCACCACGTCAATCGCCTGCCGCGCGTCCTTCTTGGCGCTCACCAGCAGGTCGAGAGCGAGCACCCCCTCGTCGGGCACGGTGTGCAGGGCCACGTGGCCAATGTCCAGCAGCAGGACGATGACCAGCCCGCCGCGGGGGAGGAGGCGCATGAGTGGCGGTTCCACCGTCGTCAGCCCGGCCGCGCCCGCAGCGGCGATCAACAGTCCCGACAGTGACGCCTGGTCCCGCAGCAGCGACGACGGCACGCCGCGGAAGTCAGCCGCGTCGTGCGTCATCAGCGGAGGAACGGAGACGAGCATGCGGGAAGGGTGCCGGCCCAGGCGAGGGATGGTCAGGCGAGCGGTGACTCAGAGTACCACGGAATCAGTCGAACGACAACAGACTGCCGGGCCCAACGCCAGAAGGGCGAGCCCGCAAGCCCGCCCTCTGTTGTTTCTCTGTTGTCTCTCTGTTGTCTCTCTCTAAAACATGCTCATGGCAAGGAAGCTTCTCAGGCTATCGTTCGTCGCCCGCAGCCTCGAGGACAGCAGCCTCGTGCACGACCAGAGCACCTTGTACGCCAGTTCGCGGTTGAAGTCGAGCAGCAGCTCAAAATCGCTGCGCGAGATGGAGAGCAGCTTGCATCCTCCCGTCGAGATGGCGTCCGTCGAACGCTCGCTGCGGTCGAACACCGCCATCTCGCCGAACAGCGCTCCCTTCTTGAGCACGGCAAGCGCCTCTTCGCCGCTGCCCGGGATCATGCGGCTGATCCGCACCTCGCCTTCGATGACCAGGTAGAGCCGGTTCCCGGGTTCGCCTTCCTTGAAGACGTATTCACCGGACACGAAGTCCTGCGTGCGGCACACCTCGGAGACACGAGCCAGTTCCCCGTCGTCCAGGTCCTGGAAGATGGCGACGCCCTTCAGCAGTTCGGTGTAATCGGCCATCGCGCCCTCGGCGGGTGAAACGGGGGGTCTGCGGCCAAGCTACCCCGCGCCGACGGCGCTGGCAAGCATTCGGCACGCCGGGTTATGTTGCCCGCATGGAGCGCGACACCCTGGCGACGCTGCCGAACGCCATTTCGCTGTCCCGCCTGTTCCTGGCGGCGCTCTTCCCGGTCGTGCTCGGCCACGACCTGCGTCTGCTCATTCTCGCCGCCGCCGGCCTGACGGATTTTCTCGACGGGTGGCTGGCGCGTCGTCGCCATCAGTTCAGCCCGTTCGGCGCGCTTATCGACCCGTTCGCGGATCGCATCTTCGTCCTCGTCGCCATCTGCACCCTGCTGCTCGAGGGGCAGGTGACCACGCTGGAGTATTTCGTCTTCATCATGCGCGACATCGCCACGGCGGGGGCGTTCGTCATCGCCAAATCTGTCGCCTCGCTGCGGTCAGCCACGTTCAAGGCGCGCTTCTCGGGCAAACTGGCCACCGTACTGCAGCTCGTGGCGCTGCCCGCCATTGTCGTGGACCAGCGGAACGCCCCGTGGGCGGTGGGCGTGGTGGGCGTCGTGTCGCTCGTTTCCATCGTGGACTACACCATCGTCCTCTGGCGCGCCCGGGTCAGGGCGTAGCGTGCGCCGAACCGCACTCGCATGCCTGCTGGCGTTGGTCGCGAGGCCGCTGGTCGCGCAGGGCTACGTCTTCGTGCCGCGTGTCCAGCCGGAAGTGCGAGCCGAGGCGTCCGTGGCGCGGCACGCCTCGGCGCTGGCGCTCATTGGCGCAAACGTCCCGGTCGGGCTCTACGTGCGCGTCGGCGCCGCCGTCGGCGCCGGCGTGGCCGACTCCGACGACGGAACGGTCGTTGCCACACGCGCCGACGTGGCGCTCCGGTTCCTGCTCGATCCCTTCGCCGAGCATGCGTGGGGTCCGTACGCTGGCGGTGGACTCACCGTGCGGCGGCACGGGGGGGAACCGGCGCGCGCCGGCCTGCTGCTGATCCTGGGCGTCGAGGGGAGACGCGCCCGTCGATGGACACCGGCGGTGGAGGCCGCACTGGGCGAAGGCGTTCGCCTCGCCGTCGTGCTGCGAACGCGTCGCGCCAACGGACGCTAGGATCGGTCGGCTCCGGCGTCGCCAGCCGGCACGCCGAGGGACGAAAAACGCCCCGTCGGAGTGCGACGGGGCGTCGGCCTTCTGGGTGGTTTCGTGGGACCCTACGCGGTGGCGCCGATGCTCTCCGTCGCCTGCGCCGAAGACGCCGACCGGGGAGGCTGAGCGAAACGCTCGCCGAGGGTGCGAAGTTCGGCGATTTCCACCGCCGACAGTTCGTGATACCGCTCGGTGAAGTACCGCATCGTTTCGTCAAACCACTGCCGCTGGTGCTCCGGGTCGCACCCAACCACTCCACAGCTGATGATATGCTGGAACAACTCATCGCGCGCCTGATCCTTCGGCGACGGCTCGTTGCCTGGCCTGCGATTCCTATTTCGACCCTTGTTCATCTCGTCCAGAAAAGTAGTGTGAGAAGCGTATTAGAAACGTAATCGGGACGACCCTCGATTCCTAGGTCTTTACGCGTCTCCCGCGCGGTTCGTTCAGTCGTCGACCCCCGGGAGTGGACGCGCCGGGCCAGACGTGCGGACCGCGGGCGCCCAGTCGGCGAGCAGGCTGGCGAGTGCGTCCGGCGCATCTTCCGGGATGAGGCGCCCCGCGCGAGGGACCGTGCGGAGTTCGGCTCCCGCGATCGCCGTGGCCAGCCGGGCGGCGTCGCCCGGTGCACACCAGGCGTCCTGCTCTCCCCTGAGCACGAGCGTCCGCGCGGAGATTCGGCCCAGATCCAGCTCCTCGGCGTCGTCCTCGGTCACCGCATTCACCAGCGATTGGAGGTGACGCACCCCGTCGGGACCGACGAATGGGGCGGCATAGCGGGCCACCAGCTTGTCGGGCATCGCGTCGGGCGAGGCCACGCCGCGCGTCAGGAGTGGGCCGAGCACGGCGGCCGCGCCGAGCATTCCGCGCGTTGACTCGAAGAGGTGTGTTCCCGTGAGGCGCCCGAACTCAGCCAGGTCATCGGCGCGCACGCGCCCCGGCGGCGGCGGGCTGATGAGCACGATGCCGTGCACGCGGGCGGGGCGGGTCGCCGCCAGCTGTACCGCCACGGCGGCGCCAAGGTCGACGCCGACGACGGTGGCGCGTCCGATGCGCAGCGACGTCATGGCCTGCTCCACGCAGAGCGCCTGCGCCGCCACCCCGAAGGCCCCGTCGGCGGGCCGGTCCGACTCGCCGTATCCGAGGAGATCCACGGCCCACGCGGTCATCCGGCCGAGCGGCAGGGCGGGGGCCACCCGCCGCCACAGGAACGTGGAGGTGCCAAACCCGTGCAGCAGCACCAGTGGGTGATCCCCAAAGCCGAACCGCTCGGCGTGCAGCTCGCCGGGTCCCACCGGAATGCGGATATGGTCGACGCGAGTCAAGACGACGGATGGGAGATGGGGGATGGGAGATGGGAGATGCGTACGATCAAAGCTACGGTTCGCGGTGTACCCTTGCAGCACCGACCGGTGTTCCGCCGGCCGCCGGCTGCCTCCCATCTCCCATCTCCCATCTCCCATCTGTTTCCCGCTCCCTACCTCCTGTAACTTCCTACTGTCTCTCACCCAACGGTTTCCCTGTGGCCAGTCCAAACGCGCGAGCCTCCAAGAAGCAGTTCACGTTCCTGCTCATCGCCATCGTCGTCATCGGCGCCGGCGCACTCGGCTGGGCCGCCACGCGGTCCACGGGCGGGAGTGAGGCCATCGACCCCAACCTGCCGCTCGGCACGGCCCAGGGCTTCCTGATGGGATCGCCGGACGCGCCGGTGAAGATCGTCGAGTTCGCCGATTTCGAGTGCCCCGCCTGCGCGCAGTTTGCGATGCTCACCGAGCCCGACATTCGCGAGCGGCTGGTCAAGACCGGCATGGTCTCGCTCGAGTTCTTCGTTTTCCCGCTGCCGATGCACCCGAACACCTGGTCGGCATCGAATGCCGCCTACTGCGCCAATGAGCAGGGGAAGTTCTGGGAGATGCACGACCGCCTGTTCTACACGCAGGACTTGTGGAACACGCAGTCCACGTCGAACCCCGGCAAGAAGATGATGGGCTACGCGACCGACCTCGGCCTCGACATGAGCAAGTTCGAGGAGTGCTTCGACAGCAAGCGGCACTACCCGAACATCAAGGCGAGCGGCGCCGAAGCCGAGAAGCGGGGCATCAACGAGACGCCGTCGTTCATCATCGGCGGCAAGAAGTACGCGGGCAGCATCCCCTACGACGAGGTCAAGAAGCTGGTTGACGCGGAGCTCGTCCGGGTCGGCAAGGCGGACACCACCGCCAAGGGCGCCAAGTGACACGTCGCATGGTCATCGCCGCGGTGGCCCTGGTCGGGCTCTTTCCGGCGATGTACCTGTGGCTGTACAAGCTGGGCGTCGTCGGCACGCTCAGCTGCAAGATCGGCGGATGTGAGAAGGTCAACACGAGCCCGTGGGCGATCTTCCTCGGCCAGCCGGTCGCGCTCTGGGGCGTTGCCTACTACGTCCTGCTCTTTGCCGTCGCGCTGGCCGGTACGTCCGAGCGGTTGGCGGCGGATCGGCGCGTTCCCATCGCGCTGGTGACCCTGACCGGATGGGGCGTGCTGTTCAGCGGTTACCTCACCTACCTCGAGGCCGCCGTCATCCACGCGTGGTGCCAGTGGTGCGTGGTCAGCGCGATTCTGGTGTGCATCATGTTCGTGCTTTCGCTGCTGGAGCTGAGGGCGTCGCGAAAGTAGCGCGCCGTGGGGGAGAGTGCGATAGCGCAAGACCGTGAGAACAACGCAAGGGGGCCCGGATAATTCCGGGCCCCCTGGTCATTTGCTGCCTCACGCTGCCGTGCGCTGTCTCACTCAGTCGTATTCACGCTCGCTTAATCGCATCCCGCTTGCCACTCGACGCCTCAGCGAGCCGCAGCCGGGGCCGCAGCTCATCCCCAAGCTCCTCGCGCCGCGCCGGCAGCAGTTCGCGGCCCAGCACCACGAGCACCCGCGTCACCACGACGGACGCGAGGGGCTCGGCGACCGACATCTCCCGGATGTAGGTGTCGATGGCACGGTCGAACGGCAGTTCCTCGGCGAGCGCGTCCACGAACGCGAGGGCGTTCTCAACGTGCGTGCGCACGAGTGCCTCCTCGGCGCGCGCCTGCGCGAGCCGCAGGCGACGCTCGGCGGCGACCGGCAGCTTGCGCGGGAAGAGCGATTCCGGAAGGAGATGCTTCAGCACGATTGATTAACGATCGAGACAGGGAAGACGTTTCAATCAGCGAGCGAGCGCCAGCCCGATGGCGGCGGCGGATGAGACGCCCGCCAGCACCCACGGCAGCCACCAGGGCGCGCGCGCGAACAGCCCCTTCGCACCCGAGCCGGGATAGGTCCCCCGAAGGGCGTGGACGAGTTCCTGCGCGCGCCGCGGTCGACGGTCCGGCGTCTTCTCCAGGCACGCCATCACGAGTTTCGCGAGCGCCGCCGGCGCGTCAGGACGGCGCTTGGCCACCGGTTCCGGGGTCTCCTTGGCGTGCGCGATCATCACCGCCTGCGGCGTCTTGCCGCGGAACGGTGGATGCCCGGTGAGCATCTCGTAGGCCACGCACCCCATGCTGTAGATGTCGGCGCGATGATCGAGTGTCGGGTCGCCCGCCGCCTGCTCGGGGGCGATGTACGTCGGCGTGCCAAGGCTCGTGCCCTGCAGCGTCAGGCGCGGGGCCGTCGTCGAGCCGGGACTCGTCGCGGTGGAGTCGCTCACGGCCTTGGCGATGCCGAAGTCGAGCACCACCGCCTGGCCGTGGAAGAGCATCACGTTCTCGGGCTTGATGTCGCGGTGCACGACGCCCTGCGCGTGCGCAAAGTCCAGCGCGCCGGACACCTCGTCGAGGATCTGCGTGATCCGATCGATGCTCATGGGTCGCTCGCGGACCATCAGCTCGCGCAGCGACTCGCCCTCGACGAACGGCATGGAGTAGAAGAGCAGACCGTTGACCGCGCCGGCATGCAGGAGCGGCACGATGTGCGGATGCTGCAGCCGCGCCGCCAGCGCGATTTCGCGCTTGAACCGCTCGGCGCTCAGGGTCGCCGCCAGCTCCGGGTCGAGGACCTTGAGTACCACCTTCCGGTTCAGCGACCGTTCCACCGCCAGGAAGACCCGCGACATGCCGCCGCGCGGCAGTTCATCCTCGAGGACGTAGTCCGCCGAGAGCGCGTCCTGCAGCGTCGCGCGCAAGTCCACCGTCACTGATCACCTCACCGAAAGTGGGGGCCAGAGCTCGCGCCCAGGCAATCGGAATCGACCTCCGAACTCGCACTCCAGACTCCGAATCCGAGCGCTCAATCCTGCGTCAGCTTTCTTCCGATTCGTATTGATCCTTGAGCGACGCCACGACCGACGGATCCGCCAGGGTCGTCGTGTCGCCCAACGTGCGGCCTTCGGCGATGTCGCGCAGCAACCGGCGCATGATCTTGCCCGAGCGCGTCTTGGGCAGGTCGGCGCTGAAAAGAATGTCGTCGGGACGCGCAATTGCGCCAATTTTCTCGGCCACGAACTCGCGCAGCTCGTCGCGCAGCGCCGGACTCTGGTGGAATCCGTCGCGCAGGGTGACGAATGCCGCGATCGACTGTCCCTTCATTTCGTGCGCCTTGCCCACCACCGCCGCCTCGGCGACAGCCGGATGCTCGACGAGCGCGCTCTCCACTTCCATGGTGCCGATGCGGTGGCCCGCGACGTTCAGCACGTCGTCGACGCGCCCCATGATCCAATAGTAGCCGTCGTCGTCCCGTTTCACGCCGTCGCCCGGGAAGTACAGGTCGGGGCGGCCCGGCCACTTGCTGAAGTAGGTCTCCACGTACCGCTGGTCATCGCCCCAGATCGTACGGAGCATGGACGGCCACGGCCTGGTCAGGGCGAGCAGTCCGCCGCCGACCTCCAGCTCCGTGCCCTTGGAGTCGAGCAGCGCGGCGGAGTAGCCCGGGAGCGGCCTCGTCGCGCTGCCCGGCTTCGTCGCCGTGAGCCCGGGGAGCGGTGAAATCACGATCGCGCCGGTCTCCGTCTGCCACCACGTGTCGACGATCGGGCAGCGCAGGCCGCCGATCACCTTGTGATACCACATCCAGGCTTCGGGGTTGATGGGCTCGCCGACCGTGCCGAGCAGGCGGAGCCGCGAAAGATCATGCCGGGCCGGGTGCTGCTCGCCCCATTTCATGAACGCGCGGATCGCCGTCGGCGCCGTGTAGAACACCGACACGCCGTACTTCTCGCAGATCTCCCAGAACCGGTTGCGCTCGGGCCAGTCGGGCGCCCCTTCGTACATCACGCACGTCGCGCCGTTGGCAAGCGGCCCGTAGACGAGGTACGAGTGACCGGTGACCCAGCCCACGTCGGCGGTGCACCAGAAGACGTCGTCATCCTTCAGGTCGAAGACGTACTTGGTGGTGGCCGCCACGCCCGTGAGGTAGCCGCCCGTGGTGTGCACGATCCCCTTCGGCTTGCCGGTCGTGCCTGACGTATAAAGGATGAAGAGCACATCCTCCGCGTCCATCGGCTCGGGCGGGCAGTCCGCCTTGGCCGTCTGCATGAGGCGATGCCACCAGTGGTCGCGTCCCTCGCGCATCTGCGCGAACGACTCGTCGCCCATGCCGCCCGGGCGGCGCTGGACGACCACCACGTGCTTCACGGTGGGCGCGTCCTCGAGCGCCTTGTCGGCGTTGCGCTTGAGCGGCGTCACCTGGCCGCGGCGGTAGCCGCCATCCGCGGTGATCAACACCTTCGCCGTCGCGTCGTTCATGCGGTCGCGCAACGACTCCGGGGAGAAGCCGCCGAACACGACGCTATGGATAGCGCCGATGCGCGCACAGGCGAGCATCGCGATGGCCGCCTCCGGCACCATCGGGAGGTAGATGCCCACGCGGTCGCCGCGCTCCACGCCAAGCGACTTCAGCACGTTGGCGAACTTCTGGACCTCGCGGTACAAGTCCCAATACGTGAGCACCCGTGAGTCGCCGGGTTCGCCTTCCCAGATGAGTGCCGCCCGATTGCGGTGCGGGCCCCGCACGTGGCGGTCGATGCAGTTCACGGAGACGTTGAGTCGGCCGCCATGGAACCACTTCGCGCGCGGCGGCGCCCACTCCAGCGTCTCCGTGAACGGCACCATCCACTCGAGCTCGCGCGCCTGGCGCGCCCAGAACTGCTCGTAGTCGGCCGCCGCTTCCTGGTGCAGCGACTCGTCGTTCACGATCGCCTGCTGGCGGAAGTGCTCGGACGGGGGGAACGACCGGTTCTCGGTGAGCAGCGTGTCGAGATCTGACATGGAGGGGCGGGGCTGGGGCGAAGGACGCTGCCGACCTGGGACCGGCAACGACGCTCAATGATTGCGACAGAGGATAGTCGCGCCGCCGCTGGTCAGCAACGTGCCAAGCCGGTTCCGCCGGGCGTCGCGCACGATGTGACGCTTCACTCCGACAACGTGACTATAACCGAAGTTTACGGCGTCGCGCGCGTTGCCGAGCAGACCGCGAGAAGCGAGGAGTAATGCCCACGTCACGATGTGATGGTCGTATAACGCATGATATAGCAACGCATTAGCGCGTCGCATGGTTTGGCACGCTTTTCGCTGTATTACGGGGCAACAACTGAATGCTGCATCACCCGACACAAGCACACCCGTCGCGAGGCGGGGCCGCAACGCAGGGAATCTCTGGTCACCGAGATTGTCCGGCTGCCGAAGGTGAGCGACGGCCGACAGGGCCACTCGAAGCAACCGGAGCACCAATGCGGATAACAACGGTCGGACGCAGCGAGGAGGATTTCATGAGTCCGCATACCCAACCGGATCGCGTCGTCTTGCAGGCCCCTGAACGGCTCGTGTCGGAACACCGGCTCGATTTCCGGCGGGACGCACTCGAGCGGTTGTCGAAGGCCGCCGCCGAAGGCGCGAAGCGCATCACGATCGACCTGCGCGAAACGCGTGAAGTCGATGCCAGCGGTCTGGGAGTGCTGGTGCTCCTGCAGAAGCGTGCCCGCGAGAACTCCCTCTCCACCTGCCTCAAGCGCACGCCGCCGACGGTTCGGCACCTGCTGCACCTCACGCAGCTTGAGCGGCTGTTCGAGTTCGAGGACTGACCGCAGCGGGCCGCGACGGCCCCGCGCCCCAGCGGACCGCCTTCCAGCGGCGTTATTCTACCGGATCCGGCCACGACGGCCGGGTCCGGTTCTCGCTTCTTGGGCCTGCCATGATGCCTTCCATCGCCCTTCGTTCGCTCGCCACCGTCCTTGGCGCCGTCCTGCTCACCGCGTGCGGACTACCGTCGCCCGCGTCGTCTCCGACGCCCCTGTTCGCCAAGCGCGCGGAGTCGACGCGCGGCATGGTGGTGGCGTCGCACGCCGATGCGGCGGCGGCGGGCGCCACGATCCTGCGCCAGGGCGGCAATGCGGTGGATGCCGCCGTCGCCACGGCTTTCGCCCTCTCTGTCGTTGATCCGTCGCAGACCGGACTGGGCGGTGCCGGCGGCATGCTCGTCTGGCACCGCGCGGCGCGCCGGGTCGACGCACTCGACTTCTACGCGCGCACCGGCGCCGCCGCCGAGTGGGGAACGGTGGACACGGCATCCATGCGTCGTCCGATCAACGGACGCGCGGCTGGCGTTCCGGGTGCGGTGGCGGGGCTGCTGGAAGCGCATGGCAAGTGGGGCAAGCTGCCGCGCGCGCAGGTGATGGCGCCGGCCATCGCGCTGGCGCGCGACGGATTCATCGTCTCGCCGCTGCTGGCGCGCACCGCAGAGAGCTCGCGTGCCAAGCTCTCGGCCGACAGCGCTGCGGCCGCGCTGTTCCTGCCGGCCGGCGAGGCGCTGCGGCCGGGAGAGCGGCTGGTGCAGCCGCTGCTGGCGCAGACGCTCGAGGCGATCGCCCGCGACGGACGTGCCGCCTTCTATGAAGGGGTCCTCGCTGAGCGCGCCGTGGCCAAGATGCGGGCCGCGGGGAGCCCGGTCACCGTGCAGGACTTCAAGGCGTATCCCGTGGCGGTGAAGCGGCCGCTCTGTTCGCCGTGGATGGGGTACACGCTGCTCGGCGCGGCGCCCGCGCTTGGCGGCGCGACGCCGATGGCGTCGCTCAATCTGCTCGCGGCCTCGAATGCCGTGCCGCTCGGCTCGCCGACCACCCAGGGCGCGGCGGCCGTGCAGCTGGTTGGTGCCATGCGCGTCGCGGGAACGGATGTTGGCCAGTATCGCGGCGACCCGACCGATTTCGCGGTGCCGGCGCGCGGCCTCACCAGCCCGACCTTCGCCGAGAAGCGGGCGCCCATCCTCGCGACGCTCGACGGCGGCGCCACGCCGACGGCGGGCGACCCGTGGGCCGACGACGCGGTGGCGCCCTCGGGTGCGTGCACCGCGCTCGACGGCTGGGGGGCGAGCACCCTCGGCCGCGACCGGGTCGCCGCGCCGCGCTCGCCGCGCGGCGGCGGGGATGACGAGTCGGCGGCGTCGTATACGTCACACTTCAGCGTGGTGGACGGCGACCGCAACGCCGTGGCGATGACGTTCACGGTCGGCGTGCTGTTCGGGTCCGGCGTGTACGTGAACGGTTACTTCCTCAACTCGGGCGCAAACAATTTTGACGCGTCGACGCGCGGTCCCAACCGATACGCCAGTTCCACGATCTCGCCGACCATCATCCTGAAGGGCAACGACGTGCGCATGGTGGTTGGCGCGGCTGGTTCGCAGTACATCCCGACGGCCACCACGCAGGTGACGTTCCGCCACCTCGCGCTCGGCGAGGATCCGTGGACCGCCATCGCCTCACCGCGGCTGCAGCCCGCGCAGGGACGCGGTGTGGAGGTCGAGGCCGGCTTTGCCCCGGAGGTCTACGCCGCCCTGCGCGACAAGGGCTACCTGCCGATCTCCCGCGTCGGGGACATCATGTTCGGCGGAGTGCATGCGATTGCGGTGGTGAAGGGGAAGCTCGTCGGGGTGGCGGATCCGCGGCGGGATGGCGCAGCGATCGGGTACTGATCGAGGACAGGGAGCTCGGATGGGGATTCGCGATTCGGATTGACGATCGGGATATCGATATCCCCATCGCCAATCAGTATCCTTAATCTGAATCCGAGCTCCCAATCCCCAATCGGCCTTTCCCATGCTTCACCCCTGGCACGACCTCCCGACGGGCCACCATCCGCCCGACACCGTCACCGCGGTCATCGAGATTCCGCGCGGCAGCCGCAACAAGTACGAGCTCGACAAGGAGTCGGGGCTCTTCAAGCTCGATCGGGTGCTGTACAGCGCGGTGCACTACCCGGGCGACTACGGGCTGATTCCGCGGACGCTGCACGAGGATGGCGACCCGCTCGACGTGCTCGTGCGCATCAACGAGCCGACGTTTGTGGGGTGCCTGATCGACGTGCGGCCGATTGGCGTGCTGCGACTCCGGGACCGCGGCGAGCCGGACGACAAGATCCTCGCCGTCCCGGTGAACTCGCCGCACCACGAGGAGCATTTCGACATCGCCGACATGCCGCAGCACTACCTCCTGGAGATCGAGCACTTCTTCCACATCTACAAGGATCTCGAGGGCAAGCGGTGCGAGATCGTTGGATGGGGCAAGAGCGAGGAGGCGATGCGCGTGATCGTGGAGTCGATGGCACGCTACGAAGAGATGAAGCGGGACCTGGAATCCGGATCGCGATGACGGAGCGAGGTCGCGGACGGTGACTGGCGACTTCCCTGGAGCCCCCCAATCGCCAGTCGCAGTCCGAAATCGAAGTCCGTAATCCGGTTACGCGCTCCAGATCCTCGATCAGCCGCTCAGCAGCCGCCTCTTCCACGCCTGCAGGGCACCTTCCTTCGGCAGGCGCGTCTCCACGCGCACCGTGCCCATGATGGCCGATCCGCGTACGCGGACACGCGGGGCGTCGAGCGTCGTCGCCGTGCCGGCCGTGCGGTCCGAGAACTCCCCCATGAACGCCATTCCGTCCACCTCGGCGTGCAGGCCGGGTGGAAGCAGGATGCGCACCTCGCCCATCACCGTGTTGGCGTCGATGTCCACGCCGGCCGCGGGAACTTCCGCCTCGCGCAGGTCAAGGCGCACCGTCCCCATGATGGCCGACACCTTCATGTAGGCCGGCACGGACCAGCGTCCCTGCCGGTTCACCTCGCCCATCAGGGCGAGGAAGCGCTTCTCCGCCGGCGCGCGCGTGGCGGGCGAAACGGAGTATGTCGGCAGCGGCGTCGTGGCGGTCGTCGGGGCGAGGGCCGGCAGCCCCGTCATCAGGCGGTGCAGCTCCTCGAGCGACGAGGCGCGATACACCTCCTCGAACCGCAGCTCGAGTTCCTGCGTCGTCAGGTGGTCCTGAGCGAAGTGGGCGCAGAGGGCCTGGACGGCGCGCTCGCGTTCGAGTTCAAGCGACACAGAAGAGACGAATAAGGATAAGGAGCTCGGATTGGGATGAGCGATTCGGATTTGCGATTCGGATGGTGATTGCCGCGCCGAATGAGTATCGCGATCCCGATCGCCAATCAACATCGCAAACCCTCATCCGAGCTCCCAATCCCCAGTCGTAGTCAAGGTTGCGACCCGATGGCCCCATGATCCGCCGGCTCCGTCTCGTTCGTGAGCAGGAGCTTCTGGTAGACGAGCGCGGCGATCACCGCGCCCGTGATGGGCGCCAGCCAGTAGATCCCCTGGGCCTCGTAGATGCCGCTGGCGAACGCGGGGCCGAACGACCGGGCGGGGTTCACGGAGGCGCCGGTCAGGCTGCCGAACGCCAGGATGTTGGCGGTCATCGTCAGGCCAATGCCAATGCCGCCGATGCGCGGCGCGCGGTGGTCCACGGCGGTGCCGAAGACCGCCCACATCAGGAACATCGTGCCGACCATCTCGAGCAGG
Source organism: Gemmatimonadota bacterium (assembly GCA_016218305.1). Lineage (GTDB taxonomy): Bacteria > Gemmatimonadota > Gemmatimonadetes > Gemmatimonadales > Gemmatimonadaceae > PNKL01. The sequence continues at coordinate 27,116 of JACREJ010000069.1, read as the reverse complement.
AACGCCTGCCCTGACGTCACGTCCAGCGACACCGACTGGCCGCCGCCGCGCGTGGCCGCGAAGAGCGCGGCGGGAAACGCGTACTTGAGGGCAAGCGCCGCCGCGGTCGCGCCGGCGAGCTGGGCCACCACGTACAGCCCGGCCATCACCGGCTCGATGCGGCGCACCACGAGCATGCCGAGGGTGACGGCGGGGTTGAAGTGGGCCCCGACATGCATGAACGCCGAAACAAAGACCGCCAGGACAATCCCGGGGGCGAGCGCGATGGCGACCACGTTCGCGTCGTGCATGGTCGCCTGCATGATGGCCGCACTGCCGACAAACGTCAGCGCAAAGGTGCCGATGAACTCGGACAGGAAGTGACGGACGGAGTCGCGCATGGCTGGGACCGGAGAAGGGTCGTCAGGACGTCGGGAGGGAACGTTGCGAAGGTAGGCCGCGCCACGTCGTCCGGCCACCCCGTTGCCGTCAGTCGTCGGCGGATGGAACGAAGGTCCCGTACCCACGGAGCGCGTAGACGAGCGGGGCATGGCCGAGCGTCACCGCGTGCTGCACTTCGCCGACGATGATCACGTGGTCGCCGCCCGGGTGTTCGGCGACGCGCCGGCAGACGAGGTGCGCCGCGGCACCCGCGATCAGCGCCGGCCCCTCGGGGGCGTGCGTCACCGCCACGCCGTCGAAGCGGACCACGCCCTGGTCTGCGAACCGCGCCGAGAGCGCCGCCTGTCCCTCGGCGAGGATGCTGACGCCGAACATCGTCGCCGCGCGGAGGTGCGGGAGCAGTGTGGCGGCCGTGTCGAGGCAGGCCAGCACGAGCGGCGGATCCAGCGACAGCGAGGCGAACGCGCTGACCGTCATGCCGTGGTCGGCGCCGTCTGCACCCCGCACCGTCACCACCGTCACGCCGGAGGCGAAGCGCGCGAGCGCCGCCCGAAACGCGCGGGCATCGACGAGCGTCACGGCAGCCACGCGAAGATCGCGGTGAGGCCGCCGATCGCCGTCGCCAGCAGGTTGACAACGTCGTTGGTCATCCAGCGCAGGCCCTTGCGATGGTGACTGCGGTAGCCGCAGGTGTGGACGCGGCGTTCCGTCCACTCCCCGCACTCCTCGCACCACCGCACCGACTGCACGGTCGCGCCCAGCAGCGAGTCAGCCAGCGCGCCGGCGATCCCGCCCACGAACACGGCCTCGAGCCGCGGGATGTCGAACGGCACGGTGAACGAGGCGACGGCGCACAGCGCCATCACGAAAGCCCCGACCACTGCCGCGGCGGTGCCATGCGTGCTGACCGCCCCCGACGTGCCGGGCACCACGCGCTGCCACGTGCGGATGGACCGCGGCGACGCCTTGAGCGCCATGCCCAGCTCCGTCGCCCACGTGTCCGCCGTGGCCGTGGCAAGCGCGCCGAACCCGAAGAGGCCCGCCTGCCACGACCCGGTGAGCGCCCACACGATGGCCGCCAGTGCGAACAGCCCGCCGTTGGCGAGCACCTGCCAGGCATCGCGCGCCCGCGTATCCGGCAGGATCGACCGGGAGCGGTGGCGCTTGTCACCAGCGCGCCAGCGCGTAAACAGCACCGAGCTGTAGAAGAACACCGCCAGCGACAGCAGCCACGCGACGCCGCCCACCGCGGCTGCGGTGCCGACGCCGAACGCGGCGTACTCGCCGCCGAGCGTCAGCTGCCGCTTGCGTGCCGCGTGTCCAGCGGCAACGCCCGCGAGTGTGCCGCCAACCAGCATGCGCGGAATGATGTCGAGGAGCACGATGCGGCGAGGAGTCCGAGGTGGGTCCGCACGGATATTCAGCGGCCGTCGCGGCGCGCGCAAGCCGAGCAGCGAACGCGTCGCCTCGCTTGTTCCGTCCCGCGGTGGCTGGTTAGCTTGCGGTACCGATGCCCGGACCTGTCGATCCCCTCATTCCGCTGAGCCTCCTCGAGGCGGTCCGCACGGTGGACCTGCCCGACAACGATCTCGAGGCGGAGTTCGTGCACGAACTGCGGAACAAGCGGTTCGGGCTCTCCGACACCGTCTTTGCGCAGATCAAGCGCTTTGCCGAGGCGGTACGTCGCAAGCAGCGGACCGACTTCGGCGAGGCGGCGGGGATTGCGCGCCTCATCGGCCGGCGCCCCGACGCGGAGGCGGTCTTCCGCGAGGCGGGCCGCAATTTCGCGCGACAGGTCTACGGCACGTTTTCCCCCGTGCTGCGCCGCCTGATGCGCTCGCTCCCCGCGCTCCTCACACGCCCCCTGGCCCTGCGCTACGCGCGCAGCGTCGCCCGTCGTTACCTGCAGGGCACGGTGCGCCGCAGCGGCGGCACCATCATGCTTGAAGTGTCGGATTCCGTGACTCGTGATGCCGCGCCCAAGCTCGGCGGCTGCGCCTATTATGAAGCGGCGCTCCGCGAACTCATCCAACTGATGGTCGGCGGAGTGGGCGCCGTCGACCATGTCCGCTGCGCGTCGCGCGGCGAAGGCAGCTGCGAATGGCGCGCCGAGTGGCGTCCCGTCCGCGGCAAGGGCTAATCCCAATGCTCAATCCCACGTCTGTTGCCTCCCTGCAGTCCGCCCTGCGTGACGCAGGGATGGATGGCTGGCTGCTCTACGACTTTCGCGGCATCAACGCCATCGCCAAGGGCCTCGTCGGCATCAAGGGCTTCGTGTCGCGGCGCTGGTTCGTCTGGGTGCCGACGCAGGGCACGCCGGTGGCCATCACGCACGTGATCGAGCAGAACCCGTGGCACGACTGGCCGGCGGCGTGGGAAAACCGCCAGTACGTCGCGTGGCAGGCGCTCGAGGCGGAGGTGGCGCGCTGCGTGAAGGGCAAGCGCATCGTCATGGAGTACTCGCCGGGCGACGCCGTCCCCTACGTGGACTACGTACCGGCCGGCATCCTCGAGATGGTGCGCGCCGCGGGGGCGACGGTGGAGTGCTCCGGCGACCTCGTCACGCGCTTCCTCGCCGTCTGGAACGACGAGGAGCGCCGCTCGCACGGCATCGCGGCCGAACAGCTCAAGGACATCGCGTATGCCGCGTTCCGGAAGGCGGGCGCGGCGGCCCGCGCCGGCGCACCGATCACCGAGTACGAGCTCACGGAGTGGATGCGCAGCGAGTTCACCCGGCTCGGCCTTTGGACCGACCACGGCCCCAACGTGTCGGCCACCGAAAACGCCGCCCTGCCGCACTACGACCCGACGCCCGATGCGCCGCGCCACCTGAAGGTGGGCGACATCGTCCTCATCGACCTGTGGGCCAAAGCCCCCGATGGCATGTGGGCCGACCAGACCTACATGGCCAGCATTGGCGAGCCGAGTGCGCGAGCCGTGGAGATCTGGACGGCGGTCCGCGATGCGCGCGACGCCGCCATCACCCTCCTGCGGAACAAGCTGGCGGCGGGCGTGCCGGTGCGCGGCGGTGAGGCCGACGACGCCTCGCGCAAGGTCATCGTGGATCGCGGCTTCGGGAAGTACTTCACGCACCGCACGGGGCACAGCATCGACGCCAGCGGCCTGCACGGGTCGGGTGCCCATCTCGACAACCTCGAGACGCGCGAGGAGCGCCTGCTGCTCAACGGCAGCGGGTTCTCCATCGAGCCGGGCATCTACATCGCCGGCGAGATCGGCATGCGCAGCGAGGTCAACGCGTACGTCGATGGCAAGACGCTCGTCGTGACGCCAGAGGAACCGCAAGTGGATTTGTTCATCGTCTGATCGTCCACTGATACCACGAAGGCCTGAAGGGCACGAAGGGTCACGAAGGAACTCGCAGAGCAACGACCGCGCGCCACGCATTTCTTTGCGTGGCGCGCGGTCGTTCCACCAGGCTCTTCTTCGCGCCCCTTCGCGCCCTTCGTTCTTCGCGGTCTCAGTTGCAGTTTGAGCGCCCACGCGCACCTTTCCCGCCCATGGCCCTCAAACGCGAACTCGGCCTCTTCTCCGCCGCCCTTGTCGTCGTCGGCGGGATCATCGGCTCCGGCATCTTCTTCACGCCGGCGGCAACCGCGGCGGCGCTCCCATCCGCCGGCTGGGTCGTCTTCGTCTGGGCGCTGGGTGGTGTCGTCGCGTTCGCCGGTGCGCTGACCTACGCCGAACTGGGGGCCATGCTCCCCGAGGCCGGCGGCGCGTACGTCTACATCCGCGAGGCATTCGGGCCGCTTCCCGCTTTCCTGTCGGCCTGGATGAATGCCGGCCTCATTTCGAGCGGCGCCATCGCGGCCGTCGCCATGGGCTTTGCCGGCTATCTCGAGCGGTTCCTGCCGCTCGGCGCCGTCGGCGGTCCGATCGGCGCGGCGGCGATCACGATCATCGCGCTCACCGCCACCAACGTGCTGGGCATCCGGCCCGGGGTCGCGGTCCAGAACGTCCTCACTATCGCGAAGATCGCCGCCCTGGCCGGGCTCATCGTCGGCGGACTGGTGCTGGTGGTTGGCCCGGTCGACGCTGCGGTAACGATCGCGCCAGCCGACACCCCGGTCGCGCCGCCGCTCGCGCGCGGCTTTGCCGCCGCCTTCGTCGCGGTGCTCTTCACCATTGGCGGCTGGCAGCAGATGAACATGATCGCCGGCGAGATCCGTGACCCGGCCCGCAACATCCCGCGTGCGCTCGCCATCGGCATCGGCATCGTGATCGTGGTCTACCTGGGCGTCACGGGCACCTACCTCAGCGCACTCGGGCGTGACGGCCTTGCCGCGAGCGCCGCGCCCGCCGCCGATACCGCAGCGCGGTTCGGGGGCGCGGCGGCCGCCACGGCGATCACGGTGGCGGCGATGCTGTCCATCCTGGGTTTCGTGAACGTCGCGCTGCTCACCAACGCCCGCGTCGTCTTTGCGCTGGGGTCCGACGTCCCCGTCCTGCGTGCCGCCGGCACGGTGCATGCTCGTTTTGGGTCGCCCTGGGTCGCCCTGGTCCTGCTCGGTGGGTGGTCGCTGGCGCTGCTGCTCGTCACGCGCGGGAGCATCGGCACGCTGCTGGGCGGCGTCGTGTTTGCCGACTGGATCTTCTTCGCGCTGGGCGCTGCGTCGGTCTTTCGGCTGCGTGCCCTGCGCCCCGACGCACCACGGCCCTATCGTGCGCTCGGCTACCCGTGGCTCCCGGCCTTCTTCGTAGCGGCCGGACTCGTCGGCATCGTGAGCGCCTACGTGAGCGAGCTGCGCATGTCACTGTTTGGGACGGCGCTGCTGGCGCTGGGGGCGGTGGTGTGGATGCTCGCGAGGAGAAACGACTGACGAGCGGGAGCTCCAGCTCCCGAGTCGCCTCAGATGTGCCGGTCGATGGCCATCGCCACGAACAGCAGCGCCAGGTACAGCAGGGAGTACTTGTAGACCTTCCAGGCCACCGGAATCCAGGATTCTCCCCGCGCGGCCAGCCGGCGGATGCGCCACACTCCCTCGAGCAGGATGCCGCCGAGGACAATCGCGGAAACGAAGTAGAACATGCCGAACACGCCAAAGGTCACTGGCAGGGCGCTCAGGCCGATCAGGAGGAGCGTGTACCAGAGCATCTGGTCGATCGTCTCGTGCTCGCCCCAGATGTTCGGCGCCATGGGCACGCCGGCCTTGCCGTAGTCGCGCTGCTTGAGCAGGGCGAGTGCCCAGAAGTGCGGCGGCGTCCAGTAAAAGATGATGAGAAACAGGTAGAGCGATGCCAGGTCGACGCGGCCCGTGACGGCGGCCCATCCGACGAGGGGCGGGAACGCACCCGCGGCGCCGCCCAGCACGATGTTCTGCGGCGTCGTGCGCTTGAGCCAGCGGGTGTAGACGAAGACGTAGAAGTAGAAGCCCGAGAGCGCGAGCGCCGCGGTGAGGACGTTCACGAAGTGCCCCAGCAGCCAGGTGGCGGCCGTGGCAATGGCGATGCCGAAAGCGAGCACGGCCCGCGCCGCCATGCGCCCGCTGGGAATTGGGCGCAGCTTGGTCCGCGCCATCACATGATCGATGTCGCGGTCGAGGTACATGTTCACGGCGTTGGCGCCGCCGGCCATCAGGTAGCCGCCAATTCCGGTCCAGAGGATCGTGGCCCACGACGGCGTGCCGGCCACGAACATGGGTGCCAGCGTGGTGAGCAGGAGGAGCGAGATGATGCGCGGCTTGGTCAGCGCGATCAGGTCCCGGGCGAGCGACGGCTCGCGAGGCACGGCGGCGGCGGGCGCGGTCACGGCGCGACCGACTGGTTGGCGCTCGCCTCCAGGCCCAGCCGGAGCGCGTGCTCCTGCGAGGCCTGCCAGGTGGCGACGAGCACGAGAAGCAGCACGATGACCGGCACGACGGCGTAGGCCCATTCAATGCCGCGTCGCGCCTGCTCTGACTCGGCGGCGCGCATCGCGCGCACCGTGGAGCGCAGGATCATGACCTGGCTGACGGCCACAAGGGCGATGGAGAGCCACAACACTACGGGAAGGGGCACGGGCACAGTGAGGTGCAGGGAACAGGGTGTGGTGCGGGGTGCGGGGGGAGAATCACCGTCCGCCGCAGGTAATTTAGCGGAGTCCCGGTCGATTAGGTGCCTGCCGCCCACTCGCGCCCGCGCGCCGCGCTTGCTACACTAGCGCGATGCACGCACCCTCGTCCCCCGCCGCCCCGACGCTCCAGCGTCGCCTGGGCCTCTGGACCGCCATCGCGGTCGTGATCGGCTCCACCATCGGTTCCGGCATCTTCCGATCGCCGGCCGGCCTCGCCGACAAGCTCCCGGGCCCCCTGCCGATGCTCTCGGTCTGGGTCATGGGCGGCATCTTCGCGCTGTGCGGCGCGCTCACCTTGGCCGAGGTGGCCAGCGCGCTGCCTCAGACGGGTGGCATTTACGTCTTTGTCCGCGACGGGTGGGGGCGCCTTGCCGCCTTCCTCCTCGGCTGGGGCCAGCTGGTGATGATCCGGGCGGCGTCGCTCGGCGCCATCGCCATCACCTTCAGCGAGTACTTCCACCGCGTCATCGGGGTGGATCCGGTGGCCCCGGAGCACGTGCTTCAGGTGCGGCTTGGTGCCGCCGCGGCCATCCTGATGACTGGGACATTCAATATTGTCGGGGTTCGGCTGGGGGCGGCGGTCACCAACCTGACCGTGGTCGCCAAGTACGGCGGGCTCCTCTTCATTGTCCTCATCGCCTTCGCCATCGGCCTGCCACAGACCGGCGGCCACTTCACGCCGGCGGTCCCGGTGGGGAGCGTGACGACCACCGCCTTCGGGCTTGCCCTCGTTTCGACGCTCTGGGCATTCGACGGCTGGGCCGACCTCAGCTACGCGGCGGGCGAAGTGAAGGACCCCCAGCGCGTCCTGCCGCGGGCCCTCATTGGCGGCACGCTGATGGTCAGTGCCATCTACCTGTTGGCGAACGTGGCATACCTGTCGGTGATGCCCATCGAGGAGATCCGTACGTCCAAGCTGGTTGCGGCGGACGTCGCCGAGCGGCTCATCGGCCCGGCCGGCGTGGTCTTCGTGGCGGTCACCGTGATGCTGTCCACGTTCGGGACGCTCAATGCCTCGCTCTTCACGACGCCCCGCATCTTCTTCGCGATGGCGGACGACAAGCTCTTCTTCCCGGCCGTTGCCAAGGTGCACCCGAAGTTCGAGACCCCGTGGGTGGCGATCGCCCTGACGGCGGGCCTTGGAGCCGTCTTCGTGCTGCTCCGCAGCTTCGAGCAGCTGGCTGACGCCTTCGTGACCGCCTTCCTTCCGTTCTATGCGCTCGCGGTGGCGGCGATCTTCAAGCTGCGCGGGCGACCGGGTTACTCACCCTCGTTCCGAGTGCCCGGCTATCCGGTCGTGCCCCTGATCTTCATCGGGTCAGTTATCTACTTGCTGGCCAACGGCTTCATCAACCCGGCGAGCCGGTGGATGACCATCTCCGTGTTCGGCGTGCTGCTGGCCGGCGTGCCGGTCTATTACCTGACGGTGGGACGGCGGAGCAAGTAGCGGCGGGAAGTCAAGCCGTGGAGGGCCAATTACTCGCCGATCGACGGTCGTGTCACGTCTCGGTAGGTGCTGGAATTGCGCGTTGACCCCTGCTGCTGGAACTGCCATCTTTCGCGAGTGCAAAACCCGCCCCCGTTGGGGTGTAGGGTGCATGTTCACCCCCTTCCTTAAGGACCTATGAACCTCTTTCGTCTGAGGGCCTACCTCGGTGCTGCGGTCGCGCTGCTGTTCGCGACCGCCAGTGCATCGCTCGCCCAGGTCACGACCGGCTCGGTTGCCGGGCGCGTGACGGATGCGGCTGGTGCGCCGGTTGAAGGCGCCCAAGTGCAGGTGCGATCCAGCTCGACCGGCGCGAGCCGCGGTGCGATGACGAATGCCGATGGACGCTATCGCGTCCCCGGCCTCGAAGTCGGCGCCGGCTACAGCGTAACGGTGCGCCGCATCGGCTACACGCCGGTGACCCGCGACAACGTCAACATCTCGCTTGGCCAGGTGGCCCGCGTCGACCTGGCGATCTCGCAGGCGGCGACGACGCTGGCCGCGGTGACGGTCAGCACCGAAATCGACCCCGTCATCGCCTCGTCCAAGACGGGGACCAGTTCCACTGTGTCTGATTCCGCGCTCATTCGCCTGCCGTCGCTCGGCCGCAATTTCACGGACTTCGTCGCGTTGACACCGCAGGTTTCGAACTCCGGGCCCGGCCTGTCGGGTGGCGGCGCCAACAACCGCTACAACAGCATCCAGATCGACGGCTCCACCGAGTCGGACCTGTTCGGCCTTGGCTCCACCGGCCAGCCCGGTGGCCAGGCGCGCGGCAAGTCCATCGGCCTCGAGTCGGTGAAGCAGTACCAGGTGCTCCTCTCCCCGTATGACGTGCGCTACGGCAACTTCGCCGGCGCCCTCATCAACGCGGTGACGAAGAGCGGCACGAACGAGTGGAAGGGATCGGGCTACTGGTACTTCCGCGACCAGGAAATGACGCGGGCGCAGCCCTACCTGTTCGACTTCCGCCAGACGCAGACCGGTTTCTCGCTCGGCGGCCCGATCATCAAGGACCGGCTGCACTTCTTCGTCAATCCGGAAATCCAGCAGCAGATCGCACCGGCCTCCGGGCCGTACGTCGGCCTCGCGGGTGCAACCAACCTGCCGACCAATGCGGACATCGACCGCTTCAACGCGATCGCCTCGTCGTACGGACTGCCGACCTCGACCGGCGGAGCGCGGACGAACGAGAACCCGCTGACGAACCTGTTCGTCCGCTTCGACATCCAGGGGCTTCCGTTCAACTCGTCGCTCGTGCTGCGCCACAACTACGGCAAGGCGCAGGATGACAATTTCGGCCGCTCGTTCACCGGCACGACGTTCCCGCTGCTGATCAACGGGTATGCGTTCCGGTCCGACAAGGGCGCGACGGTCGCGCAGCTGCGTTCGGCGTTCGCCAACGGCTGGTACAACGAGATCTTCGCCGGCCTGACCACCATTCGCGACCGGCGCCGTCCGTTCGCCGGCGGCGTGCCGCAGTTCCAGGCGCGCTCGACGACCGGCTTCGATATCGTCTCCGGCTCGGAGCGGTTCAGCCACGGCAACGAGCTGGACCAGGACATCCTGGAAATCACGGACAACCTGCAGGTTCCGATCGGTTCGCACCGCTTCACACTGGGCGCGACCTACTCGACCTACAAGGTCCGCAACCTGTTCGCGCAGTCGATCTTCGGCGTCTGGAACTTCAACTCGCTGGACGACTTCGCGACCGGCAAGACCAACCAGTACATCGTGGGCGTTCCGCTTCCGGCCGGCACGGACGGCGCGGTGCGCTTCGACGCAAGCATGCTGGGCTTCTATGTGCAGGATGAGTTCAACGTCACGCCGCGCCTGACGGTCACCGCCGGCGTGCGCGCCGACATCCCGAGCTTCAACGACAAGCCGCCCACGAACCCGACCATCGTGACGCAGTTCGGTCGCAACACGGCGGACATCCCGACAGGGAACACCACCATCTCGCCCCGCGTCGGCTTCAACTGGGACGTGACGGGCGACCAGAAGAACCAGCTGCGCGGCGGCGCCGGCGTCTTTGCCGGCCGTCCGGCGTACGTCTGGCTCTCGAACTCGTTCCAGAACTCCGGCCTGTCGGGCGTCGCGCTGCTGACGTGCAACACGACGGCGGCTCCGACGCTTACGACGGCCAACGTCGCCAACCCGCCGCAGGCGTGCGCGACGGGCAGCACGGCCTCGCTCTCGGCCACAGCCGAAGTGGACCTGCTGAGCAAGGACCTCAAGTTCCCGCAGAACCTGCGCGCGAACATCGGCTATGATCGCCAGCTCACGGATGGCATCGTCGCGACGTTCGAGGCGATGTACACGAAGGGCATCAACACGCTGTTCTACCAGAACATCGCGCTGGGCGCGCCGCTGGGCACCGACCCGCACGGCCGCCTGATGTACGGTACGGCGCCGCTGACCCCGAATCTCAAGTTCACCGGCCGCAACATCGTGCTTGACGTCACGAACCAGAACAAGGACTACAGCTACCAGCTGACCGCCGGCCTGCAGCGCCGCTGGCGCAACAACTGGGAAGGGTCGGTGTTCTATACCTACTCGCAGGCGTTCGACATCCAGAGCCTTGGGTCGTCGACGGCGTTCTCGCAGTACCGCTTCGGGCGCTCCGCGGGCTACCTGCCGCAGGAGTCGGCCAAGCTGACGCATTCGATGTTCGAGCAGCCGCATCGCGTGGTCGCGAACGGCTCGTACGCGTTCCAGAAGACCGGCACGGACCTCTCGCTCATCTACATCGGCGAGTCGGGCATGCCGTTCCACTACCTGATCGGCGGCTCGAGCTCCGGCGACGTGAACGGCGACGGCTTCGGCAACGACCTGTTGTACATCCCGAAGAACGTCACGGACCCGAACGAGATCATCTTCGTGCAGAGCGGCGCCAACACGCCGGAAGTGCAGGCCGCGGCGTTCGAGAAGTTCATCTCGGGCAACAGCTGCCTCAACAAGCAGCGCGGCAAGATCATGGAGCGCCACAGCTGCCGCGAGGAGTTCCGCAACTTCGTCAACCTGACGCTCCGCCAGAACCTCGGCCGGATGGGCCTCGCGAGCGGCATGCACGCGCCGGCGCTGAACAACCTCACCGTCCAGCTCGACATCTTCAACCTGGCCAACTTCCTCAACAAGAACTGGGGCAAGGTGGGCTCGGCCAGCGCCAACTCGGCCATCACTGGCCCGCTGAACTACTCGACCAAGGAGACGGGGTCGATGGTGGGTGCGACGGGCGTGGCGGCGCGTCCGAAGTTCACGTTCAGCCCGACGTACACGATGTTCAACGACCAGAACATCTCGTCGAACTACCGGATGCAGTTCAGCGTACGATATGCGTTCTGAGAGAGACAACAGATAGACAACAGAGAGACAACAGAGAGACAACAGACCCCGGGGGCCGAGAGGCTCCCGGGGTTCTGCTTTCTACGGGCTGTGTTGCCTTTTCCGGCCGAGGATGCGTCCGCGCAGGCTAACGAGCAACTGGCGGAGCTCCTTGGCCTCGTGGGAGGCGTTGCTGGCGCGGTCGACGGCGATAAGGCCGCTATCGGCGGCGATCTGCAGGAGGGCGTGCAGTTCGGCGGCCGAGCCGATGGCGATCGAGAGGAAGTTCGCGAAGTCGCGCGGGCTCGACCGCATGGCTCCCTCCGCGATGTTGGCCGGCACGCTGCTGGCGGCGCGCATGATCTGGCTCCACGCCGTGCGGTCGATGTAGTGACGCGCCGCGCGTGCCTCGCCCTGCAACGCGGCAGCCAGCGCCATTGACCGCTGCCAGACGGTCAACTGCTCGTATTGATGCATGAACGCACGGTAAGCCCCGCGAGGCCCCCGTGCGTCACCAGATGAATGCCAACCCAACCGACTAATCGCAGATGTCGTAACTCTGTTGTTTCTCTGTTGTCTCTCTGTTGTCTCTCTGTTGTTTCTCTTCTAGGTACGTACCCTGGCTAGCAGAATGATCCCTACCGTACCAAAGACTATCCCAGGGAGCCAAGCGGCAAGATTCGGAGGCACCATCCCCTTGCTCCCGATCGCCTGCGTCAGCTGCACGAGCATCAGGAAGATGACCGTCGTGCCGAGGCTGATGCCGACGCCGAAGGCGGTGCCACCACGCTGCGTGCTGGTGGCGAGCGGGGCGCCGAACAGCATGATGATCAGGCAGGTCACCGGGATCGCGATCTTCAGCATGCGTCCCACCTTCAGCGCCCCCACGTCGCTCCCCGAGCGCTCCAGGGCCGCGATGAACGTCCCGAGCTCCGCAAAGGTCATCTCGTCCGGCACCTTCGAGCTTGCCATCAGCGTGCGTGGCTCCTCGGTCATGCGGCGGTCGCGCAGCGAGTCAAAGGCGATGCTGATGTTCATCGCGTCGGTGGGCAGGATGTGCAGCACGCCCTCCTGCAGCGTCCACTGCTTGCGTCGCGTGTCGTACTTGCCGGAGCGCGCCGTCACGAAATAGGTCGGATACGCCGCGTCCTTGCCCTTTCGCTCCACCACCACCTGGTCGAGTGCGCGCTGCTCGACGTCGGCGCCCGCGATCGTGTAGACGCGGCCGCCCTCGGCGGCGTACGTGAAGTTGAAGCGCGTCGAGCGGTTGGTGAACTGGCGCTCCTTGAGGAGCTCCACGCGCCGTGCGTTCGTGTACGGCGACACCGCGCCGATGCCGAGTCCGGCGACGGTGGCGAGCAGCGCGCCGAACGCCATTGGCAGGATGAAGCGGTAGAAGCTGATCCCGCTCGCCTTGGCCGCCGTGATCTCGGAATGGCGCGTGAAGCTCCCGACCGCAAACACGGTGGCGAACAGCACCGCCGCCGGCAGGACGAGGAACATCGTGTCGGGCACGCCGTACAGGTACGCGAGCGCGATATCCTGCGGCGTCAGGTTGCGGTTGAGGTACTTGTCGAGCTTCTCGGTGAGATCGATGATGATCACGAGCAGCGGGAAGCCGAGCGCCGTGCCCGAGAAGATCTTCACCCACTCGGCGAGCACGTAGCGGTCAAGCGGCTTGACGATGCGCATCAGCGCCGCCGCCGCATGAGGCGCACGAGGCGCCGCCGTGCACGGTCGAGCAGCTCGGTGGTCTCGCTGCCGCGATTCGTCGTCCCCTCTGCGCCTAGCCGCGCGGTCAGCGCCAGGCCGAGGACGCCGAGGACCAGGTTGGCCGCCCACATTCCCCAGAACGGCGTGACGTAGTTGCGGTCCGCCATCGTCTCGCCGACGATGAGCCCGACGTAGTAGAGCCCGAAGACGGCGAGCGAGACGCCGATGGTCATGCCCACGCCGCCGCGCGGAAAGCGCAGGGCGATGGGGGCGCCGAGCAGCACGAAGATGAAGCAGGCGACGGCAATGGCGAACTTCTTCTCGATCTCCACCGAGTGGCCGTCCACGATGCTGGCCGCGTTGCCGAACTGGATCTTCGCCCCTTCCACGAAGACCGGCATGGCGGTCGGGGGGATTGAGTCGCCCATGGGGACGACGCCTGCCGACGGCGGGACGCCGGCGGCGTGCGGCAGCGGGGTGGGCGCCGGCGCGGCCGCCTGCGGCTGTGCGGTGTCCGTTGCCACCGGCACCTGCGCCGCCGGCACGTGAGCCGATGGCGCCGGTGGCGCCGCTGCCGGCGCAACGGCCGGCTTCTTCGCCGTGTCCTGCGACGGCATGGCGGTAGCGACCGGCCTCTTCGTCGTATCCTGCGGCAGTACCGCGGCAGCCGCAGTCTGGATCTTCAGGGCGGACAGCACGCGGCAATACGCGGCGCCGAGCCCCGGACGCAGTGTGCTGGGCTGGACGTCGAGCGCCGCCTTCTTGTCGAACCTGTACAGGACGCGCCATGCGCTGTCCCGTGTGCGCGCCGCGCGGACCACGCGATCCTGCAGTTCGCAGATGGTCATCTCGCGGTCGCTCTTGTACATGCTGTCGGCCGGCTCGCTCTCGAACTGGTTGCCGACGCCCCGCACCTTGATGAAGTCGGTGTTGAAGAAGTTGCGCTGCAGCCGCGCCGGCTCCTGCAGCGACACCTCCGTCATCGAGCCGCTGTAGAGCGTGAGCAGCAGGTCGGACTGGTCGGGCGACAACTCGAGCAGGCCGCTGTCGGCGTGGATGGTGCGGCGCTTCTGCGGCGGCGAGAGGTCGTAGATCGTGACCTCGCGCATCATGCTCGTGGCGCGGTCAATATGCCCGGCGCGCAGGTAGAGCCGGCTGGGCGACACCTCATTGATGATCTGTTCCTTGAAGGCGACCGTCGGCTTCTTGCGCGAGATGTCGCTGGTCAGGGTGGCCAGCCGGTGGTTGGCGCGGGGCAGCACCTGGTCGTTGAACCAGACCATGAACACCGTGAAGCCGAAGGCGGCCACCAGCACCGGCGCCACGAGGCGGTGCATCGACACGCCGCTGGCCTTGTACGCGGTGATCTCGTTCTCCGACGCCAGCCGGCTGAAGGCATGCAAGGTGGCCACGAGAATGGCCATCGGCAGCGTCATCGCCACGGTGAACGGAATCGAAAGCGCGAAGAACTCGATGATCGCGCGGACCGGAAGACCCTTTCCGACCAGGTCGCCGAACTTCTTGGCGACATAGTTGAGCAGCAGCAGCGACGTGAGCGCCGACAGGGCGAACACGAGCGGGCCGACATGCTCCTTCAGGATGTACTTGGAAGTGATCTTCAACGGGTCTGCCCCGGGGCGCAGGAAGGGCGGAACTGCCGGTCACGCCGAGGGTTGTAGGGTGTCGGACCGTCCGTATATTCCACTCGGCGACCGCTCAGAAGCAAGATGTCAGGGGATAATTTGGCTTGTGGTGATGCCGAAGGTAGAAGGTGGATAGTGGACGGTAGATGACGGTTCGCCGCGCGGGGCGAATCTCGGAGCGAAGTGGAACGACGGTCGTACGATAGCATCTACCCTCTACCATCCACCATCTACCGTCAGTCTTTCGCCGCCTTCGTACCCCGCCCAATCACTTTCGTGCGCGCCCTTCGCCTACTCGCCGCCTGCTCGCTTGCGTTGCCGCTGGCGGCCCAGTCACAGGGCGCACCGCCGGGGGGAGGCGAGCCGTCGGTGCTCACCCCATTCCGGCTCACGTTCGTGCCGCCGCCGGCGCTTGCGCCCGGCGGCAGCCTCGTGCGTGAGCGGCTGACGAGCGAGGAAATCGGGCGCCGCGCCGCCGCTGCGACGCGCGCACGCGCCCAGCGCCGCCTCGAGGAGCAGTGGCAGGCCTCCATCCGGACCGCGTTGCGCGCTCGCGAGGGGGTGGCCGCGGCGGCTCCCGCCGTTGCCGCAGCGCCGGACACCTCGTTGCGCGCACAGGCTGCCGATCTGTTCGGCCAGTATGCCGACCTCGGCCTCGCCCTCAACGGCCGGCTCGAGAGCAAGATCAACCGCACCAAGAACGAGCGCTGCATCAGCAGCCAGTTCTTCAGCCTGGCCTCGCAGTGCAAGGGCAGCTTCCAGCCGCTCTTTGACTTCCAGTTCGATGTGCGCACGGGCGGCGTGGTGGCCGAGCGCGTACACCTCAACGTGGACTACGACAGCAAGCGCGAGTTCGACGCCTCCAACAACATCCAGGTCTACTACGAGGGGAAGAGCGACGAGCTGATCCAGAAGCTCGAGGTCGGCAACGTCACGTTCCAGCCGCCGGCCAGCCGGTTCATCACGGGCGGCATTCCCAGCGGCAACTACGGGCTCCAGGCGGTCGGCCAGCTCGGACCGATGCGCTTCCGCACCATCGTCGCGCAGCAGAAGGGCAACGTCACCAAGGACCGGATCTTCACCGTCGGCGACCGCACGGTGCAGTCGGTGGACCGCGAGATCGAGGACTATCAGATCGAGCCGCGGCGCTTCTTCTTCACCGTGGATCCGCACCGGTTCGCCGACTTCCCCAACATCGACCTGCTGAACGGGACGCAGCTCCAGCGGCTCGCCGCGTCGCTCCCTGATTCGCTGCGGCCGTCGCGCATCTTCCTCTACCGCCTCCTCATCGGCGGACAGCCGCCCAATCCGAACGGTCCGCAGTTCAAGCTCATCGGCGACCCGACCTCGCGTCGCGGCCAGATCTACGAGCTGCTGCGCGAGAACGTGGACTATTACACCGACCAATCGCTGCTCTGGGTGGCGCTCGTCCGTCCGCTCAACCTCAACAACGAGCGGCTGGTCGTGGCGTACACGGTGCGGATGAACGGCCGCGACACCACCATCGCCTCCACCGGCGGCACCCCCGACTTCGAGTATACCAGCCGCGAACAGTACGCCGCGCTGCTCTGGGACCCGCAGGTGCGTCCCACGGACCCGGCCTTCGACCGCGAGATCCGCTCGGTCTACCGCGTGGGCGGCGAGGACGTGCGCCGCCACACCGTGACGGCGCGCATCGTCACCGGCGCGGCCGGCGACCAGGAGAAGCCACTCGCCGGGGTCAGCGACACGTGGCTGCAGCTGTTCGGGCTCGCGCAGTCGGGCAACAGCGCCACCTTCGACATCGACAACCGGCTCTTCCCGCGCCCCGGCGATCCCAACGTCACGGTGGGCGGGGCAGCCGGCACCAAGATCCTGCGCGACTACTTTCTGGTTTTCCCGTCGCTGCGTCCATTCTCCCGCTCCGGCCTCGCCCAGCCCGCCGGCAACCCGGCGAGCGAGGCGATCTACACGACGCCGGGCGAATACCTGTACTCGACGCAGCATCCGCAGTCCACGTACCGCATTCGCCTCCGCTACGACGCCGAAGGCGGCGGTGACGCGGGCACGCTCGCGCTCGGCTCCGTGCAGGTGCGCCCGAACTCCGAGCGCCTGACGCTCGACGGCCGGCTGCTCCAGCGTGACCTCGACTACCGCGTCGACTATGATCTCGGGCGCGTGACCTTCCTCCGCCCCGACACGCTCTTTCCGAGCGCGCGGCAGGTGTCGGTGCGCTACGAGGAGAACCCGCTCTTCGCCGCCGCGCCGAAGAGCATCATCGGCTTCGCGTCGCAGTTCCCGCTCGAGGTGGGCGAGATCAACGTGATGGCGATCGCGCAGAATCAGCGCACCACGTTCACGCGTCCGCCGCTCGGCTACGAACCGCAGTCGTCGTTCATTGCCGGCGTGAGCGGCAGTTTCGACTTCGAGGCCGCGCCGCTGACGCGCGCCCTTCAGCGGCTCCCGTTCGTGCAGACCACGTCGCCGTCGCGCGTGCACCTCGACGCCGAGGTGGCGACGAGCCGGCCGCAAGCCAACAGCGCCGGACAGGCGTACCTCGAGAGCTTCGAGGGCGAGGGCGGCACGCACGTGAACCTCTCCGACCCGGCCTGGCTGAACAGCAGTCAGCCCGCGCTCGGCCGCTTCCTGCCGGCAAGGATCGGCGGCGCGCCCGCGCTCGACCTCACGCGCGCCGCGACGCTCGCGTGGCAGAACAACGGCCTCAGCGCGGCCGGCCAGACCATCACCTTCACGCTGCCGCAGATCGACCCGCTGGTGAACATCATCGGCAGCGGACTGCAGCAGCCGGAGCAGATGCTCTGGCTGACCCTGTATCCGTTGAGCGTGGGGGGCGCGTACAACGACGCCACCAAGACGTACCAGTGGCAGGTGAACAACGCCCCGCTCGGCCGGCGCTGGCGCTCCATTCGCACGGTGTTGAATGCGTCCGGCACCGACCTGTCCCGCATCGAGAACATCCAGTTCTGGACGCTCATCGACACGACGGCGGCGCACCGCACGCGCAATCCCACGCTCGTGCTTGATTTCGGCGACGTCTCGGAAAACGCGGTAGCCGTGTCGCCGACGCGCCTCGTGGTGTCGCGCAGCGGCGCGGCGTCCGACACGCTGTACACGGGGCGCACCATCGTCGGCCTCGACTCGCTGCACTCGGAGCGTGACGCCTTCTCGCGCGCCTTCAATCAGGAACGCGACGACAATGGCCTGCCGGGGGACGTGGTGCCGGCGCTCCAGTTCACGTCGCCGGACTCGTCCGGCGTGCTGCGCAACCATGCCATGTGCCAGAAGGGCGACGTCAAGCTGAACCGGCTCGGCGATGCCAAGACCAACTGTACGGTGCGCAACGGGCGGCTCGACGAACACGACATCGATCTCGACAACACGCTCAACTTCGTGTCGTCGCAGCGCGAGAGCGAGCGGCTCCTGCGGTACGTCGTCGACCTCTCCGATCCGAAGGCGTATACGCGGGTCGGCAAGTGCGAGGTGACGCAGGCCGACACGTCCGGCGGTGCGGTGGAGAGCAACACGCTCTGCTGGGTCTTTGTGCGCCTGCCGTTCAATGCCCCGTTTGACACCATCGGGGGCGGCCCGAGCATCCGGCGCGTGCGTGCGCTGCGCCTCACGATGGTCAGCGGGGCAGGGGAGCGGGACAACGCGTTCACGCAGGTCCCGCTGGCGCTGTTCCGGCTCACGGGGGCGTCGTGGCTCAAGCGCGCCGATCGCACGCTCACCGGCATCGCCGGCGAGCGCACCGGCGCGGGCGGCGTGCAGGCCTCCACCATCGGCACGATGGACCGCGACTCCACGAGCGGCCTGATCTACGATTCGCCGCCCGGGGTGACCGACGCGCCCGACCAGATCGTCACCGGGCTCGAGAACCAGCGCGTCCAGATCAACGAACGCTCGATGCGCCTCACGGCGCAGAACCTCGCCCCATTCCAGCGCGCCGAGACGTACCAGCGGTTCGCCGAGGGGAGCCGGAACTTCATGCAGTACCGCGAACTGCGGGTCTGGGCGCGCGGACGCGGGAATGGCTGGGGGCAGGACGGCGAGATGAACTTCTTCGTCCGGCTGGGCCGTGACGCGGACAACTTCTACCTCTATCGCACCCCCGTGGGTGCCGGCAGCGGGGTCGCCGCCTGGCTTCCGGAGGTGCGCATCGACTTCGAGAAGTTCTTCGCGCTCCGGGCGAAGCTCCAGAACGCCTTCCTGCAGAACAGTCCCGACTCGCTGGCCTGTCACGGGGCCGACTCGGTGCTCATCGCGCGCAGCGGGCTCCCCGCCGGCGTGAGCATCCGCCGCTACGCGGCCTGCTCCGATGGCTACATGGTGTACACGGTCGACCCGAACATCAGCGCGCCCAACCTCGCCGCCGTGCAGGACCTCGCCGTCGGCATGGTCCGCATCGACTCGGGCGGCATCGGCGCCTCGGCGGTCCTGCCGGGCGACACGCTCGAGCTCTGGGTGGACGACATGCGCCTGACGCAGGTCGACAACACGCCGGGATACGCGGCGCAGGTGGGACTGAGCATCACGGCGGGCGACGTGGGGACGTTCCGCGCCGGCTTCAGTCACCGCGACGCCAACTTCCGCCAGCTCAACGAGACGCCGTCGTACGTGTCCGACAACCAATTCGACATCGGCACGTCCGTGCGGCTCGACAAGCTGCTCCCGGCGCGGTTGGGATACGCCATCCCGGTGACCGTGAATCACTCGAGCGGCGCCAACAACCCACTGTTCGTGTCGCGCTCCGACCTGCGTGGCGACGGCATTCGCGGACTCCGCACGCCTCGCAGCGAGGCGACCAGCGTCGGCGTCGCGCTGCGGCGCACGACGCCGCTGCGCGAGGGTTGGCTCGCGGCGATCGTGAACAACCTCGGGGCCACCGCGAACTACGGGTCCTCCAACGGCCGCAGCGAGTACCAGAGCGGGAAGAGCACCAACTTCAATGCCGGCGTCGACTACAACATGGCGTCGCAGGGGCGGGTGCGGCCGCTGCCGCGGTGGATGGACGGCGCCATCGGGGCGCTTCCCTTCTGGCTGCAGAACACCGAGTGGCTGCAGGCGGTGCGCAACGCGCAGGTGCGCCTGAACCCCTCGAGCGTACGCTTCAGCAGCGCCATCGCGCGCGCCACGGACCACCGGACGGCCTATCTCAAGCCGGCCGAGGCGCTCTCCGACACCGGGCGCATCGTCACCGGACTGACGCATGTCTGGCGCAACGTCGCCGGCATCGAGCTGCGGCCGTTCGAGTCGATGAACGCCCGCTGGGACTTCACGTCGCTGCGCGACCTGCGGCAGTACGGCGACTCGTCGCCCACGGCCATCGTCGCCACCAGCGAGCGCAGCCGCGTGCTTGGCCTCGACGTCGGCCTCGAGCGGGAGCGCCAGATGAACGCCGCCTTCGGCTTCACGCCGACGGTGGCCTTCTGGATGCGCCCGCGCCTCGACTTCACCAGCGCGTACACCATGCAGCGCGACCCGAACTCGCGCACGCTCGTCCGCGACGCCGACAGCACCGGCGGGTACCACCTGCCGCGCCGCGTCAACAACACGCAGACCCTCGCGCTCGGCGCCAACATCGACCTGCCCGCCGCCCTGCGCGCCTACCTGCGCGACTCGCTGGTGACGCCCGTGCTCATCCAGGTGCTGCAGCCCATCGACATCCAGGCCAGCCGTTCGCTCGTCTCGGCGTTCGACGGCGCACCGTTCACGCCGGGGCTTGGCTACCAGCTCGGCTGGGGCGGCATCGACCACTTCCGCGCGCAGAACGGGCTCAACGCCACCAGCGCGGGGACCAACGCGCAGGTCACCATCAGCACGGGTCTGCGCCTGCCGCTGGGCCTGGCGGTGACCACGCGCATGCAGCGCGTGAACTCGCGCAACTGGACGCGCCGGTTCGACAACACGCAGGCCGTCATCGACGGCGAGCAGCTGACCCTGCCCGACCTGACGCTGCGCCTGACGCTGCGGCCGCGCTTCGCGAGCCGCGTGATCACCAGCGTCGGCGGCAGCCTGCGCTACCTCAACACGCGGCAGTCGAGCGTCGTGCCGAGCGAACTCGAAGGGGTGCCGGCCGACGTGCGCGTGAGTCGCGTCACGAGCTCTCCGATCAACGGCAGCGTCACGTGGAACGTCGGCACGGGGCTCATGACGTCGTTCGGGCTCGGCAGCACCCACCGCCTCGACTCGCTCCGGGGGAGCATCGCCGAGTCGCGGTCGCGCGACCTCAACGCCGATGTGTCGCGCGGGATCAAGATGCCCGAGCGCTGGAAGCTCAAGAACGAGCTCCGCACGCGGGTGAGCTACCAGGCGAGTTCGGCGCAGTCCTGGGTGCAGAACCAGAGCGCCACCGCCAAGCGGAGCCGCCTCGCCGACAACGGCCGGCAGGCGATTAACGTCAATGCCGACGCGGACGTGGCCGAGAACCTCACGTTCTCGCTGACCGGCGCGCGCATCGTCACGTATGACAACAACCTGAACCGGCGCTTCTCGCAGATCGTCTTCACGGCGGTGCTGCAGGTGTCGTTCTTTGCGGGGGAGATCAAATGACAGAGGGTCGACGGTGGATGGTAGATGGTAGAGGGCGGACGAGCGACACCATCTCGCCGCCGCCGCTGACGCGGCGCGCGCGGCGCGTCTGCTCCAACCTCGCGATGTTCGCCGTCGCGAGCACGCTGCTCGCCGCGTGCACACAGAAGCCCGACGCTCCGCCGACACCGCCGGTGGTGACCACCGAGTTCGACGGCGAGGCGGCACTCCAGTACGCGGCCGCGCAGGTGGCGTTCGGCCCGCGCGTGCCCGGCTCCGAGGCCCACAGGAAGGCGGGCGACTGGATTGTCGCGCAGATGATCCAGCGGGGCGCCGTTGTCACGGAGCAGCAGTGGAACCACAAGACGAAATCGGGGCGCACGCTGCCGCTGCGCAACATCCTGGCGCGCTTCAATCCGCAGGCCACGGAGCGGGTGCTCTACCTCACGCACTGGGACACGCGCCCCACCGCCGATGAGGAGATGGATCCCGCCGACCAGATCAAGGCCATCGACGGCGCCAACGACGGCGCGTCGGGGGTCGGGCTGTTCGTAGCGCTCGCCGACGCCCTGCAGAAGAAGCCCTCCGCCCTTGGCGTGGACCTCCTGTTCGTGGACGGCGAGGACTACGGTGAGTTCGGGCCGCCGCTCGTGGATGTCCTGCTGGGCTCCACCTACTTCGCGTCCCACCTCCCGGAGCCGGGATACCGGCCCGTATTCGGCGTCCTGTTCGACATGATCGGCGATGCCGACCTGCGCATCCCGCAGGAGATCAACTCCGTGCAGCGGGCGCCCGAGGTGGTGCAGCGCGTCTGGTCGAAGGCGGCGGAGATGGGGCGCGGCAACGTCTTCCTGGCGCGGGAAGGGCAGGCAATCACCGACGACCATATCCCGCTGCTCGATGTGGGCCTCAAGGTCATCAACGTCATTGACCTCGACTACGGGCCCGGCAACTCGTATCACCACACGCTGCAGGACACCATGGACAAGCTCTCGGCGGCGTCGCTGAAGATCGTCGGGGACGTCGCGCTGGCGCTGCTGCGGTAGGAGGAGGGACGGGGCTTCTTCATCACAGAGGCACGGAGGAGCACGGAGGGCCACAGAGGACTGCCACTGCAACTTCCTGGGGGAACTGCGAGCGCCATGCAGATGTTTGTGTGGCGCGCTGTCTTTACCCAGGAAGTGGTCGTACTCTGTGGCCCTCCGTGCTCCTCCGTGTCTCTGTGATGAAGAACCCCCGTCCCCCCTTGCCCTGTGACGAGGAAGTCATCGGCAATCATCTGACCCATCCCGCCATGCAATGGTGACGCCGAGATGGGGCCTGCGCGGGAAGATTGTGGCATGCCCACGCCCGCCGAACGTCAGGCGCTGCTCTTCTTCGCCGCCGTTGCCGCACTCGGCGTGGGCGTCAATGCCTGGCGCGCCGCACGCGGCGGCGAGCGTCTCGTGCAGGGCTCGCCGAGCGACCTGGCGGCGCAGATCGCCCGCGTGGACTCCGCGGTCGCGCATTCCCCCAGCCGCGAGGCCGGGCGCGCCGCCCTGCGCAAACGCAACGCGGACAAAGCGGCCCGAAAGCGAAATCCTGAGTCCGCCGCACCGCCGGCCGCGGCGCTGTCTTCTCCCATCTCCCGTCTTCCATCTCCCATCAGCCTCATCGACCTCGACCTCGCCCCCACTGCCTCCATCGAGTCCCTTCCCCGGATCGGCCCCGCCCTCGCCGCCCGCATTGTGGCCAACCGTGACTCGTTCGGGGCCTTTGGTTCACTGGACGGGCTGCAACGCGTCAAGGGGGTGGGCGCGGCGATGGCCAAGGCCCTCCGCGACCGCGTGACCTTTTCCGGGGTTGCCAGAGCGGATGCCCCGACCCGCAAGGACAAGGGCCGTCGGCGCCCCGCAGCGCCTTGACACCCCTTCGCCCGCGGACGACCTTCACTCATTAGAGGCTCGGCCGGCCCGCTGAGGGTGCGGTCCGTCCGTGATGGTCTCCCGTCACCCATCTCCCGTCTCCCGACTGCCGTTACATGGCCAATCCCGCCTCCTCCGGTTCCGAACGCCTCGGTGACCTCCTCCTCCGCGAGGGGCTCATCACGAAGGAGCAATTGGAGAAGGCGCTCGCCGAGCAGAAGCAGAATGGCACGCGGGTGGGCTACAACCTCGTCAAGCTCGGCTTCGTCCCCGAACTCGAGATCACCAAGGTGCTGGCGCGGCAGTTCAAGATGCCGGCCGTGGACCTGTCGAAGTTCGAGGTCGACCCCAAGATCGTGAAGCTCGTCCCCGCCGACGTGGCGGTGAAGCACCTCGTCCTGCCGCTCAAGCGCGATGGCCGCACGCTCACGGTGGCGATGGCCGATCCCACGAACATGGGGGTCGTGGACGACCTCAAGTTCATCACGCGCTACGACATCTTCCCGGTCATCGCCGGCGAGTTCACGCTCAAGAACGCGATCGAGAAGCACTACGAGTCGACCGACGTCCAGATGGGAGCGCTCCTCAACGAGATCGAGGGGCTGGATGCCGAGGCCGACGTCGAGGTGGTGGACACGGCGGACGAGGAGGCGGCGGCCGGGCAGGCCCAACTGGTCGACGACGCGCCGGTGGTGAAGCTGCTCAACGCCATCCTCACCGACGCGGTCAATCGCGGCGCCTCGGACATCCACTTCGAGTGCTTCGAGCACGAGCTGCGGGTGCGCTACCGCATCGACGGCGCGCTGCAGGAGATCATGAAGCCGCCCAAGAAGATGCAGGCGGCGCTGATCTCCCGCTTCAAGATCATGTCGGCGCTCAACATCGCCGAACGCCGCGTGCCGCAGGACGGGCGCATCAAGCTGAAGATGGGCAAGAAGGTCATCGACTACCGTGTGTCGACGCTGCCCACGATCTTCGGCGAGAAGGTGGTGCTCCGCATCCTCGACAAGGGCAACCTGACGCTCGACCTCGAGAAGTTCGGCATCGAGCCGCGCGCCGAACGCGAGCTCATGGAAGCGGTGAGCAACCCGTACGGCATGGTGCTCGTGACGGGCCCCACGGGCTCGGGCAAGACGACCACGCTGTACTCGGCGCTGTCGAAGGTGAACAGCATCGACACGAACATCATGACGGCCGAAGACCCGGTGGAGTACAACATCTTCGGCATCAACCAGGTGCTCGTGCGCAACGAGATCGGGATGACCTTTGCCGCGGCGCTGAAGGCGTTCCTGCGGCAGGACCCGAACATCATCATGGTGGGCGAGATCCGCGACCTGGAAACGGGCGGCATCGCCATCAAGGCGGCGCTCACCGGCCACCTCGTGCTCTCGACGCTGCACACCAACTCAGCGCCGGAGACGGTGACCCGACTGCTGGACATGGGCCTCGAGCCGTTCAATGTCAGCTCGGCGCTCAACCTCGTGCTCGCCCAGCGCCTCGTGCGGCGCGTCTGTGGCGGGTGCAAGGAGCACTACATCATGAGCGACGAGGAGATGCAGACGGCGAAGATCACGCGGGACACGACGTACCGCGACCTGCGCTTCACCGAGGAGGCGCTCCGCGACGCGGTGAAGAACGCCTCCAAGGACGCGGCGCCCTTCGTCAAGGACCTGACGCTCGATACGAAGATCGCGTCCGTGCCGTGCTGGCGCGGGCGTGGGTGCGACCAGTGCGGCGGCAATGGCATGAAGGGACGCCAGGGCCTGTACGAGGTGATGTTCATGACGCCGCGCCTGCGGCGCCTGATTCTGCAGAACGTCGGCGCCGCCGAGATCAGGGAAGGCGGCATCGAGGACGGCATGCTCACGCTCCGCATGGACGGCTGGCTCAAGGTCCTGAAGGGCGTCGTGCCGCTCGAACAAGTGCTTCGCGAGACCAGCGCCTGACGCGCGGTGCGCGGCGCAGAACCTCCATGACCCGGAATCATCAATGACTGGTGCACCCCCCACCGCGCCCGGCGCGGCGCCGCAACAGCAGGGCGTCAACTTGCGGGTCCTGCTCGAGGAGATGATCGAGCGCGGCGCGTCCGACCTGCACATCACCGCCGGCGAGCGCGCGAAGATGCGCATCGACGGCGAGATCACGAACTCGCGCGGCGAGTATGTGCTCAACCCCAAGGACACGCTGCAGCTGGCGTACTCAGTGCTCACCGAGAACCAGAAGAAGCGCTTCGAGATGGACGACGAGCTCGACTTCTCGTTCGGCATCCAGAACCTGGCGCGCTTCCGCGGCAACGTCTTCAAGCAGCGCGGCTGCGTGTCGATCGTGATGCGGCAGATCCCATTCTCGATCAAGACGTTCGATGACCTCCACCTCCCGCCGATCATCGCGCGGATGGCGGAAAAGCCGCGCGGCCTGGTGCTCGTCACCGGCCCCACGGGCTCGGGCAAGTCCACCACCCTCGCCGCGATGATCGACAAGATCAACCGCGAGCGGCACGGCCACATCATCACGGTGGAAGACCCCATCGAGTTCATCCACCGGCACCAGAACTGCATCGTCAACCAGCGCGAGGTCGGCACCGACACCAAGTCGTTCCAGAACTCGCTCAAATACGCGCTGCGCCAGGACCCCGACGTCATCCTCATCGGCGAAATGCGCGACCTGGAGACCATCCAGGCGGCGCTGACGATCGCCGAGACGGGCCACTTGGCGTTTGCCACGCTGCACACGAATTCGGCGGCCGAGGCGATCAACCGCATCATTGACGTCTTCCCGAGCCACCAGCAGTCGCAGGTGCGCGCGCAGCTCGCGTTTGTGCTCGAGGGCATCATCACCCAGACGCTGCTGCCGAAGAAGAGCGGCAAGGGACGCGCCATGGCCGCGGAAATCCTCGTGGTGACGCCGGCCATCCGCGCCCTGATCCGCGACGACAAGATCCACCAGATCTACTCGTCGATGCAGTCCGGCAAGAAGTTCGGCATGCAGACCATGAACGACGCGCTGTACCAGCTCTACATGGCCCGCGACGTCGCAGAGGAGGAGTGCCTGCGCGTCTCCAGCGATCCGAACGAGTTCCTGCGCCTCATCGGCAAGAGCCCGGTGGAGGGCGACACCGGGGCCCGGGACGCGTCGGGGAGCAAGCCGGGGTCGTCGTCCGGCGGGTTGCGCCGGTGAGGGTTCGACCGTCCTACAGTAGGGCCTTTTCACGCCGCACCAGCTAACGAGCGCCGATGCCGTCCTTCCAGTACACCGCACGCGACGCCAAGGGGGACCTGAAGACCGGGACCCTCGAGGCCGCGTCCAAAGACGATGTGATGACGCAATTGCGCCAGAAGCGCATGAACGTCGTGAAGGTCGAGGAGCAGGGCAAGGCGAAGGTCAAGACGGGCGGGTCGATCGCGATGCGCGACGTCGTGATCTTCACCCGCCAGTTCTCCACGATGATCAACTCGGGCCTGCCGCTGGTGCAGGCCCTCGACATCCTCAGCAAGCAGACCGAGAACAAGTCACTCGCAGCGGTGACGCGCCAGGTGGTGTTCGACGTCGAGTCGGGCCACACGGTGGCCGACGCGCTGGCCAAGCACCCGAACGCGTTCACGGATCTCTACGTGAACATGGTGGCCGCGGGCGAGGCGGGCGGTATTCTCGACACCATCCTCATGCGCCTCGCGACGTTCATGGAAAAGAACGACGCTCTCGTGCGCAAGGTGAAGGGCGCGATGATCTACCCCGGCGTCATCATGAGCGTCGCCGGCATTTGTATCGTGGTGCTGCTGATCTTCGTGATTCCCGTCTTCCAGGGGATGTTCGCCAGCGTCGGCCTCACGCTGCCGCTGCCGACGCGCATCGTGATCATGATGTCGGACTTCCTGACGGGCTACTGGTGGGCGGTGGCCGGCGGCGCCTATGGCGGCTACGTCGCCATCAAGAAGTGGTACGCCACGCCCGACGGCAAGCTGGCCCTCGACAAGCTCATGCTGAAGATGCCGGTGCTGGGCGACGTGATCCGCAAGTCGGCGGTGTCGCGCTTCACGCGCACGCTCGGCACGCTCATCAGCTCCGGC
>JACREJ010000067.1 GCA_016218305.1 Gemmatimonadota bacterium | reverse complement strand
GGCGCTGGTGGCATGCGAGGCGCGAGACTTCGGGACATGCCACCACGCCGCCCACCAGCCCCACCGCGTGACGCGCTGATCATCACCGCACCAGGCCTCGAGACGCTTGCACGGCGTGAGCTGGCGGCACTCGGGGTCTCCGCGACGGCCGAGGATCCCGGCGCCGTCGAGGCGCCGCTCTCGCTGCGTGACATGATGCGCGCCAACCTGCACCTCCGGACGGCGAGCCGGGTGGTCGTGCGCCTCGCCGAGTTCAAGGCACTCACCTTCGCCGACGTCGAGAAGCATGCAAAGCGCGTCGCGTGGGAGACGGTGGTCACGCCGGGGCGGCGCGTGCGGTTTCGCGTGACATGCCGCAAGTCGCGCCTGTACCACTCGGGCGCGGTGGCGCAGCGGCTGACGGAGGCGCTCGCCGACCGCGTGCCGGGCGTGCTCGTTGCCGGCGCGGTGGGCGAGGACGAGGAAGACGGTTTTGGCGAGCAGTTGTTCGTGGTGCGGCTGTTTCGCGACCGGCTGATGCTGAGCGCCGACACGTCGGGGGCGCTGCTGCATCGCCGCGGCTACCGGCAGGCAACGGCGAAGGCGCCGCTCCGTGAGACCCTCGCTGCCGCCATGCTCCTCGGAGCCGGTTGGGACGGCCGTCGTCCCCTCGCCGACCCGCTGTGCGGCTCGGGCACCATCCCGATCGAGGCGGCGATGATCGCGCGGCGCATGGCACCGGGCCGGGCGCGGACGTTCGCCTTCGAACAGTGGCCGGGGCATGATGCCGCGGCGTGGCGGGCCGTGCGCGACGAGGCGGCGCGCGCCGAACTGTCGAGCGCCGGCGTTGCGATCGGCGCCTCAGACCGCGACGCCGGCGGTGTGGCGGCCGCGCGGGAGAACGCCGCCCGCGCCGGCGTGGCCGATGACATCGGCATTGCGCAGCAGTCGCTGAGCGCGCTGCGCGTGGGGACCGCGCCGGGGCTGCTCGTGGTGAATCCGCCCTACGGCATCCGCGTGGGCGACAAGGGCCCGCTGCGCGACCTCTTTGCGCAACTGGGCAATGTGGCGCGAGCGCAGGCCCCCGGCTGGCGGTTGGCGATGCTCAGCGCCGATCGTGATCTCGAGCGACAGGTTCGCCTGCCGTTCGCTGAACAGTGGAAATCGACGAACGGCGGCATTCCCGTCCGGCTCGTCACGGCAGAGGTGCCGGCGCATGAGTGAGCAGGGCGTCATCGTCTCGATCAACGTCTCACGCGGCGGCGTGCCCAAGCTCCCCGTGCCGGAGGCGGACGCGGGTCCGTTGGGCCTCGAAGGCGACGGACAGCGGGACCGGCGGCACCACGGCGGCCCCGATCGCGCACTGTGCCTCTACTCCATGGAGCGCATCGAGGCGCTCCAGCGCGAAGGGCACGCCATCGCCCCCGGCACGACGGGCGAGAACCTCACGATCCGCGGCCTCGACTGGGACACGATCACGCCCGGCGTGCAGCTGCGTGCGGGCGGCGTCACCATGGAGATCACCGCCTACGCGTCGCCCTGCAAGTCCATCCGACCGTCGTTCGCGGACGAGAACTCCAACCGCATCTCGCAGCAACTGCATCCCGGATGGAGTCGCGTCTACGCGCGGGTCGTGGAAACGGGGGCGCTGCGGGTGGGGGACGCGGTGGTCCGGGGCCCGTCAATTCACCCCGTCGGCGATTAGATTTCTCGACCTATGAGCCTCCCGATCTCCTCCGCCTTCAACGACGGCTACATCGCCGAGCAGTTCGAGGCATACCGGCACGATCCGGCCTCCGTGGAAGAGACGTGGCGCCAGATCTTCCGGCTGGCCGAGTCGCTGGGTGGCGTCGCACCGGCGGCAGCGACGACGGCGCCCGAAACGGCGGACCTGCAGGCATTTGCCCGCAAGGTGGCCGGCGCGGCCCGCTACACCGCCGCCATTCGCCGCTACGGCCACCTGGCCGTGCCGCTCGATCCGCTGGGCACGCCGCCGCCCGGTGCGGTGGAACTCACCCTCGAGCACTACGGCATCACCGACGCTGACCTCGATCTCGTGAGCGGCGCGGCCCTCGACTTCCCGCACCTTGCCACGGCGCGCGACGTCGCGGAGCGGCTGAAGTACCGCTACACGCGGAATCTCGCGGTCGAATTCGTGCACTGCGGATCGGAGGAGGAGCGGCAGTGGTTCCGTGCCCTCTTCACGGCGGAACAGCTCACGCGCCCGCTCACGAACGACGAGAAGCGTGCCGTGCTGCGCCGTCTCTCCGAGGTGGACGGGTTCGAGCGCTTCCTCGGCAAGGCGTACGTGGGTTACAAGCGCTTCTCGATCGAGGGGACGGATGCGCTCGTACCGATGCTCGACGCCGCGCTCGAGGAGGCGGTGGCCGCGGGCGTGCACCACGTCGCCATTGCCATGGCGCACCGCGGACGCCTGAGCGTGCTCACCCACATCCTGGGCAAGCCGTTCGAGCACGTCTTCGCCGAGTTCGAAGGCCGCCACGATCACCTCGACGGCACCTCCACCGGCGACGTGAAGTACCACCTCGGCTTCGAGGGGAAGCAGGTCACCGCGAGCGGGGCGAAAGTGGACGTGTCGCTGGTGCCGAATCCCAGCCACCTCGAGGTGGTAAACCCGGTGCTGATGGGGCTCGCGCGTGCGGAGCAGCGCGTCGCCGGACACCCGCTGGAGCGCGATGAACGCACCGTCATGCCCGTGTGCATTCACGGCGATGCGGCGTTCCCGGGCGAAGGCATCGTGGCGGAGACGCTCAACCTGTCGCGGCTCGCCGGATACTCCGTGGGCGGCACGCTGCACATCATCGTCAACAACCAGGTGGGCTTCACCACCGACCCCACCGAGTCGCGCTCCACGCGATACGCCAGCGATCTCGCGAAGGGTTTCGAGATTCCGGTGATCCACGTCAACGCCGATGATGCCGAGGCGTGCGTGGCCGCCATGCGCATTGCGGTGGCGTACCGCCAGAAGTTCGGTCGCGATTTCCTGGTGGACCTCGTCGGCTATCGCCGGCACGGCCACAACGAGGGCGACGAACCGACGTACACGCAGCCCGTGCTGTACGAGCGCATCAAGGCGCACCCGACGCCGCGCCAGGTCTGGGGGCGCCGCCTCATCGCCGAGGGCGTGGCGACGCAGGCTGATGTGGATGCGGCGGAGCGGGCGGTGGCCGAGCGTCTGCAGGCGCTGCACGCCGCGATGGCGCGCAGCGCGATCGCGGCCGCGAACGATCACGCGGCGGAGGAAGTGCCGGTCTTCCCGCCGATGGGCGA
Source organism: Gemmatimonadota bacterium (assembly GCA_016218305.1). GTDB lineage: Bacteria > Gemmatimonadota > Gemmatimonadetes > Gemmatimonadales > Gemmatimonadaceae > PNKL01. The sequence goes on along the minus strand of JACREJ010000067.1, from coordinate 504 downwards.
CACCGCCGTGCGGGCCGAGGCGCTGGCGACGATCAACGAGCAGTTGTTGCAGTACCCGGCCGACTTCTCACCGCACCCGCGCCTCGCGAAGCAGCTCGAGCGCCGGCGTGACGCGCTCGGCGAGTCGGGCGGCATTGACTGGGGACACGCCGAGGCGCTGGCGTTCGGGTCGCTGATCGCCAGCGGGACGTCGGTGCGCCTCACCGGGCAGGACGCCGAGCGCGGCACTTTCTCGCATCGCCATGCCGTCCTCAGCGACGTGAAGTCCGGTCGCAAGTTCGTGCCGTTGCAGCACCTGCCGGGCGCGAGCGCGACGCTGGAGATTCACAACTCGTCGCTCAGCGAGATGGCGGTGCTCGGCTTCGAGTACGGGTTCAGCGTGGCGGCGCCCGACACGCTGACGCTGTGGGAAGCGCAGTTCGGTGAGTTCGTGAACGTGGCGCAGGCGACGATTGACCAATTCATCGCCGCCGACCGCGCCAAGTGGGGACAGGACAGCGGTCT
>JACREJ010000066.1 GCA_016218305.1 Gemmatimonadota bacterium | reverse complement strand
GGTGCAGGGGAAGGGAGCAGGGTGTGGTACAGGGGAAGGGAGCAGGGTGTGGTGCAGGGGAGAAGGCGGGTGTTGGAGGCTAACGGCAGGCGCCCGCTCGCGACAGACATGGGGACCACCGTTCCAACTGTCCGCCATCTGCCGTAGACCGTCCACCTTCTCCCATCTCCCATCTCCTATCTCCCATCTCCCATCTCCCATCTCTGTCCCCACAGGGCGAACTCGGCTATATTACAAAGTTCCCCCGCGGCCGGGGCACGCACCAGAGTGGCCGCCAAACGACTACCGGGATTTATGGCGAAGGAAGAAGCGATCGAACTCGAGGGCACCGTCTCCGAAGTGCTTCCCAGTGCAACGTTCCGCGTGCACCTCACCAATGGGCACGACGTGCTGGCCACCATGGCAGGGAAGATGCGGCGGCACCGCATCCGCGTGCTGGCGGGTGACCGCGTTTCGGTGGAGGTCTCGCCCTACGATTTGAGTCGCGGCCGGATCACGTTCCGCCACAAGACCTGACCGGCGACGCCGGGCAAGAACAATGCGGCGGAGGCCCCGATGGCCTCCGCCGCTTCTGTCTTTCGGGGTGACGCCCGCCTAGTGCGCGGCGGCGGCCGCCGCGGGGGCGTCGGGCTTGAGGTACGTCGCCTTGTGCACCCGGTACGCCAGCGTGTTCGCCACGATGGCCAGGATGATGATGAGTGCGGCCACGCCCCAGCCCTGCGAAGATGGCTTGAAGTTCTGCTGGTTAGACATGCGCGAAATATAGAGAAACAACAGAAAAACAACAGAGAGACAACAGGAAAAGAACAGGGGTTCCTACGGTGGGCCACCTCTGTTGTCTTTCTGTTGTCTCTCTGTTGTTTGTCTGTTGTCTCTCTTTATTGCTTGCCCCGCATCCGTCTCAGCTCCCGCCTGTCTTTCTTGTTTTCCGTCCACCCGGCCTGCGGGTTATACGCGCTCGCGAGCTTCAGCTGCTCCGCGAGCCGGTGACGGGCTGCAAGCGATGCCTCCGTCTCCTCGTACATCAACTGCGCCTGCTTCGCAGGACCGCGGCGGAGGGCCAGCTCACGCACCTGGACCACGTGCTCGTACGGTCCCAGTCGAATGCGCACCTCGTCGCCCACACGCACCATGTGCGCCGGCTTGGGTCGCACGCCGTTGTAGAGCACCTTGCCGCCGGCGATCGCCTCGACGGCGATGCCGCGTGTCTTGTAGAACCGCGCCGCCCACAGCCACTTGTCGAGGCGGACGTGGGTGTCCGTATCGTCGTCGTCGTGCATCTGTGCCATATTTCAAAATATGCTGCAACCGGGTGCCGTGAGTCGCTCGCTGGTCGTGACGGTGATCGTGTCGCTCGCCGCCTGCGCCGGCGAAGATCCCCGCGTCGTGCGCGCCGCCAAGGCGCGCCGCGAGGTCGAGGCCGTCGCCCAGCAGGTCCGCGCCGCGCCGCGCGCGCCCTCCACCGGCCGCTGGGATGCGGCCCAGCTCACGCAGCGCCTCGTGAACGCCGGCCTCGCGCCGCGTGCCGACGACTCCCTGCCGTCGCACCCGAAGCTCCCCGTCGCCCCGCTCGGACTCCGCGTCGGCAAGGCGCACCTGCTGGCTTGGATCTTCGCCGACAGCACGGCGCGCCTGAAGTCCAGCGCCTCGATTGACACGCTCACGGCCATCCCGAAGGGCCAGCCGAACCCGTGGGCCGAACCGCCCATGTTCATCGTGCACAACAACCTCATCGCCGTGCTGGTGGGCGGCAGTGAGCGGCAGCGCGAGCGCGTCCGGCTGACCATTGAGGCCGGGTTGCCGGCGCCGTCCCGCTAGCGGCGCGGACACGGCGAAACTGCGACGGTCAGGAGCCCGTACGCAGGGACATTCTCGCGCCGGCGGTGTATGGCGCAGTACCCCGGCTGTACGCCAGATTTCTTCCCTGCGGCCGGCCACTTTCGGTTGGCCCAGTCTATCCCGAGGTTCACAATGAACATTCGCCGCACGCTGGTCGCGCTGGCCGCTGCCAGCCTGGTTCCTGCCCTGGTCGCCGCGCAGGCGCTGCCCGACGGCAAGTCGCTGGTGGCAAAGCACGTCGCCGCGATGGGCGGCCGTGAGGCGCTGGACAAGCATACGTCGCTGCACCAGACGGGCACGTTCTCCATGCCCGCCATGGGCATTGAAGGCCCCATTCATCTGTATCGCGCCAAGCCGGCCCTGCTCCTGCAGCAGATCACCCTCGGCTCGTTCGGGGAGATGACGCAGGGCTTCGATGGCACCACCGCCTGGGCCATCCAGCCCATGCAGGGTGCGTCGGTCATGACGGGCGAGCAGGCGGCCGCGGTCAAGCAGCAGGCCGACTTCTTCGCCGACTTCCCGGATCCGAGCCGCTATACCACGATCGAGACGGTGTCGGCCGAGGATTTCGAGGGGCGCAAGTGCTACAAGGTGAAGATGGTCCGCGCCGAGGGTGGTGGCGAGGCCATGCAGTTCTTCGACGTCGAGACGGGGCTCGCGGCCGGCATCATCCGGACGATCGAGAATCCGCAGATGGGCAAGATCGACATCACGGTCGTCCTCTCCGACTACAAGGACCAGGGCGGAGTGCTGATGCCGTCCAAGATGGTCCAGAAGACGCCGCAGGGTGACGTCGTGTTGACTTTCACCGGATACGAGTGGGACAAGGTGGAAGCGAAGATCTTCGAGTTGCCCGATGCCGTGAAGGCGATGGTCAAGCCGTAACGCGACGCCGTGGGACATGGACGGGGTCGCCGGCAGCACGCCGGCGACCCTCTTGCGTTGGCGCGCCGGTCACCGGGCCGCAGCACCCGCCGCGCGCCACCACGGCGCACATTCGCGCTGCCGCTTGCGGCGGTGCGCAGGCGGGGCGAGGTTGAGCCCGTCCTCAGCCAACGGTTCTCGCATGTCGCCCTCTCGTCTCCTCGTCGCCGCCCTGCTCGCCGCCGCGCTCGTCCCCGTGCCGCTCGCGTCGCAGCAGGCGCCGGCCGCCACGACGATTGCCGCTCGCACGGCCGGCCTCGAGCGGCATGACGGCTTCGTTCCGGTCTACCTGAACGACCGCACCGGCGCCGTCTGGCTGGAGTTGCCGCGCGATTCGTCGCGCATGCTCCTGATGACCACGCTTGCCACCGGACTGGGATCGAACGCCCTCGGGCTCGACCGCGGCTCCGGAGGCGGCGTCCGCGTGGCGCGCTTCGACAAGGTGGGCGAGCGCGTGCTCGTCACGTTCGAGAACACGCAATATCGCTCGAGCGGCGGCGCCGACCACCAGCGCACCGTCGCCGAGGGATTCGCCAGCAGCACCGTGGCGGCCCTCCCGCTCCTCGCCGAGGAGGGCGGACGCCTGCTGGTGGACGCCACCGAATTCGTGATGCGCGACTGGAACGACATCGCGGGCACGCTGACGCGCAGCCGCCAGGGGAGCTACGCGGTGGCGCGCGACCGGTCGCGGATCTTCAGGCCGTACACCAAGGGCTATCCGGACAACACCGAGATCGATGTCGCCCTCACGCTGGCCGCCACGGGCGACGCCGGCGGCGCCCTGCGGCGCTTCGTGCCCGATGCGCGCGCCCTCAACTTCCGCCAGCACCTCACGCTGATGCGCCTCCCCGACGACGGATTCCGCCCGCGCGTCGCCGATCCGCGCGTCGGCTACTTCGGCGTGTCGTTCAAGGACTACGCGGCACCGATCCAGGCGCCGCTCGAGCGGACGTGGGCGGCGCGCCACCGGCTGGAGCGCGTCAACCCCAACGACCCGAAGAGCCCGATCAGGAAGCCGATCATCTACTACGTCGATCGGGGCATTCCCGAGCCGCTGCGCACCGCCACGCTCGAGGGCGTCGCGTTCTGGAGCGAGGCGTTCGACCGCGCCGGGCTCAAGGGGGGCTTCAAGGTCGAACTGCTCCCCGAGGGCGTCGACCCGATGGACGTGCGCTACAACGTGGTGCAGTGGATCAACCGCAACGAGCGCGGCTGGTCGGTGGGCGGGGCGCTCACCGATCCGCGCACCGGTGAGATGCTCAAGGGCATGGCCCGGATGGATTCGCACCGCAACCGCACCGACTACAACATCTACGCCGCCTTCCTCGGCGCCGATGCGGCCGCCGCCGACACGGCGTTCGTGCTCGCGCGCATCCGACAGGTGAGCGCGCACGAGGTGGGGCACACGCTCGGCCTCGGCCACAACTACATCGCCAGCACGTATGACCGCGGGTCGGTGATGGACTATCCGGCGCCGCGCATCCGCGTCACGAACGGCCGCATCGACATCAGCGCCGCGTACGATCGCGGCCCCGGTGCGTACGACGTCTGGGCCATCCGCTGGGGCTACGGCATCTTCCCGCCGTCGAGCGAGCGCGATTCGCTCCGCGCCATCGTCGCCGAGGGCCTGAAGAAGGGCTACCTGTACCTGAGCGACGGCGACGCACGCCCCGAGGGAGCGGCCGATCCGCGCACCAACCTGTGGGATGACGCGGCGACGGCGAACGAGTTCCTCATGCACCAGATGGCGGCGCGCCGTCTGGCGCTGCAGACCTTCGGCCTGCGGAACATCCGCGATGGCGAACCCCTCGCCCTGCTGCAGGACCGCTTCCCCCTGCTGTACTTCTTCCACCGCTTCGCGCTCAACGGCGTCGCCAAGACGCTGGGCGGTCTCGAGTACGCGAACGCGCTCAAGGGTGATGGCCAGCAGGCGACGCGCGTCATCAGCGCGGCGCGGCAGCGGGAGGCCATGCTGCTGCTGGTCGGCGCGCTCATGCCGCAGGAGCTGGCGATCCCCGACACGGTGCTCACCCTCTTCGCCCCGCGTCTCGACGCCGGCGGCAACGTGGAACTCATCGGCCAGCGGACGGCGCCCGCGTTCGACGAACTCGGTGCGGCGCGCACGCTGGCGCAGATGATCGTGGATGGCATCCTCCAGCGCGAGCGCGCGGCGCGGATGGTGCAGTACGCCGCGCGGTCGGCGGACGGGTACTCGTTGCAGGAGGCCATCCGGGCGCTCGTGAAGGGGACGTGGGACGCCGCCGTGCCGTCCAGCGGCAAGCTCGCCGCCATTCAGCGCGTGACGCAGCGCGCCGTGGCCGATCGCCTGGTGCTGCTGGCTGCGGACAAGGAGGCGTCGCCGGAGGTGCGCGCCATCGCCGACAACGAGGTCAGCACGCTATTCACGGCGGCCGGAACCCGTGCTTTGACCGCCGCATCGGATGACGACCGGGCGCATTGGCGCTCGATCGCGATGATGATCAAGCTCTACCAGGACAAGGGCGAAGTGCCCGCGCTGACCCCCGCGCTGAACGCGCCGCCGGGCGACCCGTTCGGGGACGACTGGCCGTGGCCGACTTGGCAGTGAAACCGGCGCGAGGTAATTCGGGTAGGTAGTGCAACGGGACGCAGGGTGTGCGTCCCGTTCCCGTCATCCCACCAGGAATCTTCGGTTGCGCTGGAGCACCGCCATGAAATCCCTCGTTGTCCTTTCGCTGATTGCCGCCACCGCTGCACCGCTGGCGGCGCAGAGCTTTGAGTCGGATGGGAAGCCCCTGCCGCGCTCGGTTGTCCTCGGTGGCGCGCTGCATTACGGCGCGCCGCAGGGCGAGTTCGCCAACAACGTCGACGCCGCGTTCGGCCTCAACGGCTTCGCCGGCTGGCAGCTGGGCAACTCGCCGTTCCTCATTCGCGCCGACCTCGGATTCGAGATCTACGGGTCGCGCACGCGTACGGTGCCGCTCGGCGGCGGCCCACTGGGCCTCATCCGCGTGAACGTCAACACGACCAACAACATCTTCAACGGCGGCATCGGCCTGCAGGCCGGCGTGCCCGGTCCGACCGTCAGCCCGTACGTGGGCGGCTCCATCGGATTTGCGTCGTTCGTGACGTCGTCGAGCGTCTCGGGGTCGAACCAGTACTCCGGGGACGCCTTTGCGTCGTCCAACAACTACAGCGACGGCACCTTCGCGAAGACGCTCTACGGCGGCGTCTACATCCCCGTGGGCTCCAAGGGCGGCGCCATCGACCTCGGGCTGCGCTATCACTTCAATGGTGACGCGCGCTACCTGACGGACGATGACATCTCGTTCGACCAGAACAACGATCCGGTGCTGTCGCCGCGCTTCTCGCGCGCCGACCTGCTTACCATCCAGGTCGGGTTCTCGTTCAAGCGGCGCTAGGCCGCCGCGTCACGCCTTCGGAATGCCGTGACTGCCGGTGTTCCGCAGGGCGATGAGTTCGCGAGCGCGCCGCATCGCGGCGTCGAGGTCGGGGACGACATTCTCGTCCCCGATCTCGTCCAGCAGTTCGCTCTTCCCGAGCGCGATCATCGGCTGCGAGTGGACCCCGCTCAGGATCAGTGACGTCCGGTCCTTGCGGCCCTTCTTCACGAGGTCGCGAATGACGCCGAGCCCGGTGGCGTCGAGCACGTTCACGCGCGCCACGTGGAGCACCAGCACCTTCGGCGTGCGCTCGATCTCGGCCATCGTGTCGCGGAACTTCTCCGCCGCGCCGAAGAAGAACGGCCCGTCGATCTCGTAGATCATCACGCCGGCCGGCAGGTCGAGCGTGCGCAGCGCCCGGTCGTCGTCGTCGTCCGTCATCGAGCGCACCGTCGTTGCCTCGCCCATCTGGCGGATGAACAGGAACGACGCCAGCACCATCCCCACGCCCAGGGCGACGGTGAGGTCCACGAACACCGTCAGGAAGAAGGTCGTGAGGAGCACCGCCACGTCGCCGCGCGGTGCGCTGAGCAGCCCGCGGAAGGTGCGCCACTCGCTCATGTTGTACGCCACGACCATCAGGATGCCGGCCAGTGTCGGCATCGGGATCAGCGCCGCCCAACGCCCCGCGAACAGCGTGATCAGCAGCAGCGTGACGGCGTGCACGATGCCCGCCACGGGCGTGCGCCCGCCGGCGCGGATGTTGGTCGCGGTGCGGGCAATGGCGCCGGTGGCCGGGATGCCGCCGAAGAACGGCGTCACGACATTGGCCACGCCCTGCGCGATGAGTTCCATGTTGGAGCGGTGCCGGCTGCCGATCATGCCGTCGGCCACCACGGCCGAGAGCAGCGACTCGATGCCGCCCAGCGCCGCGATCGTGAACGCGGCGCCCACGAGCTGCAGCACCGTGTGCACCGTCACCGACGGGAACTGCGGCGAGGGGAAGGAGGCGTCAATGGCGCCAAAGCTGCTGCCGATCGTGGCGACGTCGAGCGGGATGAGGTGCGCCGCCGCCGTCGTCAGCACCAGCGCCACGAACGGGGACGGCACGCGCGTCGTGACCCGGTGCGCCGCCTGCACGATGACCACTGTCGCCACGGCCAGCAGCAGCGAATTGAGGTCCACCGTATGCGCGTGCTCGGCCAGCGCCTCGATCTTCATCACGAACTCGGCGGGCACCTTGGCCAGCGCGAGGCCGAAGAAGTCGCGCACCTGCCCGCTGGCGATCACCACCGCGATGCCGCTGGTGAAGCCGACCGTGACCGGGTGCGGGATGTACTTGATGACGCCGCCCATCTTGGCGAGGCCGAGCGCGATCAGGATCACGCCCGCCATGATCGTGGCCACCGTGAGTCCGCCAATCCCGTGCTGCTGCACGATGCCGTACACGATCACGATGAAGGCGCCGGTGGGTCCGCCGATCTGCACTCGCGAGCCGCCAAGCGCCGAGATCAGGAAGCCGGCGATGATGGCCGTGTAGAGGCCGGCCTGCGGCCCGACACCGCTGGCGATGGCGAAGGCAATCGCCAGCGGGAGCGCCACGATGCCGACGATGACGCCGGCCGCCAGATCCTTGGTGAACTGCGCGCGGTCATACCCGCGCAGCGTGGTGACGAGCTTGGGCAGCAGCATCAGTCGTCGCCCCGCAAGCGTCGGTCGCGCTTCTTCGCGCCCGACCGCTTCTTCTCGGTGAGGCGGCGTTCCACCGAGGCGCGCGTCGGCCGCGTCTTCTTGCGGGGACGCGGCACCACGAGGGCACGCCGCACGAGCGCCGCCAGCCGCTCCTCCGCGAGGTCGCGGTTCTGGCGCTGGCTCCGCGTGTCGCTCGCCACGATACGGAGGGTGCCGTCGGCGTCCAGCCGCGACGCCAGCGCCAGCAGCACGCGCCCCTTCGCCGCATCGGTGAGCGCCGCGCTCGCCGCGACGTTCCACGTCACTTCGACTTTCGTCGAGGAGGTGTTGACGTGCTGGCCCCCCGGTCCGCCGGCGCGGGACGCGCGCACGCTCAGCTCGGCGCGCGGGATCGCGACGAGCGTGTTGACCTGGAGCGGATCGTCAGGGGCCACGAGGGTGAGGCGAGGGGATTGGAAGGCCAGCGAGACCCCAACCAAGACAATCTAATAGTGGCAGGCCGGCTCCGGTTCTTGCATTATGCGTCAAGATAGCCGATCCTGATCTCCTTGCATCCTGCAAGAGTCCCATCCCGGAGCCAGATGCGCGCGAATTTCTTCCAAAGCGCCGACGACCGCGCCCTCGGACTGCTCGAACCCCGTCGAGTGGTGCGCTGGCTCTACCTCGCGCGCTTTTCGGTTGCCGCGTCCATCTACGTGGCGGCCATCTTCGTCTGGGGCGACGCCGAGCTATTGGAGAACACGCTCGTCGCGTCACTGACGTTTGCGCTCACGATGATCGTCACTGTCCCCTCGGCCATCTGGACCGAGGTGCGGCGCCAGCGGCCAACCGTCGCCTTCCTGTACGGCCAATTCATCTTCGACTTGATGGTCGTGACGTCGGTCGTGCACGTCACGCAGGGCGCGGCCTCGGGATTTGCCGCGCTCTACATCCTCGTCAATGCTGCCGCCGCCCTCATGCTGCCGCGGCGCGGCGCCCTGCTCGTGGCCGGGCTCGGCAGCATGTTCTACGTCGCCGATGTCATCGTGGTCGGCGAGGGGCCGCTGTCGCTCGCGCTCACGCTGCAGCTGGTGGTCTTCGTCGGCGTCGCGCTGGGCACGAGCGCCATCGCCGCCCGGCTGCGCGAACGGGGGCAGGGCACCGAACGACTCGAGGCCGAACTGGCAAGCGCGCGTCTGCGCGCCGCCGACATCCTCGCCAACATCCGCAGCGGCATCCTCACCGTGGACGAGTTCGGCACCTTGCAGTACGCCAACCCGACTGCGAGCGAACTGCTCGGGCTCCCGCTGGCTGCCGCGGTCGGACGCCCGATCATGGCGGAGCTGCGCCGCGTCGCGCCGGTGGTTGGCAACGCACTGGATCATGCCTTGCGGGAGAGCGTCCACCTCAGCCGCGCCGAGGGCTTCCTCACCCGCGGCGAGGCCGTCTTCCCGGTGGGCGTCACCACGACGTCCGACGCGGGGGACGGACAGCATGTGCCGCGGTCGGCGACGGCGATCTTCCAGGACATCAGCGACCAGAAGCGGCTCGAGCAGCTGAATCTCCGGGCCCAGCGCCTCGAGGCAGTGGCGGAACTCTCGGCATCGCTGGCCCACGAAATTCGCAATCCTCTGGCGTCCATCCAGAGCGCGGTGGAGCAGATGTCGCGCCGACCGGCCGCCACCGACGACGAACGCACGCTCGGCAACCTGATTGTCCGCGAGTCGGGCCGCCTGTCGCGCCTGCTCACGGAGTTCCTCGACTTCGCGCGCGTGCGCGTCACGCGCATGGAACCCGTGGACCTCGGCCAGATCGCGCGCGGCGCCGCGACACTGGCGCTGGCGCACCCCAGCCGGGCCGAGCACGTCCGCGTGGACGTCCAGGTGGACGGCGGGATCCTCCCGTTCGTCGGCGACGAAGACCTGCTGCACCGTGCCGTCTACAATCTCGTGCTCAACGCCGTGCAGGCGTCCCCGGCGGGCAGCATCGTGCACGTGTCGGCGCGGGCCCTCGAGCGCGCGCACCTGCCGTCCGGCGTTCCCTTCGATTCCGGCGCCTTCGAGATCGCCGTCGCCGACGCGGGCCCCGGCATCGACCCGGAAATCGCCGAGCGGCTCTTCGAGCCGTTCAGTACGACCAAACAGGGCGGCACCGGCCTCGGCCTCGCCGTGACGAACCGGGCCATCGAGGCGCATCGCGGCTACGTGCTTGTTGACTCCGATGGCGCGGGCACGCGCTTCACGGTGCTCCTCCCGCGAACCCCCCACACGACGGGAGATCCCGCGTGACTGATCACATCCGGCCAACCGTGCTCGTCGTCGACGACGAGACCGGCATCCTCGAGACGCTCGAGATCCTCCTCCGCAGCGAGGGCTTTGCCCCGCAGGTGGCGCAGGGCGGCCGCGCCGGCCTCGAGGCGCTCGAGCGCGGCTCGCACGACATCGTGCTGACCGACGTGCGCATGCCGCAGGTGACGGGCGTCGAGATCCTCGCCGCGGCGCGCCGCAAGGACAAGGATGTCCCCGTCATCCTGATGACGGCGCAGGCGACGCTGCAAACCGCGGTGCAGGCCGTCAACGAGGGCGCCTTCTACTACATCCAGAAGCCGTTCCGCAACGACGAGCTCGTGGCAATCCTCCGGCGGGCCGCGGAGCACCGCCACCTGCGCGTCGAGAACACGACGCTGAAGAAGGAGATTCGCCGCCGCGACCGCGCCACCGAGGGCGCGCCCGTCGGCGGCAGCAAGAAGTGGCTCGAGGTCATGCGCATGGCCGAAGCGGTGGCCGGCACCGAATCGACGGTCCTGATCACCGGCGAATCCGGCACGGGCAAGGAAGTGGTGGCCCGCTACCTGCACGACCTCTCGACGCGGGCGGACGGCCCCTTCCTGTCCATCAACTGCGGCGCGCTCCCGGAGGGGCTGCTCGAGAGCGAGCTGTTCGGCCACGTCAAAGGCTCGTTCACGGGAGCGGTCAAGGACAAGTCGGGGCTCTTCACCGCCGCGGCCGGCGGCACGTTCTTCCTCGACGAGATCGGCGAGACGACGCAGGCGACGCAGGTGAAGCTCCTGCGCGTGCTGCAGCAGCGTGAGATCATCCCCGTGGGCGCCACCGACGCGGAGCCGATTGATGTGCGCATCATCGCCGCGACCAACCGCGACCTCGAAGAGGAGATCAAGCGCGGGGCGTTCCGGCGCGACCTCTTCTACCGCCTCAACGTCATCGCCATTCACCTGCCGCCGCTGCGTGATCGACGCGACGACATCCCGCTGCTGGCCGAGGCCTTCCTGCAGGCCGCCGCGGCGCAGCGGGGCGAGCCGGCGAAGCGCCTCAGCGAGGATGCCCTCGAGATGCTCGGCGAGTACGCCTGGCCCGGCAACGTGCGCGAGCTGGAGAACGCGCTCGAGCGCGCCGTGATCCTGTGCTCGGGGCCGGTGATCGGGGTGACCGCCCTGCCGGAACGACTCGCCGAACGCCGGGCCGAGCCGCTCGTGGCCGAGCGTCCGACGCCAAACCCGACGCTCGACACCATCGAGAAGGCGTACATCCTGTGGGTGCTGCAGAGTGAGCAGGGGAACAAGACGCGTGCCGCCGAGGCGCTCGGCATCGATCCCTCCACATTGCACCGCAAGCTCGCCCGGTACGGGGTGGACGCGTGAGCGCACCGGCGGCGCGCGCGGACGCGCCGCAGGCCGGCGCCCCGCGTGACGCCGGGCCGGGCGCTTCATGGCCTGCCGCCGCGCTCGCCGCCGTGCTGGTGCTCGCCTGCGCCTTGGCCAGCGTGACGCCCCATCCCGTCGGCGTCTTCTGGGACGACGGCGTCTATCTGCTGTCGGCGCAGGCGCTCGCCGCCGGCGACGGCTACCGCTACATGTACCTGCCGGGCACGCCGCCGGCGATCCACTACCCGCCGGCCTTTCCGCTCCTGCTCGCCGCGCTGCTCAAGGTCACACCCGCTTTTCCGGCGAACGTCGCCATCCTCAAGATGCTGAACCCGCTCTGCCTCGCGGTGGGCGTATTCGGCGCGGTGCGGCTGGCGACGCGCCATTTCGACATGGCTGCCGTGCCGGCCGCACTCGCCGTGGCCGTCTGCGCCCTCACGGCGCCGGTGCTCGTGCTCACCAACGTGCTGCTCTCGGAGTCGTTCTTCTTCGCGGTGCTCATCGGCGCGCTCTGGCTGGTGGAGCGTGCGGTGCGCGACGGCGGTGTGCGCGATGCGGCATGGGCCGGCGTCGCGATCGCGGCGCTCACGCTCGTGCGCACCGTGGGCGGCGTGATGCTTCCTGCGGCGGTCGCCGTGCTCTGGTGGCGCCACCGGCGGCGCGAGGCCGCGGTGCTCGCCGCGTGCGCCGTCGTCGCGCTCATGCCGTGGCAGGTCTGGGTCTGGCAGGCGGCGCGTGGATTCCCCGATGAATTGCGCGGGAGCTACGGCCCCTACCTCGAGTGGGTCATCGGGGGCTATCGGCGCGAGCCCGCGCTGATGTGGGAAGTGTTCGCGCGCAACGTCGCGGATCTCTGGCGCGCCTTCGGGCTCATCTTCGCGCCGCGCCTCCCGCGTGTGATGCAGTGGGGCGCCGCGATCGCGGTGATTGGCACGCTCGGGCTCGGGCTGCTCTCGCTGCTGCGACGCGGGAGCGCACTCGCCGCTTTCCTCGTGGCGTACGGCGGCGTCGTCCTGCTCTGGCCGTACAGCCCGGAGCGCTTCGTCTGGGCGGTCTGGCCGCTGGCGGCAATCGTCCTGCTCGCCGGGGCGCGCAGCGCCGGTGCGTGGGGGGCACGCCGCTGGCCGCATGCGCCGCGCGCCGCCGCGGCTGTGGTCGCGCTGCTGCTCGCCGGGCACGCCGCGTACGCCGCACGCGGCCTCGCCGGCGGCTGGGCGGGCTCGCCGCAACGCGCGATGACCGAGCGGCTCTGGCCCCTGGTCGAGTGGACCGTCACGCACGCGGGGGAGAAGGACGTGGTGGCCAGCGATGCCCACGTCATGATCGCGCTCTACACGGGACGCACCACGATGCCGGTGTCCATGCTCACGCCCGCCGAGCATGTGCGTGACAAGCCGCTGCCCCAGTACGCCCGCGAACTCAGCGCGCTCGCGGCGCGCTACCGCCCGCAGCTGCTCGTGCTCTCGCGCCAGACGCCGGAACGCGACGCCGTTCCACTCTGGGCGCAGACGCCCGGCGCGCCGGCGGTCACCCCGCTGCCGCCGATCCCTGGCGGCGGCGCGGCCTTCGCACTGCGGGAGCGGCCGTGACCGGCGCCGCAGTGCATCAGGCACCAATGCCCTCCGACGCGCTGCAGCGCCGCACCGCGCTCGCCACCGCGGCGATCGCCGTCCTGCTGGGCTTCTTCGCGATGACCGACGTGCCCATCGGCATCTTCCAGGACGACGGCCACTACGCCATCCTCGCGCGCGCCATCGCCAACGGCGACGGATATCGCTACACCAATCTTCCCGGCGCGCCGGCGGCCACGCATTTTCCGCCCGGCTATCCGCTGCTCCTCGCACTTCTCTGGCGCGTGGCGCCGCAGTTCCCGGCGAACGTCGCGTTCCTCAAGCTGATCAACGTCATGCTGCTGCCGATCGCCGCGCTTGCCGTACGCGAGCTCGCGCGGCGCGTGGGCGGGCTCTCCGTGGTCGTGTCGTCGGTGGTCGCGGTGATCAGCGTCGCCACGGTGCCGGTGCTGTTCCTCAACGGACTGCTCTTCTCGGAGACGGCGTTCCTCATCGCGCTGTGCGGCGTGCTCATCATGGCGGATCGGTTCGTCGTGCAGACGAACATGCCGACGCTCACCGCCGCGTCTGAGGCTGCACCGGAGCCCGCGGGTGTGGCCGCGGCGGACGCAGCGCCAGCGCCGGCGTGGCGCACGGCCGTCCTGCTCGGGCTCGCCATTGGCGCGTTGTCGCTGTTGCGCACCGTCGGCGTCACGCTGCTCCCGGCGGTCGTGGCGACGCTCCTCTGGCGCCGCCGGGGGCGCGACGCCGCGCTCGTCGTCGCGGGTTCACTCATCTTCCTGCTCCCGTGGCAGTGGTGGACGTCGGCGCATGCGCACGACGTGCCGTCGGCGGTCGCCGGCGCCTACGGGGCGTACGGTCCGTGGATTGCCGACGCGTGGCGCGCGGGCGGGTTCGACTTCGCCGTCGCCGTGGCCGCGGAGAATCTGCGGGGCATGCGCCTCGTGCTCATGCTCTTCGGGCTGTATGAGGCCCCGATGCTGCTGCAGGGTGTGGCGGGCATGGCGCTGCTCGTGCTCGCAGGCGCGGGGGCCGTGCGTTGCTGGCCGCGCGCGACCGTCTCGGTCTTCGTCTTCGTGCCGTATGGCCTGCTGCTGCTCCTGTGGCCGTTCCCGCCCGATCGTTTTCTGTGGCCGCTGTGGCCGCTCGCTCTGGTCTTCCTGTTTGTCGGCGTGTCGCACCTCGGCGCTCCCACCGCCCGTCCCGCGATGCGGCTCGCGGTGCGCGTGACGGCGGTGCTGCTCGCCGCCGGTTTCGCCACCTGGCACGCGCGCAGCTGGCGGGACCGCAGCTGGGAGTCGGGCGAGCGCACCAACGCCCGCATGGGCATCGCCGCGGCGGGCGTGGCGGCGGCGCTCCCCGCCGACGGACTCGTGGCATCGGACCAGGACGCGATGGTCCACCTGTACGCGGGCCGTCCCGCCGTGCCGCTGCTGGCGCTTACGGCGGAGCAGCATGTGCGCCGCCGCACCGACGCCGAGGTCGCGGCGCAGCTCGCCGGCGTGCTCGACGCGTATCACCCGCGCTGGGTGGTGGTCGGCGAGCGCGAGTCGCTGCGCGCCGCGGTGCAGCTGGCGCGGACCGGTCGCCTCAAGCTCAAGGGGGCAGACCCGTCGAACGTGCTAGTGTATGATGTAGTGCGGTAGCGCTCCGGCCCCCTGCCATCCGTCCTCTCCGTCCGCCGCCTCTCATGCAACCCACCCCCACGCAGTTCACCGCCATCCCGCGCATGCGGGGCCGCACGCCCATCAACGAGGGTGACCTCGTGCTCTCGGTGCTGGTGCCCGTGTTCAACGAACTGGCGACCATCGAGCTCATCCTCGACCAGGTCCACGCGGTGAAGGTGCGCAAGCAGGTGATCTGCGTGGATGACCAGTCCACCGACGGCACCTGGCAGAAGCTCGAGGCGCTCAAGGCGTCGGGGCGCATCGACGTCCTCCTGCGGCACGACGTCAATCGCGGCAAGGGAGCGGCCATTCGCACGGCCCTCGCGGCGAGCACGGGCAACGTCGTCATCGTGCAGGACGCCGACCTCGAGTACGATCCGGCCGACTGGCCGGCGCTCCTCGAGCCGATCGTGGACGGCCGCGCCGACGCCGTCTTCGGGTCGCGCTTCCTCAGCGGGCCGCACCGTGTGCTCTACTACTGGCACTCGGTGGGCAACTGGCTGCTCACGCTGCTCAGCAACATGGCCACCAACCTCAACCTCACCGACATGGAGACGTGCTACAAGGCGATCCGCGGTGACCTGGCGCGCTCGCTCCACCTGACGAGCGACCGGTTCGGCTTCGAGCCGGAGGTGACGGCACGGCTCGCGCGCGCCAATGTCCGCATCTTCGAGGTGCCGATCAGCTACTCGGGCCGCACCTACGCCGAGGGCAAGAAGATCGGGTGGCGCGACGGCGTGGCGGCCTTCTGGCACATCGTGCGCTTCAACTTTCTCACGTGACGGCACCCGCCGCCGGCGCCGCGCCGGCTGATCGCTCCCTCGCGGATGCCCCGGCGCGCCGCGCCGCGCCGCTGCCCGATCCGCGCTGGGGCGTGCTGGCGCTGGCGGTGGCGCTGCTCGCCCTCGCGGCGTCGGCCACGAGCCTGCGCAACGGCTTCACCTACGACGACCGGTGGATCATCGTCGAGAACGGCCGCGTGCACGAGCTGCGCGCGCTGTGGCGCTACTTCGAGGAATCGTACTGGCCGATGAAGAACGGGGCGGGGCTGTATCGCCCGCTCGTGATCGTCGCCTACACCCTGCAGTGGCTGGTTGGCGGCGGCTCGCCGCTCGTCTTCCACCTCGTGAACGTCGCGCTCGCCGCGGCCTGCGCGGTGGCGGTGTTCTGGACGCTCGGCTTCGTCGTGCCGACGCGCGTCGCCTGGGTCGCCGCCGCGCTGTTCGCGGTGCACCCCGTGCACGTCGAGGCGGTGGCCAACGTCGTTGGGCAGGCGGAGCTGTGGGCGGCCCTCATCCTGCTCTCGGCGGTCGGGCTGTACCTGCGCGACCGGCGTGAGGGGCCGATGCGGCGGCAGACGGGCGTGGCCATCGTCGCGCTCTTCCTCGTCGGCATCTTCACCAAGGAACACGTCATCGTGCTGCCGGCGCTGCTGCTCGCGGCCGAGGTGCTGTTGTATCGCGATGGGCCCGTGCTGCAGCGCGTGCGCCGCCTGCGGCTGCTGCTCTGGCCGCTGGTCGCCATCGCCGCGGCCTTTGTGGCGCTACGGGTGCAGGTGCTCGGCGCCGTGGGCGGCGACGTGCCCCATCCGTCGCTGCTGCACAAGGACATGATCGAGCGCGCGCTCATCATGCTGAACGTGATACCCGAATACGGGCGCCTCATGCTCGCTCCCGTCCGCCTGTACGCGGACTACTCGCCGCGGCAGCTGGACGTCTTCGCGACGCTGCATCCGTCGCACCTGGCGGGGCTCTTGCTGCTGCTGAGCACGGCGGCGCTGTTCGTGCTCTCGGTGCGGCGCGCGCCGGTGGTGGCATTCGGCGTCGCCTGGTTCGCGCTTGCCGTCGCGCCCGTCAGCAACGTGCTGCTCGCCACGGGTATCCTGCTGGCAGAGCGCACGCTCTACCTGCCGAGCGTGGGCGCCATGCTCGTGGTGGCGGTCGGCCTCGACGCGCTGCGCGCGCGGCTGCGCGACACGCGGTCGCCGTGGCGGCCGCTGGTGCCGATTGCTGTCGTGGGGGCGCTCGCGTTCGGCGTGGTGCGCAGTGCGGATCGCAACGCCTTCTGGCACGACACCGACTCGGCGTTCGAGCTGATGGTGGAGGAGTCGCCGCTCAACTTCAAGGCGCACTACGCCCTCGGCGGGCAGTACTTCCAGCGCAACCGCTTTCGCGAGGGCGAGGAGCAGTGGCGCATGGCCATCGCCCTCATGCCCAACTACCACGCGGTCTACATGGACCTCGCGCACCGGTATCGGCAGGCGCATTTGTGCGGGGCGGCGATTCCGCTGTATCAGAAGGCGCTGTCGTTGGAGCCCGAGCTGGCGATCGCCACCGTGTCGATTGCGGCGTGTCAGCTCGAGCTGGCGCAGTGGCGATGGGCGCGCACGACGGCGCGCGTGGCCATCGCCGATGGCATGTACAAGCGGGCGTTCCGGTACATCATCGAGCGGGCCGACAGCGCGCTGGTGGCGAATGACAGCCTCGATCCGACGATCGCGCCGAGGTGGTTGGAGCGGCGTCGGTCGCCGCGATAGCCCGGTGCGTCCCTTGCTGAAGAGCTACTGTTTCAAGCATGAACACTTGTAACTAAACAGTACAGTTGAGTGAATTCGAAACGCGGCGATCTGCCTTGAATTGCGGCAATCCGCACCGACACCGGTGGGCGGCTTCGCCGTGTGATAACCCTAAAGTTTTCTGGTTCAACGTGTTAGACAGCTTGTGGCGCTGTGGCAAGGCAATTGCAGTCGTTACACCCTGCGAATCTGTCAGTCTCTCACCTGCGCCGACCAGGGCGCCGATTTCCCACTTCCTCGCGCTGGAGAAAAACGAATGCTTTCCAACAAGAAGGGCTTCACGCTTATCGAACTCCTGATCGTCGTCGTGATCATCGGCATCCTGGCCGCCATCGCGATCCCGAAGTTCGCCAACACGAAGGAAAAGGCCTACGTGGCCTCGATGAAGTCGGACCTGCGCAACCTCGTCACCGCGCAGGAAGCGTACTTCTCGGACAACAACAGCACGTACGCCAGCTCCATCACGGACATGGGCACGACCTACAAGGCGTCGAGCGGCGTGACGGTCACCATGGGTACGGTGACGAACACGGGCTGGGGCGCGACGGCCGGCCATGCGTCGACGGCGAAGACCTGCGAGATCTCGGTGGGCGGCACGGCCACCAACGAAGGCGAGCCGGTCTGCAACTAAGGCCGCAGTAGCCTAGCCTGACCCGGCGCGCTCCGGCGCGCCGGCACAAACTGGAAGGGTTACCTGTCGCCCCTCCGCAGCCAGCACCGCAGTACGACAGTTGCGAAGCACCGCCGCGTGGCGTGGTGCCAGACGAGAAGCATCTCGACTGTGCACCGCGCGACGCGGCGTCACTTTTTCTGGGAGCAGTCATGATGTCGCACCGCAAGGGCTTTACGCTGATCGAACTCCTGATCGTCGTCGTGATCATCGGCATCCTCGCCGCC
>JACREJ010000006.1 GCA_016218305.1 Gemmatimonadota bacterium | reverse complement strand
TGACGTTGGCCCCGCACCACATCTGGATGGCGATCGTGATCGGGCACTTCACGCGGGCGTCGCTGAGCATCTGGCGGTTCCGGCGGGGGAAGTGGCGGGACATCCGGATCGACACGGTGGCGAAGCGGGCGTAGGGCGCGCGAGGTCCGCGTCGCTTACGCGCCGTCCCGTGGCACCGACCGGCTGACCACCACCGTGATGTTGTCGGTGCCCCCACCCGCCAGCGCGTCCTGCAACAGCTGCTCGGCGGCCTGCCGGGCGCTCGTCATCGAGCCCAGCACCTCGGCGATGCGCTCGTCGGTGACGTGCTTCGTGAGGCCGTCGGAGCAGAGGAGGTGCACATTGCCCCAGTTGAACGGCAGGCGCGTGACCACCGGTACGGTGGTGTCGCCGCCGAGCGCGCTGGAGAGCACGTGCGCCATGGGCGTGCGCGACGCGATGTCCTGCGACATCGCCCCCTGGTCCACGAGGTCCTGCGCCATGGTCTGGTCGCGCGTCATCTGCATGAGCGTCCCGTCGCGCCACACGTAGTAGCGCGAGTCGCCGACTTGCAGCAGGTAGTACGTCGGCCAGACGCCAATGTAGAGCGTGAGCGTGGTGGCCATCGTGCCGCGCACGCCCTGCGTCTCGCGCACGGAGCGCACGGCTTCATGCGCCTGCATGGCCGCTTCCTGCAGCAGCGCCTTGAACTCGGCTTCGTTGGCGTCGGCGCCGTAGTACACGGTGACGCTGCTGTGCACGTAGCGCATGGCGGCTTCGAGCGCGGTGGCGCTCGCCTCGGCGCCGCCCACGCCGCCACCCACGCCGTCGGCGACCATCACGACGTACGCCATGCGCTGTTCCTCCGACGGCAGGCGCTGCGCGACGTCCGGCAGGTTGGTGCCAAGCACGTTGATGCGTCGGTGGAACGTCGCGATGAGGAAGTGGTCCTGGTTCTCCTTGCGGATCTTCCCGGGGTGCGAAACGCCGAAGACGTCGAGTTCGTCGTCGCGGGGTTTGCGGTTGGGGAAGGGGCGATCGCTCATTTCGGTGCCGTGGCCGTCAGCCGGCGCAGCTCGTTGAACCAGTTCTGCAGGATGAGATGGCGCACGGCCGGTGCCCTGCCGCCGCCCGCAGCGGACGTCACCGAGGCGGTTGCCTGCGTCGTTGCCACCGCCGCCACGAAACGCCGCCCATCCGGATGCAGGTCCCAGTTAGGGACACCATCCATGTCCAGCGCGACGACCACTTCCGGCGCCCCAACCGCCACGCTGGGCGTGCGCGAGATGCGAACCCGGAACAGTGTGTCGAGTGGCGCGCCGATGCGCCAGAAGTACACCGCGCTTCCGTCGGGAGCCCATCGCGGGGCGCTGGCCTCCCCACGCGACACGTTCCACTTGCCCTGCGGCACCGGGTAGTCACGCATCCAGAGCTGACTGACTCCCGTCTCGTTCGACAGGAAGACCAGGAACTTGCGGTCGCTCGAGAGCCGCGGGGCGAGTTCCGAGAAGGGCGTCTGGAGGTACGGTACCGGCACGGCACCCGAGTCGGCCCCAACCGTGAAGATGTCGCTGCCCCGCCCGGGAATGATCGCGGTATAGAGCAGTGTCTTGTCGTCCACCCACTGCTGCAGGCTCACCTCGCCCGTGCTCCCCGTCAGAATCCGACGCTCCGCCCCACTGTTGTCTGCCGGCTTGACGAAGAGATCCTCGCCCCCCGGCGGAACGACCTTGTCAAAGGCCACGCGCTTGCCATCGGGCGACCAGGCCGGTTCGTCGTTGTCCCCCTCAAATGTCAGCTGCGTGTAGGTACCGGTGACGAGGTCAACGGTGTAGATGTCCGTCTGGCCGGAGCGCGATTCGGAGACGACTTCCATGGCGATGGCGCGGCCATCACGCGAGAAGCGCGGCACGTTGTGGCGGGCGCGCGGCAGGTGCACGGTGTCCGCGCCGCGCCGCGGGTCGAAGATGATGAGGTCGTTGAAGGACCCGCCGCCGCTGCCGTCCGCATCATAGTGCACGAGGTCACCGGCGCTCGACACGGAGTAGCCGCGCGTGCCAACGGTCCCGCCCACGCGCTCGAGGACGCGCGTCGGCGCCCCCGTGACGCGATGGCGTTTCAGGTCGAACGGCACGGCGAACAGGCCGCCCTCGGGCGCGCTGTAGAGCAGATGGCCGGTGGAGACGTAGACCGGCGCGCGGCCGCTTGGGAGCAGCGCGATCGCCGAATCCGACGTGAACTCGTAGAGCATGACACTGCTCCCCGCCGAGAACAGCACGCCAGATCCGTCAGGGAGCAGGAACGGCACCCGCCCGACGACCTTGGGCAGCGGCCTGGCATCGCCCCCCGACGCCGAGACGATCCCGTTGCCGGTGGGGCCAGAAAAGACGATGCGCCCATCCTCTCCCCAGTGCGGCCCGTAGGGATCGAGCACGCCGCCGCTCAGCAGCGTCACCGCCCCGCCGCCATTCACGTTCACCTTCACCAGCGCGCGATCGGTGGCGCGGCGGAAGGCGATCCACTGGTTGTCCGGTGAAAACGTGGGGAAGACCCCACCCTCCGTTCCCGGGACCTTCCGGAAGTCCGCGTCGCCATCAAGCCGACGCATGTAGATGGCGGCGTCGCCGGCCACGGTTCCGGCGGCGGCGAGCATCTTTCCGTCGGGCGACACGGCGATCCACCCGGGCTGCGCCGGCGCCAGCGCGCCGAAGGTGAGGTCCACGCGTCGGAAGGGCGCTTCGGGCGTGCGACGCGTCCAGCCCGCGCCTGCCGCCACCACCGCCACGGCGGCGAGCGCCCACGCGCCAAGCGTCGCGCGACGTCCGCTGAACCGACCAGCCGCCGCCGCCGGCGTCGCCGATGTGACTCCCGCCGCTGACGTCGCGTACGAGTAGCCCTCGCTCCCCAGCGCATCGCGAAACGCCTTCGCGTTTTCGAACCGGTCGGCCGGCAGCTTCTCGAGCGCGCGCGCCACCGCACCCACGACGTGGGGCGGCACCGTCTTCCGGTATTTCGTGACCGGCTCGACGGCCTCGGTGATGATCTTCATGATGATCTGCTGCACCGTCGCGCCGGTGTGCGGCGGATTGCCAGTCAGCATCTCGTACAGCACCGTCGCCAGCGAATACACGTCGGCGCGCGGCGTGAGGTCCTTCTCGGCCGTCGCCTGCTCGGGGCTCATGTAATGCGGCGTGCCGAGGCTGAGGCCCGTCTCGGTCATGCGCCCGCCGGCCGCCGCGCTCACCGCCAGCGCGATGCCGAAGTCCATGACCATCGCCCGCCCGTCGTGCAGCAGCAGGTTCTCGGGCTTGATGTCGCGGTGGATCACGCCGTGGCGGTGTGCGTAGTCGAGCGCGTCGGCCACTTCGCGGGCAATGCGCACCGCTTCATCCACGCCGAACTGCGTCTCGCGGTTGAGCTTCTCGCGGATCGTCTCGCCCTGGATGTAGGGCATCACGTAGAAGAGAAAGCCGTCCGCGGTGCCGCTGTCGAAGAGCGGCAGGATGTGCGGATGCTGCAGCGCCGCCGTCGTCTTGATCTCGACCACGAAACGCTCGGCGCCGAGCACCGCGGCGAGTTCTGGCTTGAGGACCTTCAGCGCGACCTTGCGATCGTGCTTGAGGTCGTCGGCGAGGAAGACGGTGGCCATGCCGCCGGTGCCGAGCTCGCGCTCGATGCGGTAACGGCCGTCGAGCGCGGCAGTGAGCCGGCTCGCAATGTCGTTGGTCATGCTCGGGCCTGTTGCGGCGCCGGCGCCGGCGGGGGGAGCTCTCTGAACAGAGGGGGGGCCTCGGTCGCGGAAGCCTCTATAGTACGGAACGCCGGTGCGGGACGCCAGAAAGCCAGTCCCGGGGATCTGAGCGCCAGCTCGATTACATGTACTTGTAATCATGTATTACATGTATTATAGTTACTGCATGGCCAAGCGCTCTCCCGCCTCGATGCCGCGTGTCCGCGAGCCCGTCCAGGTCTACCTCGAGGCCGACGACAGTTCGTTGCTGGCGCGCCTCGCCGCCACATCCGGCCTGTCGAAGGCCGAGGTGATGCGCCGCGGCATGCGCGCGTTTGCGCGCGAACAGAATGTCGAGAGCCCCATGCTGGCCTTCGTCGCGGAGAGCCGCGCTGGTGAGTGGCCCGCCAGCGTGGCAGTCGATCACGACGCGGTGCTGGCCGAGTCGTACGTCGGACGTCGCGGCAAGAGCCGGTGACCGGAGCGTTTCTGGACACGTCCGGGTGGTTCGCCGCCCTGAGCCCCAAGGAAGCGAGGCACCGGGGGGCGTTGGCCGCGTACAAGTCGCTCATCGACCGCCATGCACGGCTCGTCACCACCAACCTGGTGGTCGCCGAGATGCAGATCCTCATCTCGCGGTTCAGGGGGGCTGCGGAGGGCGTGCGTTTCCTCGACGCCCTGTATCAGGACGCGGCGCACGAGGTCGTCTTCGTGGACCGGGACACGGAGCGGATGGCGGTAGACCGCTGGCTGCGGCGATTCACGGATCAGCGCCTCAGTCTTGCCGACGCGGTGAGCTTCGAGGTCATGAAGGCCCGCCGCATCCGGCACGCACTCGCCCTCGACACACACTTCGAACTCGCGGGGTTCGAACTTCTGCCGTAGCGCACGCGTATAGCTTGTGGTATGCGCACGCTCCGGATCCTCCTCACCCTTGCACCGTGGGTCGTCTCGCTGCTGCGGGACCGCCGGCGCTGGGTGTTGTGGGGCGCTCCGAAGCTCCGGACGCCGGAGTTCCACCGGCGGCGCGCCGAGGGGATCGTGGCCGCCATCGCCTCGCTGGGGCCGACCTTCATCAAGCTGGCGCAGGTCTTCGCCGCACGCGCCGACCTGATCGGCGAGCCGTACATCAGCGTGCTGGGGACGCTCCACGACCAGGTGCCGGCGGTGCCGGTGGCCGAGATCGAGCGAGAGATCGTCGCCGCGTACGGCAAGCCGCCCGAAGCGGTCTTTGCGCGCTTCGACCGGGTGCCGGTCGCGGCGGCCTCGTTGGGCCAGGTGCACCGCGCGCTGTACAAGGGACGCGACGTGGCGGTGAAGGTGCTGCGCCCCGGCGTCGAGCGGCTGGTGGAGCAGGACCTGCGCATCGCGCGCCGCCTCATGCGATGGGTAGCCCGGCAGTGGCCCAACCCGCATGTGCGCGGCGTGCAAGCCGTGATCGAGGAGTTCTCGGATCGCATCCACGAGGAGATGGACTTCCGGCTCGAAGCCGAGTATGCGACGGAGATCCGCAAGAACTTCGAGGCGGACGACCAGGTGATCGTCCCCGCCATCGTCCACGAACTCACCCGGCAGCGCGTGCTCGTGCTCGACTACATCGAGGGGCGGCGCATCGACCGGCTCGAGGTCAGCGAAGACGAAGCGAAGCGCATCACGGCGGTGCTGATCGAGATGTACATCCAGATGATGCTGATCGACGGGCTGTTCCACGCCGATCCGCATCCCGGCAACCTGCTCGTGACCACCGATGGCCGGCTGGTGCTGCTCGATTTCGGCATGGTGGTGCGGGTGGAGCCCGAGACCCGGCTGCGACTCATCCGCACCGTGCTCGCCGCCGTGCGGCAGGATCCCGAGGGGATCGTGAGCGGTTTCAACGCGCTGGGACTGATCGCCCCCAGCGCGGACATGGCCGACATCAACCGGCTCGTCAACATCCTGCTCGACACGGCCTACCGGCAGGACACCACGACGCAGGACCGCATCAAGATGCTGCTCGCCGACCGCGTGATGCACGCGCTGTACGACTTCCCGATCGTGCTGCCGCGCGACATGGTCTACTTCGCGCGCACGGCGTCGCTGATCGAGGGGATCGGCACGCGCTACGATCCGTACTTCCAGGCGATTCCGGTGGCGTCGCCGATCGTGCTGCGCATGCGCTCTCGCATCCTCCGGTCACTGGGCGAGACGCCGGCGCCGAGTGTGGCGGAGATTGCGACGATCGCGGGATTCGCGGTCGGCCGACTTTGGAAGCGCATGCGGCGCTTCGCGCAGCGAACGGCGGACCACGGCAGAGGAAGGCAGAGCACGGCAGGCTGAGGGAGTGCTTGCTTCGGGGAGGCCGTCTCGGTATCGTGTTCGCTCCCCCCACAGGACCCGCTCCCCATGCGCCCGTTCGTTCTCCTTGGCTTTGCCGCCGCCGCTCTGGGCGCGCAGGCACCCGCCCCGACGCCGTCCGAATCGTCGCCTATTCCCCCCGTCGAGCAGCAGATGGCCGCCGCGGTGCTCGCCCTTCCCGCCGAGATGCGTGACGGCGCCACCGTGATGGGCTACCGGGAGGCCGGCAAGCTCGTGGTGCTGCGCGAGGGGAAGAACGGCATGCACTGCCTGGCCCTGTACGTCACGCGCCCCGACTTCCACGTGGCCTGCTACCACAAGTCGCTCGAGCCGTTCATGGCCCGTGGCCGCGCGCTGCGCGCCGCAGGCGTGAAGGGCGAGCAGGTGGACAGCGTGCGCTTCAAGGAGATCAAGAGCGGCAAGCTCAAGATGCCCAAGCAGGGGTCGCTGTACACGTTGACGACGAAGAAGGAGAACTACGACGCGGCGACGAACAAGGTGAGCACGGCCGGCTTGCTGACCGTGCTGTATGTCCCGGGGGCCACGACCGAGACCATCGGCATCACGAGCCAGCCGCGCCCCGAGGGGCCGTGGATCATGTTTCCTGGCACGCCGAAAGCGCACGTCATGATGAGCGGCAAGATGTAGGTGGCAGAGAGAAACAACAGAGAGACAACAGAGAGACAACAGAGAAACAACAGAGGGGCCCCGAGCGATCGGGGCCCCTCGTCACATTCGGACTGCTACTTCTTGCCGGCGGGCTTCTTCGCTTTCTTCGCCGGCTTCTTCGCCGGCTTCTTCGCCGGCTTCTTCGCGACCTTCTTCGCAGCCTTCTTCAACACCTTCTTCACCGTCTTCCTCGCGGGCTTCTTGGCGGAGGTCTTCTTGGCAGGCGTCGTCGCCGGCTTCTTTGCCGCGGCCTTCTTCGCAGGCTTCTTCACTGCCTGCTTCGCCGCCGGCTTCTTCGCGGGCTGCTTCACCACCTGCTTCGCGCCATCCGCGGCCGTCGGTTCCTTCGTGGCAGCGACGGCCGCGTCGAACGCATCGCGCGCCGCCACGGCGGCGAGCACCCCGCCACGCAGGAACGCCATCACTTCCTCGGCGTGGCCGGCCGGGTTCACCTTCTCGAAGACATACTGCACGGTGCCATCGGGGCCGAGGATGTACGTGGTGCGCGCGACGCCCATGTACCGGTTGCCCATGAACTGCTTCTCCACCCAGAGGCCCAGCTGCTCGGCGAGCGCGTGGTTCTCATCCACAAGCAGCGTGAACGGCAGGTTGTACTTGGCCTTGAACTTCTGGTGCGACGCGACGTCGTCGGGCGAGATGCCGAGGATCACGGCATCGGATTCGGCGAAGCGCGGAAACATGTCGCGGAACTCGCACGACTCGATGGTGCAGCCGCTCGTGTCGTCCTTCGGGTAGAAGTAGAGCACGACCCGGCGGCCGCGGAGGGAGGACAGCGCGAGCGGCGTGCCCGCGTCCGTCATGAGGGTGAAATCGAGAGCTGGCATTGCGTGCTCCTGCGATCAGTGGAACGAGTGGTGCCCGACCAGTCAACGCGGCGGTCGGGCAATCGGTGCCAAGCCCTAGGTGCGGCGCGTGGGCTTCTTCCGAGTGGAGGGCTTCACGCCATTCTTCACGCCTTTCTTCGTGCGCTTCTTCGCGTCCGCCTGCGCGTCCCGCCTCGCGCTCAGCTTCGCGCCCGTCTTCGCGCCCGTCTTCGCGCCCGTCTTCGCGTGCATGTACGGCGCCAGCGACTCGTGCCCGATCAGCACCGCCATGATGGCCTTCTGGATGTGCAGGCGATTCTCCGCCTCCGCCCAGACGCGGCTCTGCGGCCCCTCGAGCACCGACTCGCTCACCTCCTCGCCGCGATGCGCCGGGAGGCAGTGCAGGAAAATCGCGTCGCGGGCCGCACGCGCCATCAGCGCATCGTCGACCATGTAGCCGGTGAAGACCTGGACGCGCTCATTGGACTCGTCCTCCTGCCCCATCGACGCCCACACGTCCGTATTGATGACGTGCGCACCCTCGGCCGCCTCGCGCGGATCGCGCACCAGCGTGACGTCCGCTCCCTCGGCGCGCGCGGCGGCGATGAGCACCGGATCCGGCTCATACCGATCCGGACAGGCGAGTCGGAGCGAGAACTTGAGCCGCTGCGCCGCCTCGATCCACGAGTGCGCCATGTTGTTGCCGTCGCCGATCCAGGCGATGCGCTTGCCCTCGAACGTGCCGAGGAACTGCCGCACCGTCAGCAGGTCGGCGAGAATCTGGCAGGGGTGGGACAGGTCGGTGAGTCCGTTGATGACGGGGACGTCGGCATACTCGGCGAGCTCCTCGGCGTGCGCGTGCTCGTAGGCGCGAATCATGATGCCGTCGGTCATGCGCGACAGCACGCGCGCCATGTCCTTGATGGGTTCGCCGCGGCCGAGCTGGATGTCACGCTGCGACAGGAAGAGCGCGTGCCCCCCCAGGTCGAACGCGCCGACTTCGAACGACACCCGCGTGCGCGTGGACGACTTCTGGAAGATCATCGCCAGCACCTTGCCGGCGAGCGGCTTCTTCACGTAGCGCTGGTTGCGGATCTCCTCGGCCAGCCGGAAGAGCGCCGGGAGTTCGGCGTAGGAGAGGCAATCTGATGACATACGGGCTTGAGGAGGAGTGCAGGGGTTTGGGAGGGGGAGGAGTGGAGAGAGGAGGATGAGAGAGGAGGCCTGCAGCGTCGGCCTCAACTCTCCTCCCCATCTCTCCACTCCTCCCTCTTCCTTAACCCCTGCACCCCTCCCCCTCCTCTAGAGTATGTACTTTCTCAAGTCCTCATCATCCGCAATCGCCTTCAGCCGTTCGCGCACCACGTGAGCGTCTACGGTCACCGGCTCCGTGCCCCGCTCCGGCAGTTCGTAGAGCACGTCCTCCAGCAGGGTCGTCATGACGGTGTGCAGGCGGCGGGCGCCGATGTTCTCCATGCGCTGGTTTACCATCGCCGCCGTGCGCGCGATCTCGCCGATGCCGTCGTCGGTGAAGGTGAGCGTGGTGCCGTCGGCCGCGACGAGCGCCGCATACTGCTTGGTGAGGGCATTCTCCGGCTCCGTCATGATGCGCACGAAGTCGGCCTCGGTGAGCGACTTGAGCTCGACGCGGATCGGGAAGCGCCCCTGCAACTCCGGGATCAGGTCGCTCGGCTTGCTCACGTGGAACGCGCCGGCGGCGATGAAGAGCACGTGGTCGGTCTTCACCATCCCGTACTTGGTCTGCACGTTCGACCCCTCGACGATTGGCAAGAGGTCGCGCTGCACCCCTTCGCGCGAGACGTCGGGTCCGCCCATCTCGCCCTTGGCGCCGGCGATCTTGTCGATCTCGTCGAGGAAGATGATGCCGAGCTTCTCCACGCGGTCCAGCGCGTCGGCCACGACGTCGTCGTGGTTGATGAGCTTGTCGTATTCCTCGTCGAGCAGGATGCGCCGCGCCTCGGCCACCGTAACAGTGCGCCGCTTCTTGCGCTTGGGCATGAACTGCTCGAGCATCTCGGCGAAATTGCCCATTCCTTCGGGAGCCCCTTGCTGGGCGAGGTCGAAGCCGCCCAGGGACGATGCGGCCACCTCGATCTCAATCTCGCGCTGCTCCAGCTGGCCATCGAGCAGCAGTTGCTTGAGCTTGTCGCGCGTGCGCTTGTGCCGTTCGCGCGCCTGGTCCTGCTCCTGCGTCACGCCGCCCGTGGGCGAGACGACAAAGACGCTGGACGTCGTCTCCGGCGCCGTCGCGGGGGGCGCCTCGACCGGCGGCGGGAGGAGCAGGTCGAGGATGCGCTCGTCCACCTTGTCGTTGGCGAGATCCTCGACGTCGTGCTCGCGCTCGTGCCGCACCATGTCGATGGCGCTCTCGGCGAGGTCGCGCACCATCCCCTCGACGTCGCGGCCGACGTATCCCACCTCGGTGAACTTGGACGCCTCCACCTTGATGAACGGCGCACCGGTGAGCTTGGCGAGGCGGCGGGCGATCTCCGTCTTGCCCACGCCCGTCGGGCCGATGAGGATGATGTTGTTGGGCGCGATCTCCTCGCGGATCCCTTCGGGCGCGCGCTGCCGGCGCCAGCGGTTGCGGAGCGCGATGGCGACGGCCTTCTTGGCGTCCCCCTGCCCCACGATGTACCGGTCGAGTTCGGCGACGATCTTGCGCGGGGTCAGGTCGGCCAGGCGGGCGAGGACCTGTTCGGTGCGGTTGGCGGGCATAGGTCAATTCTAGCAGGTGGAGCCGAAACCGGCGGCCCTGCCGGGGCGTACGGGAAGCACAGCCTCCTTCCGGGACCCACATGCGCATCGTCCATGCCGCCCTGCTTGCCGCCACGCTCGCCAGCGCCGGCCTGGCGCAGGCTCCCTCCGCCTACACGTACGACTTCCGGCTGGATCCGGGAAACAAGAAGGGGGAGGACGTCATCGTTGGCACGGTGCGCGTCCTGGGGAATCGCGCGCGGGTGGACACCCGCGGACGCGATCACGACGACGATGGCAGCTACTTCCTGGTGCGTGACGGCGGCCGGGTCCTCTACGTCGTGCGCCCGGACCGGCAGGAATACGAGGTGCACGACGCCGACGCCTTTGCGCGCATCGTGGGAACGGCGATGCGGGCGGCCGGCCCGGTGGTCCGGTTCTCCGTGCACGACGTGCGGCTCGACACGGCGCGCCTCGGCGCCGGGTCGCCGGTCGCGGGGCGCCGCACGGAGCGCGTGCAGCTGCGGCAGCGCTGGACGACCAGCATCCGCGTGATGGGATTCGTGAAGGAGGGCATCGCGGGCTCGGCGGTCGGCGAATACTGGGCCGACCCGAGCTTTCCGCTCATGCGGAACCCGCTCCTCGACGTCGTCGGGACGTCGCTTTTCGCGCTCGCCGCGTCCGACGAGGAATTCCTGCGGGAGGCGGACGCGCGGAAGGCCGCGCTGTTCCGGGGGGCACCGCTCAAGGCCGACGTACGGATCACGGCCGCCGACGAGGACGGCGACAACGACGAGACCCGGCTGCGCTATGAAGTGACGTCGCTGCGAATCGGCCCGGTGGACGCCGCCGCCCTCGAGGTCCCCAAGGGCTTCCGCAAGTCGAACAAGCTCACCTTCAAGATGTGAGCCGCCTTGCCGGCGTCGGCGCGGCGATCCGCGCCGACTACTCCGGCTCGATGACCGTGATGTTCTGGTTCGTGAAGATGCAGATGTCGCCGGCGATCATCAGCGACTTCCGGACGATTTCCGTGGCCGGAAGCGCGGTGTCGGCGAGCAGGGCGCGCGCCGCGGACAGTGCGTAGGGGCCGCCCGACCCGATGGCGAGGACGCCGTCATCCGGCTCGATGAGCTCCCCGTTGCCCGAAATCACGAACCCATGGTCACGGTCGCAGACCGCCAGCAGTGCCTCGAGCCGCCGCAGCACGCGGTCACTGCGCCATTCCTTGGCGAGTTCGACCGCCGCCTTCGGCAGGTTGCCGGGATAGCGGTCGAGCTTCTCCTCGAACTTCTCGAAGAGCGTGAAGGCGTCCGCCGCGGCGCCGGCAAAGCCCGCGAGCACACGGCCGCCCTTGAGCGCGCGCACCTTCACGGCCCGCGACTTCATGACGGTCTCGCCGACCGACACCTGACCGTCGCCGCCGATGGCGACCTTGCCGTCGCGGCGGACGGCGAGGATGGTAGTTGAATGGATCGCTGGGAGTGTCATACAAGGAAGATAAGGGAAGCCGAGGAACGAGGGGCGGAACGGGGAGAAGGTCGAGGCTTACTGCATACGGAACGGGGAGGAGGTAGAGGCTTGGCGGGGGGGACGGGCGTCGGAACGAGAACGGAGGTCCGTGGGCACGCTTTCGACCTCACTCCTCGTTCCACCCCTCGTCCCCCGTTCCTTCGCCTCTACCTCCTCCCCGTTCCGCTGCCGTTTAGCCTTTCGTATCCACCGTCACATGCTCCGGCGTGACCATCTCCCCGAACTTCGCCCCCAGGTTCTTCAGCACCCCATCCATGGTCGAGTGCGTCCCCATCACCTTCATCAACACGCGGAAGAAGGGCGACTTGATCCAGCCGGCCTCGGTGATCGTGACTTCGGTGCCGGCCCCCGTGGAGACCAGGTCATAGGTCCAGACACCGCCCCACTGCGACTTCTCGTCCGTGACGACCTCGGTGACGAGGTACGACGGCGGGCGGATCTCGAGGAACTCGATGCTCATCGTCATCCCGTCGACTTCCTGCACCCAGACTTCATGGCCATTGCGGCGTTCGCCCGGGACCGACGACTTGAAATCGGGGTGCCATTTGGGATAGTCGCCGAAGTTGCGCAGCGCCGCCCAGACGGAGTCGCGCGGCGCCGTGAGCTGGATGCGGCTCGAGACGGTGTGCTCGCGGGGCATCCGCAGGCCGACGACGTACACGCACGCCACCAGCGCCACGAGAACGATCACAGCGCGCTTGAGGAACTTCATCGGGTGCTCTCCACGTGTGGGGACTCCGCCAAATGTGCAGCGCCAACCATCGGCTGCCAATGATCGCTAGATTCCGCGCATGACCTCCCCCTGGCCCATCAGCTTCGAGGACGTGCTCGCCGCGCGCGAGCGGCTGCGCCCGTACCTCTCGCCGTCGCCATTGCGGCGGTACCCCCTGCTCGACGAACTCGTCGGGCACGGCATCCAGGTGTTCGTGAAGCACGAGAACCACCTGCCGATGCAGACCTTCAAGGTGCGCAACGGGCTGTCGGCCGTCACGGCGCTCGACCCCGCGACGCGCGCCCGCGGCGTCATCGGCGCGAGCACCGGCAATCACGGGCAGGGGATGGCGTACGCCGCCCACCTGCTGGGCATCCCCTGCTCCATCGTCGTGCCCGAAGGGAACAACCCGGACAAGAACGCCGCCATTCGCGCGCTTGGCGCGACGCTCATCGAGTTCGGCGCCACCTACGACGCGTCGGCCGTGCACTGCGCCGAGCTGGCGGCGGCGCACGGTCTCACGCTCATCCACGGCATCAATGACCGGACCGTCATCGCGGGCGCGGCCACGATGTCCCTGGAGATGATCGAGCAGGAGCCGGGGCTCGACGCAGTCTTCATCGCGCTCGGCGGCGGGTCGCAGGCGGTGGGCGCGCTCACCGTGGCGCGAGCGTGCAAGCCATCGCTCAAGGTCATCG
The DNA here is from genome assembly GCA_016218305.1 of Gemmatimonadota bacterium. Classification (GTDB taxonomy): domain Bacteria; phylum Gemmatimonadota; class Gemmatimonadetes; order Gemmatimonadales; family Gemmatimonadaceae; genus PNKL01. Next base: position 3,028 of record JACREJ010000006.1, on the reverse strand, counting down.
CCGTGCAGAGCGAGGCGGCGCCGGCGCAGTACGAGAGCTGGAGCCGCGGGGAGATCGTACGCGGCCGACCGGTGCGCACCTTCGCCGAGGGGATCGCCACCGGCCAGGCGTACGAGGTGACGTTCCCGGCGCTCAAGGCGGGCCTCGCCGACTTCCTGCTCGTCCGCGAAGACGCGCTCGCCGACTCGCTGCGACACCTGATCCGTACGACGCACAACCTGCCCGAGGGCGCCGCTGCCGGCGGGCTGGCCGGCCTGCGGCGGGTTGCCGCCAGCTACGCGGGGCAGAAGGTGGGGATCGTGATGTGCGGGGGGAATATCGGCGTTGAGGCGCTGCGGGCGGTGCTGAACAGCGATTGAGGATTGGGAGCTCGGATTAGGATGCGCGATCGGGATTCGCGATTGGGATGCCGATAGGTCCGCAGGCAATCACGAATCCCCATCGCAAATCCAATTCGCCATCCCAATCCGAGCTCCCAATCCCAATCGCGGTTAACCCGCTTTCTTCGTCCTCTCGGACACCCTCGCGACGGTCGCTTCCGACCCGCAGACGAAGATGTACTCGCGGTTGCGCACGTGGCTCACCTCGCCGACGCGCTCGCCACGCGGGCTGTAGATGCCGATCTGCGCGCCGACGTACCGCTTGTACGCACGCTCGATCGTGGCCACGGCGCCGCGTTCGGCGAGGCGCGCTTCCAGCCACTCACGCGACACGAAGCCCTCGTCACTGAACGACACCACCAGCGTGCGGGCGCGCACGGCGCGCAGCACGGCGGCGAGCGCGTCCTCGAACTGCCGCTTGCTGTTGAAGCGGCTCGTGCGCTCGCGCACGTCCTCGCGCTTGCAGGCCACACCGTAGCAGGCCGGCTTGTCCCAGCGCACCAGCGACTCCCAGATGTGGTAGTTGCCCAGGTACGAGTGCTGGTTGTACGGCGGGTCGAGGTAGGCGACGTCGGTCTCGACGCCGCGCGCGGCATCGAGCGCATCGAGGGCGAGCGCGCGTCCCTTGCCGGCGCGGGCCCTGGGGAGCACCGCGGGGAGCCGCATCTCGAGGTCGTTGTGCGCGCGCGGCGCCCACTGCTTGAGGTACGCCATCTGCACGCCGGTGGTGCTGTCCACGCGGTCGGCCGCCTCCATGAGCGAGACGAGCATCACCGCCTCGAGCTCCGGCGGCAGGGCCAGCGCGGCGAGACGCTCGCGGATCGCGTCCACGCGCTCGCCGTTCTTGGGGTGGAAGAACCGGGACTGTTCGCAGAACGTCTGCGTGAAGTAGCCCGGCCGTCCGGCGAGTGCGTTGCACTCGGCGATCAGCACCTCGGCGTCGCGCACCACATCGTCGTAGTCGGCCTCCACGTAGCAGCGCGACAGCACGTGTGCGTACGCGTTGTGGTCGTTGGCGACCACACGATACCCGGCGAGCTTGAGCGCGTGGCCCACGCGTGCCGTGCCGCTGAAGAGGTCGAGCACCGATCGCGCGCGCGCGTCGGCGCGCACGGCGTCCACGATGAGTGGGAGCAGCGTGCGCTTGGAGCCGAGATACTTGATCACGACCAAGAGACGAGCGCGCGAATTCCGCGCAACGCCCCCTGCGCCGCGTGTTACGATCGGGGAATTCGCTCGTCCGGCGCTACGCGCGCGGGTGCGCCTGCCGATAGACCTGCTTGAGGCGCTCGACGCTGGTGTGCGTGTAGATCTGCGTCGTGCTGACGGAGGCGTGGCCGAGGAGTTCCTGCACGGCGCGCAGGTCGGCCCCCGCGTCGAGCAGGTGCGTGGCGAAGGTGTGGCGCAGGGAGTGCGTGCTCAGCCCCGCCCCTTCGTCCACCTGCGACAGCCAGCCGACGATCGCCTTCTGGATGGTGGAGAGACTGGCCCGCTTGCCGCGATCGGAGAGGAAGAAGGCCTGCCGGTCGGCGCCGGGTCCGACCTTGGCGATCACCTGGTCGCGTTTGCGCTCGAACTCGCGCAGCGCGCGCTGGGCGTGCGAGCCCACGGGGATGATGCGTTCCTTGCGTCCCTTGCCGCGCACCTTCACCTGCCCGGCGAGGAGGTCGAGGTCGGCGCGGTTGATGCCGCGCAGCTCGCTGAGGCGGAGTCCGCACGAGTAGAGCAGCTCGATCATCGCCAGCGCCATGACGTCGCGATGCTTGCCGTCCCTGGCGCGCGTCTCCAGCGCCTGCAGCAGCGTCTCGACCTGCTTCCGGTCGAGGTGGCCGGGGAGGTACTTCTCGATCTTGGGCGAGCCGACGGCGCGCGCCGGGTTGCCGGCGATGAGGTCGTTGGAATGGAGGAACCGGAAGAACGTGCGCGCGGCGCTGAGCGCCCGCGCGATGGAGCGCTTGGCGAGCCCGCGCCGCGCGAGGTGCGCCATCCACGACCGGAGGACGAGCCGGTCCACCTGCCCCCACTGCCAGTTTGGGTCGCCGTAATGGGCGCCGAGGAACTCGCGCAGCTCACCCAGGTCACGCGTGTACGCCGCCACGGTGTGCGGCGACACGTCGCGCTCCTTGGCGAGGTGGGTGAGGAAGTCGGCGAGGAGGTCTTGCATGACTCAAGATAGACGATCGAGGGAGGGGGAGGGGTGCAGGGGCTAAGCAGGGGAGAGGAGTGGAGAGAGGGGCGATGGGAGAGGAGGGACTCTCCTCCCTCACCCCCCCGCACTCCACTCCTCCCTCCTTCCAAGCCCCTGCACTCCTCCTCCAACCCAGCGACACCGCACTTGCCAAGTTCCCAAGTACTTTGTAGTATAAAGTTCCAGAAGATCAGCGTCCCTCGCCGGAGCCTCCTTCATGCTCGCTCCTCCCTCCCCCGACTCGCACGCCTCGATGCCTGCCGACGACGCAGTGGACTGGCGTGACGCGGTGCGCTGGTGGGAAGGGCGGCGCTTCACGTACAACGTGCTCCTCACCGCCCTCTTCGTCGCGCTGACCATCCGCACCTGGCCGCGGCTGCTGCCGGAACTGGGCCCGGACAAGATCCTGCCGCTCCTCGTGCTCGCCCTGCTGGCCAACCTCTGCTACAGCACCGCCTAC
>JACREJ010000062.1 GCA_016218305.1 Gemmatimonadota bacterium | reverse complement strand
TGGGGTGAGGTGAGAGGGGGCAACCGCGCGCGGTTGCCCCCTCTCTCCCTTCTCCGCACTCCACTCCTCTCTCCTTCCAAGCCCCTGCACTCCTCCCCCCACCCAAAATCCTCAATCGTCTTTCTCAGCCTGCTCGCAGATATAATGCTGGATACACAGCTGAATCTCCTGCGCTCTATCCGTCCTGTCCGTCGGCACGATGATGCAGTGATCCACCAGCACCGCGAGCGGTCCCCCGCCCTTGGCGGACAGCGCGAGCGTCGCCACGCCCTGCGCCTGCGCGGCTTCGGCGGCGCGCAGCAGGTTGGGGGAGTTGCCGCTCGTCGTGTGCATGATGAGCAAGTCACCCTTCCGGCACAGCGCCTCCACCTGGCGGCTGAAGATCGTGTCGAAGCCGTAGTCGTTGCCGGCGGCGGTGAGGAGGGACGAATCGGTGGTCAGCGCGATGGCAGCGTAGGCGCGGCGCTCCTTCTTGTACCGCACCACGTACTCGGTGGCCATGTGCTGCGCGTCGGCCGCGCTGCCGCCGTTGCCGCAGAAGAAGAGCGTGCCGCCGCGCTTCAGCGTGTCGCGCACCATCGTGACGGCGCGCTCGATGGCCGGAGCCAGTTCCGTGCTGCTCCTGGCGGCGAGTTCAGCTAGTTCAGTGAGATGTTGCATGGGAACGGGAGAGGGGGTTTGAATCACAGAGACACAGAGAAGCACGGAGGGCCACGGAGGACTGCTACTGCTTGGAAGAACGACTGCATGCGACGCAAGGGTCGGCTCGGCGGGCGTAGTTCACCCAAGTAGGTGCCGTTGTCTTTGTCGTTGTCGTCCTCCGTGGCCCTCCGTGCTCCTCCGTGTCTCTGTGATGAAAGACATCCTCAATCTCAGTCAGCGAGCTTCGCGATTCGCTGCATGGCCTGGTCGGCGAGGGCGTCGAGCTCTTCGGGCTGGTCGGCGGCCGCCTCGAATGCGTACGTCACGCACGCGTCGCCCGCGAGCAGGGCGAGCGCGGCCTCACGGTCCTTGGGCGCCGCGGCCAGCACCTCCTGCATCAGGAGTTCGCTGGCCGCCAGCAGCGCCTGCTGGCGCGGCATCGCCTCCCACTCGGGGTGCGCCGCGACGAGGCTGGCGATGCGCCCCCTCAGCGCGGCCGGCGCCTCGGGGAGGCGCGCGTCGAGCCACGACTGAAGGGTCACCGGTCGCCGCCTCGCCCTAGCCCTGCAGCGCCTTCTTCACGACGTCCGCCGCTCCCGCCATCGCCTGCTTGAGCGAGGCCTCGTCGGCGAGCCCTGCCTGCGCCATGTGCGGCTTGCCGCCGCCACGACCGCCGGCCAGAGCGGCAATCTCCTTCACCAGCGCGCCCGCGTTCACGTTCTTCGCGCGCAGGCCGTCGCCGACGACCACCAGCAGCGTTCCCTTGCCGTCGGTGACCGCGCCAAGCACGGCCACGCCATCCGGCATCGCCTCGCGCACGGCATCGCCAAAGCCCTTGAGCGATTCCACATCGGTGGCGTCAACCATCGCAACCGCGACCCTGCCACCCTGCACTCCTTCAGCGCCGGTCACGATCCCCTGCACCGCACTGCCACCGCCGCTTCCCTTGAGCGCCTCCTCGAGCTTCTTCTCGAGCGTCTTCTTCTCGGCAAGCAGCCCCTCGAGGCGCCGGGCGATGGCTTCCACGCCGCCCGCCGCCACGTTCACCTTCAGCCGTTCGGCGATCGCATCGAGCGCCCGCTCCTTGTCGCGCAGCGCCTCAAAGGCCTTGGGCCCCGTGATCGCGACGACGCGCCGCACGCCGGCCGCCACGCCCTGCTCGTGCACGATGCGGCAGGCCGCGATCTGTCCCGTGTTGCGCACGTGCGTGCCGCCGCACAGCTCGACGCTGTAGCCGGGCACTTCCACGACGCGCACCACGTCGCCGTACTTCTCGCCGAACAGCGCCATCGCGCCGCCCTTCACGGCGTCGGCGTACTTCTTCTCCTTGATGGTGACGTCCACGTTCTCCCAGATGGCGTGGTTCACCCAGTGCTCGATGGCCTCGAGCTGCTCGGGCTTCACCGGGCCGTGGTGCGTGAAGTCGAAGCGCAGCCGGTCGGGTTCCACCACGCTGCCGGCCTGGTGCACGTGATCGCCGAGCACTTCGCGCAGCGCGGCGTGCAGGAGGTGCGTCGCAGTGTGGTTGCGCTCGGTGTCGCGCCGGCGGCTCCCCGGCACCCGCGCCGTGGCCATGCCGAACTTGAACTCGCCCTCGAGCGTGCCGATGGCGGCGATGCGGCCGTCGATCTTCTTCACGTCGTCCACCGTTACGCGCCAGCCCGTACCCTCGATGCTGCCGCGGTCGCTCACCTGTCCGCCGCTCTCGGCGTAGAACGGCGACTCGCGCAGCATCACCGCCACCCGCCCATCGGGGAGATGGCGCACGGCGGCGACATCGGTCTCGATCGTCGTCACCTCGTATCCCACAAACCGCCCGTGCGCGGCGTCGCCCGGAGCGCGCTCCCACTGCGATTCGTCGGCGAGGTCGTCGGCGACCACCGCGATCTTCTTGCTGCGGCGCTCTTCCTGCGACTGCGCGCGCTGCGCCTGCAGCGCCTGCTCGAAGCCGGCGATGTCCACCAGGTAGCCGCGCTCGCGCGCCATCAGCTCGGTGAGGTCGATCGGGAAGCCGAACGTGTCGTACAGCTTGAAGGCGTCGTCGCCGCTGATCGAACCGCGGATGGCGGTGGAACCCTGCGTGGAGCCAATGGGCGCCAGCGACTCGAAGCGCTCGAGGCCGCCGCCGATCGTCGCGAGGAAGCGCTCCTCCTCGGCCTTCGTCGTCTCCATGATGTGCTTCCGGCGCACCTTCAGCTCCGGATAGACGTCGTGCATCTCCGAGATGACCTTGTCCACGACGTGCATGAGCGTGGGCTCGCGGCGGCCGAGCAGCCAGGCGTGGCGCACGGCGCGGCGGAGGATGCGGCGCAGCACGTAACCGCGCCCCTCGTTGCTCGGGAAGATGCCGTCGGCGAGCAGGAACGCGACCGCGCGCGCGTGGTCGGCGATGACGCGGAACGACGCCGGGTCGATGGCGCGGCCATCCGCACCGTTGGCGGTGCCGACGCCCTGCCCCGGGCGGTACGGATACTTGATGCCGACGACTTCCTCGCAGCGCTCGATGAGCGGGAGGAAGAGCGGCGTGTGGTAGTTGTTGGTGACGCCGCACATCACCGCGGCGATACGCTCGAGGCCGGCCCCCGTGTCCACCGACGGCTTGGGGAGCGGCACCATGGTGCCGTCGGCCTGCCGGTCGTACTGCATGAAGACGAGGTTCCAGATCTCGAGGAAGCGTCCCGCCTCGGCCCCTTCGACGAACGCATCGAGCGAGTAGTCGGTGAGGTCGGTGCGGGTCCATTCGCCGTGCGCGTCCTTCGGGAAGGCCCAGTCCTTGGCGAGGTGCGCGAGGTCCACGTAGATCTCGCTGCACGGACCGCAGGGGCCGGTGTCGGCCATCTGCCAGAAGTTGTCCTTGGCGCCGAGGCCGTAGATGCGCGTCTCGGCGATGCCGGTGACCTCCTTCCAGAGCTGCCGCGCCTCGTCGTCCTCGTGATAGACCGTCACGCGGATGTGCTCGGCGGGAATCTTCAGCACGTCGGTGACGAACTCCCAGCCGAAGCGGATCGCATCGCGCTTGAAGTAGTCGCCGAACGAGAAGTTGCCGAGCATCTCGAAGAAGGTGTGGTGGCGGGCCGTGTGCCCCACCTGCTCGAGGTCGTTGTGCTTGCCGCCGGCGCGCACGCACTTCTGCGAGGTGGTGGCGCGGCGATTGCCATCGGGCGGCTCTTCCATGCCGAGGAAGACCTTCTTGAACTGCACCATCCCGGCGTTGGTGAACAGCAGGGTGGGATCGTCGCCCGGGACGAGGGAAGACGAGGGGCGGACGGCGTGGCCGTGCTTGGCGAAGTAGTCCAGGAAGGCCTGGCGGATTTCAGCGGCGTGCATAGTGCTGGAAATCTATAGGAGGAGGGGGTGGCGGGTCACCTGCGCGATTGGCTTTTGTGCGCGGCGGGGCGGCGGGTACCCGTGTACGCGCAATTGTCGGGCAGCTTTTGTGCGCGGCGGAGCGGCCGGTACCCGTGTACGCGCAAGTGTCGGGCCTGACTGGCGCGCTTCGCGCGCCTCTATTGGGCCCTCCTATATGCGCTAGCACGGGTACCGGCCGCTCC
>JACREJ010000064.1 GCA_016218305.1 Gemmatimonadota bacterium | reverse complement strand
GAAATCATGGTGATCATCTCGCGGTTAGAAGTTGAGGTTGACGCGGAACGTCTGCTTCCGCGGATTCGGGATCGTCAGGAAGTCCTGCCGCGAGAACGCGCCGGCCTGGGAGTTGATCTCCGGGTCCGGCCCGCTGTAGTCCGTCCACAGCTTCACGTTCTGCATGGCCCACGTGACTGACGCGCCGCTCACCATGTTGCGGAAGACGCGCAGGTAGCGCGACGGCACCGTGTAGGTGGCTGACACCTCGCGCAGGCGCACGAAGTCGCCCGGTTCGAGATACGCGTCGATGACGTCGCTCACCGTCGCCGACTTGCCCGTCACCGTCACGAAAGCCGGCTGGCCCGGCGTCAGGTTGCCGTAGCGGCGGAGCCGCTCGTACTTGCTGAGCGCCAGCGTGTCGAGGCGGAGGTTGGAGCGCACCAGCTGCGTCTCGCGGAAGTACGCCGTCCAGTTCTGGACGAGGAAGTCCTTCTTGGCGTCGATCATCGCCGAAACGCGGAAGTTCCTGAACAGCGTCACCGTGTTCGTGAGGTTCCACTCCAGCGTCGGCCAGAGATTGCCCATCGGCGTCAGCGTGTCGCTGACGATCACCTTGTTCGCGGCGACATCGATGGACTGGATCTTCTTCGAGACGAAGACGCCGAGCTGCTGGCCGACGATCGTGCGGCCGGCGCCGCCGAGCGCGAACGGCAGGACGTCACCGAGGCTCGTCAGCTCGTTGTGCAGCGTGTTGGCGCCAAGCCGGACGTTCCAGTTGACATTGTCCATGCGCAGCGCGTCGTAGTTGATCGCGAGCTCGAGGCCGCTGTTGAGCACCTCGCCGATGTTGTCGAGCGGATTCTGCGTGAATCCGAGCGACGGCGGGATCGGGCGCGCGATGATCATGTCCTTGGTCACCTTGTGGAAATAGGTGAGCTCCGCGGACAGGCGGTTGTTGAAGAAGCCGGCGTCGAGACCCGCCTCGAACTCGGTCCCCTTTTCGGGATCGAGGTGACTGTTGCCCGGGTTGCCCGGAACGGCGCCCGCGTCGGTCGTGCCCGCGATGTTGTACGGCCTGGCGTCGAGTGTCGTGAGCGCGTCGCCGGGATTCGGCGAACGGCCCGTGGTGCCGTACGAGGCGCGGAAGCGCAGCGTGTTGACGTAGCGGGCATACCGGTCGAAGAACTTCTCCTCCGAGATAGCCCAGCTGCCGCCCACCTTCGGCAGGACGATGGCCGGCGCCGTCGTGCCGAACGACGAGTTCTTGTCGATGCGGACGCCCACCTGCACGAAGCGCTTGTTCTCGTGGCCAATCTGCACCTGGCCGAGGTAGCCGTACTGGCGCTGCTCGGTGAAGCCGCTCGTGCCCGTACGCGTGGCCGCGCCGCTGATCGAGTAGTTGGCGTTGGTCACGTAGCCCTGGCCGTTGGCGTTCGTGAACGAGTTGCGGCTGGAGATCACCTGCAGGCCGAAGGACGTATTCGTCTCCCAGGCGCGGCCGAAATTGCGCTTGACGTTGCCGAGGTAGTCAAACGTGTAGCGCTCGGCGAAGCGGAACGTCAGGTCGTTGCTGCCCGTGTTGAGGGCGCCGCCGTACCACGTGCTGTCGTTCTTCGGGAAGAACGACCGCTGCTCGTCGCCGATGAAGTCCATGCCCAGCGTGACACGGTTGCTGAACCACGAGATCGGCAGGTAGGTCGCCGTGATGTTCGAGACGACACGATGCGTCTTGAGCTGACGGTAGATGGACTCCAGCGCGCGATAGTGGCGGTTGAAACCGTACCAGCCGTCGTTCGACGGCGTCCCCGCATCGCTGCGCGTGAGCGGGCTGCCGAGCATCGAGCCGCCCAGCCAGCCGTAGATGTTGTTGTCGTTGTCCGGGAGCTGCGTCGCGGTCTGCGACAGGCCGACGCCGGCATCGATGGTCAGCTTCTCGGTCGGCACGTAGTTGAAGTTCGTGCGGACGTTGTAGCGCGTGAAGTTGTTGTTCGGCAGGAGGCCGAGGGTGTGGTCTTCGCCGTACGAGAGGTTGTAGCCGTAGTTCTGGCCGCCACCCGTCCCGTTCCAGCTGACGATGCGATCCGTGCCCTTGCGGAAGCCGCCGACGCGCACGATGGGGTTATCGCTCACCAGCGTGCCCACCGCCTGGCCGCGGCAGAGCGGATTGGTGCTGGTTGAGGCCACGTGTGCCGCCGTGCAGAGTCCGTAGTTGGCGGGCGGCGTCCACAGGTTCTCCGACGACCCCATCTCGAACCGCACCGACTGACGGAAGCCGCCGGCGCTCCCCGCCCGGCCCTTCTTGGTGATGATCTGGATCACGCCCGCCGAGGCGTCCGCGCCGTACAGCGTGGCGGCGGCCGGCCCCTTCACGACCTCGATGCTCTCGATCTCGTCGGGGTTGATGTCGTTCATGCGGTCATACCGCTGGCCCGACTGGCCCGAGCCGATCTGCCCTTCGATGGTGCGCACGCCGTCGATGAACACGAGCGGCTGGTTCGACAGGTTGACGGACGACGCCCCGCGGATGCGGATCGTCGTGGCCGTGCCCGCGGTGCCCGACTGCGTCGAGAGCGCCACACCCGGCACGCGCGACTGCAGCAGGTTGGCCACGGTGGCGATGGGCGCGGTCTCGATGACGCGAGCCGCCGACACCGATGCCACGAGGGCGGACTGGGCCTTGCGCTCGAGGTTGCCCGCCGTGCCCGTGATGACGAGCTCGGAGAGGGTCACCAGCGACGCCTGCATCTGGAGCGTCACCGTCGACGCGCGGCCAGCCGTCACGACGACCGTGTCGGACGTTGCCTTGTACCCGATGTGGTAGGCGCCGACCACGAGGCGGCCGGGCCGCACCGCGGCGAAGCGGAATTCGCCGAGATCGTTGGTCCGCGCTTCAAGCGTGGTCCCGGGGATCACGACGCGGGCTTCGGTGAGGGGCCTCTGCGAGACCTTGTCGATCACCTTGCCGGTGATCGATCCCGTCTGCGCGCTCAACGCGGCAAACGGGATGGACACCAGGATGGCAAACGCAAGGCCCGCGCGTCGGGCCGCGACGCGCAAACTGTCGTTCATCACAAGCTCCTGAGGGGGGGGTGGGGGTGGTGGAAAACGGCGAGCGACAGGTGCTTGAACCGCAATGTTCTGGTATTTCCTATGCCACAATAGACGGGAATTGCCGCCGACAGGCAATCCCCTATGTGACTGTAGGTGAAATAGGAGTTAAATCAGGCCCGTGTCGTTATTCAATCGACCTAATAGGGATTTAATCAAAAAGACATACTTATTCCTATGTCTTTCTATAGAAATATCTTAGCCGTTCGGGTGTCCGCGCATGTCGGCTCCAGAATGACGCCAGATATTCCCTGACACGCACGACGCCCAGCCGAGGGCTGGGCGTCGCGGATCGGGGCCTGCGGGTCTCGGCCTAGGGGCGGCGTTGCGCCCCCATCGCCGGCCCGGCGGCGGGCACCGACGGGCGGTGCGACGGCGCCCGGCGGTGCCCGGTCGCCTGCTCATATCCGTAGGCCAGCCGGATGAGGGTCCCCTCGCTCCAGGCACGGCCGAAGAACGTCACGCCCGCCGGCAGCACCTCCCGGGTATAGCCCATCGGCACGGTGATCGCCGGGAAGCCGGTGAGCGGCGAGAAGAGCTGGGAGTTGTCGCCGTGGGGCGTGTTGAGATCGCCGATCAGCCGCGGCGGATTGCTCCACGTCGGATAGACGAGCGCGTCGAGCCGCAGCGAGTCCATCATGGCGTGCACCGCCGCGCGCAACCGGACGCGCATTGCCTCCCGCGCCTGGCACCCCGGCGAGTCTTCCGGCGGCGTGGTGACGGCCTGCGCCGCCTGCAGCCGCGTCTGCGCGAGGGGATGGTAATTCCCGCTCTTGAGCACCTCGTCCACCGTCTTGACCGGCGCGTTCGCGCCGCGCGCGGCCAGGTAGCGCTCCAGATCGTACTTGAACGGGTTGCACCCGCCGCCGGTGGTGCGCATCAGAGCGGAGAGCGAGTCAATGCCGGCCGGATCGACGATCGTCGCCCCCGCCGCCTTCATGGACTCAAGCGCCGCCGAGAAGACCCGGACGACCTCGCTGTCCGTCGTCGCGCGCTCGTAGGCCTGCCGCAGCACGCCGATGCGCGCGCCACGCAGGCCGCCCGGCACCACGAAGGCGTTGTAGTCCCGCTCGCGTCGCGCGTCGGCCTCGGCGGTCACCGGATCGTCGGGGTCCGACCCGGCGACGACGTCAAACACCCGCACGGCGTCGGCGACCGTGCGCGCCATCGGGCCGGCGATATCGGCGCTGTTCGAGAGCGGGACGACGCCGGCGCGCGACGTGAGCCCCATGGTGCTGCGGATGCCCACCAGCGCCGCGTGCGCCGACGGGCCGCGAATCGAGTTGCCCGTATCGGTGCCGAGTCCCACGGTCCCCTCGTTGTCGGCGACCGCGGCCGCCGTGCCGCCGCTCGAGCCGGCCGTCACGCGGTCGAGGACGTACGGGTTCTTGGTGTAGCCCGGCAGGATCGAGTTGACCGTCTCGTAGGGCGAGAAGGCCCACTCGTTCATGTTGCTCTTGGCCAGGACAATCGCGCCGGCGGCGCGGATGCGCGCCACCATGGTGGCGTCGCGCCGCGGCAGCCAGCCCTTGAGCGCCAGCGAGCCGGCCGTCGTCTGCAGGTCCGTCGTCTCGAAGTTGTCCTTCACGATCATCGGGATGCAGTGCAGCGGTCCCGCGGGGCCGGCGCGGCGGTAGCGGGCGTCGAGCGAGTCAGCGGTGGCAAGCGCCGCCGGGTTCACGACGACGAGGGCGTTGATGGCCGGGCCGCGCTTGTCGATGGCGTCGATGCGATCGAGGTAGCGCTGCACCAGTTGGCGGCAGGTGAGCTGCCGCGCGCGCATCGACGCCTGCACCGTGGCGATGGTGGTCTCTTCGAGCCGAAAGGGGCGCGCGGTCCGCTGCGCGGCGAGCGCGTGCGGCATGGCGAGAACGAGGACGGCAGTCAGGGTGCGCATGCCGCCAAGCATAGCGCAAAGCGCCGCTCCCGGAAACGAGAAAGGCGCCCGGCCCAAGCCGGACGCCTCTGTTGTCTGTCTGTTGTTTCTCTGTTGCCTTTCTGTTGTTTCTCTCTCAGAGCCACAGGTCGGGATTGAACCGACGACCGCTCGGGTACGACGTCCCCGGGGAATGTCGCTACAGAGCTATTTCCCTCTGTGGCGATGTCGTGATCACGACCGCTGGGACCCCCGTTTTGCGTCAAAACGCAGATGAAAGTGTCCGGAAAGTGTCCGGGCGTTCGGGGAGCCAACCGGCGG
>JACREJ010000063.1 GCA_016218305.1 Gemmatimonadota bacterium | reverse complement strand
GGGGGGTGGCGGCGTGCCTCCCCACCCGCCCCCCCCACTCCACTCCTCTCCCCTGCCAAGCCCCGGCACCCCTCCTCCAACCCGCCTATTTCGATGGCTGTGCCGTCCTGAACGTGATATTGAAGCTCACCGCCACTTCCTCCGCGATCGGGTTCATCGCCGGGTTGAAGCTCACCCCGAAGTCCGACCGTTCGATCGTGAACTGCCCCTTCATGCGTCCGGTGCGCGTCTTCTCGTCCCAGAAGACCAGCGTCCCGGGGATCGTCACGGCCTTCGTCACGCCGCGGATGGTCAGGTCGCCCGTGAGGTTGACCTTCGTGTCGCTCAGCTTGTTCACGATCGTCGAGACGAACGTGATCTGCGGGAACGAATCGGCGTGGAAGAAGTCCTTGCTGCGCAGGTGATTGTCGCGCGACGCCACCCGCGTGTTCACGCTCTTCGTGTCGATGACCAGCTTCACCGACGCCTTCTCCCACGCCGCGGGGTCGAGCGTGATGTCGGCGTCCCACTTGTCCCAGAAGCCATGCGCGTCGAGCAGGCGCGACTCGGCCACGAAGTTGATCTCGCTGTGCGCCGCGTCCTTCACGAACTTCGCCTCCTGGGCGCCCGCCGCCGTGGCGGCGAGGAACACGAACAAGCCATACACTGCACGCATCTGTTTCCGCTCCATCTGCATTCTGGTGGGATGACCAAGCCGGGGGGCCGGGTGTGATGGAGGGAAGATTGCTTTAGTGCTGAGATTCTCGCAAGTGGGGTAATGCCTGACAACGCACCCCCTGCACACTGCACCACACCCCGTACCCTCTCCCCCGCACCACACCCTGTTCCCAGCACCCTGCACCGGGAGAGGGCTTCAGCGAACGTAGACTTTCCGCGCGACCGCAGACCCAATGACATGCCGCGCTCTCCCCACGGCGACCGTCAGCGGCCCGTCGAACGGCGCCCGGTCCACCAGCCGCAGCGTCACCCCGGGGCGGATCCCCAGCTCGCCGAGGTAGCGCAGCAGCGCCGCGTCGCGGTCGCTCATGCGCGCGACGCGCGCCGGCGACCCCACGGCCAGGTCGTCGAGCGTGCGCAGCCGCGTGTCGTCCACCGTGCCGTCGACGCGCGGGATCGGCGCCCCGTGCGGGTCCACGTCGGGATCGCCGAGTGCGGCCGCCATCCGGTCGATGAGTTCCGGACTCGCCGCATGCTCCATCCGCTCGGCTTCGTCGTGCACGCCATCCCAGCCGAAGCCGAGCCGAGTGACGAGGTAGCTCTCGAGGATGCGATGGCGGCGGATCATCTGCAGCGCGACGCGCCGGCCGCGCGCGGTGAGCCGCGCGCCGCGGTACCGCTCCACCGCCACCAGCCCCTGCCGCGCCAGCCGGCGCACCATGCCGCTCACCGACGCCGGCGCGATGCCGAGGCGCGCCGCGATGGCCGTGGTCGCCGCGGCGTCCCCATCGCGCTCGATCTCATCGATGGTCTTCAGGTAGCCCTCGGCCTGCCGCGGGAGCTCCGGCACGGACGCTGAGGGTGCCGCCACCGCTCGTCCGGCGGGACTCCGTGAGCCGCGCGGACCGGCGCGGCGTGGCGCGGTCACGGGACGCTCTTGGGCTGCGGCTCGCGCACCATCAGCACCGGCACGTGCGTGCGATGGCGCAGCTCGCTGGCAACGGAACCGCGGATCAGGTCGTCGAGCCCGCGATGTCCGTGCGTGGCCATCGCGATGAGGTCGGCCGCCTCGCGTACGGCGGCGGCCGCGATTTCGTCCGCCGGGTTGCCGCACGCGAGCACCGCCTCGCACGGCAGGCCGTCGGCGATCATCTCCTCGCAAACGGTGTCGAGGTACGCGCGGTCGCGCCGCATCTCCTCGCTCTCGCGCAGGTCGAGCTGGGCGAGGTTGCGCGCGGCGAAACCGTCGGCCACGTGGATGAACACGATGGACGCGCCGGTGTGGCGGGCGAACTGGCGCACATGGTCGATGATGACCCGGTCGGTGCGCGTGTTCTCGAGTGGAACGAGAATGCGTTGATACATCAGGAAATCCACCCCGCGAGGGTTTGCACGAGCAGCCAGCCGTTGAGCGTCGCAATGAAGCCGGCCACGGTGTAGGCCAGCACCTTCAGCCACGTCGGATTGGCGAACTCGCCCATCTTCTTCCTGTCCGACGTGAAGATGACGAGCGGGAAGACCGCAAACGACAGCTGCAGCGACAGGATGACCTGGCTGAAGATTAGCAGTTTGGCGGTGCCGCTCTCGCCGTACAGGATGCTCACGATGACCGCCGGCACGATGGCGACCGCGCGGGTGATGGACCGCCGCACCCACGGACGCAGCCGCAGGTCGAGGAAGCCCTCCATGACGATCTGTCCGGCGAGCGTGCCGGTGAGCGTCGAGTTCTGCCCGCTGGCCAGCAGGGCGAGCGCAAAGACGGTGGACGCGCCCGCCACGCCGAGCAGCGGCGTGAGCAGCTTGTAGGCATCCTGGATCTCGGCCACCTCGGTGTTGCCCGTCGTGTGGAAGGTGGCGGCGGCGACGATGAGGATGGCGGCATTGATGAACAGCGCCGTCGTCAGCGCAATGGTCGAGTCGATGAACGCAAAGCGCACCGCCTCGCGCTTGCCCTGCGCCGTCTCCTCGTACCGCCGCGTCTGCACCACCGACGAGTGCAGGTACAGGTTGTGCGGCATCACCGTGGCGCCGAGGATGCCGATGGCGATGTAGAGCATCTGCGGGTTGGTGACGATCTCGGTGGTCGGGATAAAGCCGCGCGCCACCGCGCCGAGGTCGGGGCGCGCGATGATCATCTCGAACAGGAAGCAGGCGCCGATCGTGGCGATGAGCACGATGACTAGCGCCTCGAGCAGGCGGAAGCCGCGCCGCTGCAGCATGAGCAGGATGAGGACGTCCACCGCCGTGATGATGATGCCCCACGTCAGCGGAATCCCGAACAGCAGGTTGAGCGCGATGGCGGACCCGATGACCTCGGCGAGGTCGCAGGCGGCGATGGCGATCTCGCAGAGGACCCAGAGCGCGATGGAGACCGGGCGCGAGTAATGGTCGCGGCAGGCCTGCGCGAGGTCGCGCCCCGTGACGATGCCCAGCTTGCTGGAAAGTCCCTGGAGCAGGACGGCCATCAGGTTGGACAGGAGGATGACGCTGAGGAGGGTGTACCCGAACATCGACCCGCCGGCGATGTCGGTGGCCCAGTTGCCGGGGTCCATGTAGCCGACCGCGACGAGATAGCCGGGGCCGGCGAAGGCGAGGAGCTTGCGGAACCAGGTCGCGCCGTCCACCGGGATGGTGCGGTACGACTCCGACAGCGAGGGGGCCGTGCGTGCGCGCCGGAATCCGCCGTGCGCGCCGGCGGCGGCGTCCGCGGCAGGCGCTGCAGCGGGTGCAGGAACGGCGGAACCCTGATCGAGCGTGGGTGGGATCGTCATCAGAAGTAGGTGGTCAGCGAGACGAGCACGGCGGCGCGCTCCGTAGGATTATTGAATTGGTCCCGGTCGCGGCCGCGCACCAGGTCGAACTTGAGGGCGCTGTCCCGCGTCGGACGGAACGTGAGTCCCGCCGTCACCTGCGCGACGGCGTCGCCGCGCACGCGGCGGTCGCGGTCAATCGCGTCGAAGCGGGCCTTGGCCGCAAACGACGACTGCGGCATCGTGCGCACGCGGCCGCGCCAGAACTCGCGCACGACTTCCACGTACGCCCCGGCCTGCCG
Organism: Gemmatimonadota bacterium; assembly: GCA_016218305.1. Classification (GTDB taxonomy): domain Bacteria; phylum Gemmatimonadota; class Gemmatimonadetes; order Gemmatimonadales; family Gemmatimonadaceae; genus PNKL01. The sequence continues at coordinate 3,985 of JACREJ010000063.1, read as the reverse complement.
CGCTGCGTAGATGCCATGCAGGCCGTCCGGCAGCTCGACGACCGCCGTGGCCGCCTCGCCCTGCAGCACGACGCCGCGCCATTCCGCCTCGAGGTCGACCACGGCGATGGTCAGCGAGCGCCGCGCGTCGAACGCGACGCCTTCACTGGCGTGCGTGTTCCACTGGCCGCGATGTGCCGAAAGGCCGAACTCGGTGCCGAGCCGGGGGCTCCACGCGACGCGCCCGACAAAGGCAGGGGAGGCGTTGTTGTCCTCGACGTTTCCCCGTCCAGCGGGGATGCGCGTGCCCGCCTCGGACCCCGTCACGACGCTGTCGCTGAAGCCGTTGGTGGCATAGAACTCCCACGTCAGGCGCGATGCGCCGCCCGTGCGCAGGCGGCCGAACGCGCCGATGCCCGGCTCCGAGAGCGCGACGCCGATGATCTCGGTGGAGACGAGGGGGCGGTCGGTGAACTCGTTGAGCGGACTGTCGTGCGCGAGGTTGAACCGGCCGAGCGGCGAGAGGATCATCCCGCCGCGAAGCGACAGCGCGGGATGCAGGCGCACATCCATGGCGGCGAACTCGAGCTTGACCTCGCGCCCGCCCTCCTCGAACTCGAGCTCGGCGGCGAAGCGCACGAAGTCGCTCACCCGTGCGTTGGCGAACAGGTTGAACCGCTTCGCCTCGAAGCCGCCTTCCGCAAGCACGCCGTCGGTCCGTTCGTGACGCCAGTGCGCCTCGGCGTAGCCGCCGAAGACGGCGCGCCCGGCGAGGCGATGCTGGAACGGCTTGTCGTACACGCCGCCGCGCACGAACGGACGGTCCGTCGTGTCGGCCTGCTGGGCGCCGGCGTCACGGGCGAACGCCAACGTCACGCATGCGATGAGCAGGGGGCGTTTCACGCATTCCTCCGCAGGTCGATGAGGAGCCGGCCGCCGGTGACGACCGTGTGATAGCGCGGGAGCGGATGCTCCGCTGGCCCGCGCAGCACCAGGCCGTCGCGTCCGAACGTGGAGCCATGGCACGGACAGACGAGGCGCGTGGCTTCGGCGTCGACCGTGCACCCGCGATGGGTGCACCGCGACGAGAGCGCGGCGAAGCTGCCGCCGCCGAGCGCAAGCACGAAGATCGGATCGCTCTCCGCCTCGGGAAGCAGGCTCAGCACGCCGCCCTCGCGCGCCAACTCCGGATAGTCGGCCAGCGCCAGCGACACCCGCCCCTGCGGCGCGGGCACGGTGTGCACCACGAGCGACGCGCAGCCAACGATCGCAAAGGCGGCCGCGGCGGCGGAGCAGCGGACCACGAACTCTCGTCGCGCGATCATCGCGACTCCACGAAGTCGAGGAGGGCGCGGCGCGACGCCGGGTTGAGCGCGGTAAACGCGGCACGGGCGCGCTGGCCCTCGCCGCCGTGCAGGAGGATGGCGGCCTCCACGCTGCGCGCGCGGCCGTCGTGCATCAGGAAGGCATCGCCGTCGAGGAACCGCCGCATGAGGCGCAGCCCCCACAGCGGCGGCGTGCGCCACTCGCGCCCGCTGGCCTGCCCGTCAGGACGCTGGTCGGCGAGCTCCTCGCCCATGTCGTGCAGCAGGAAGTCGGAGTACGCCTCCACCTTGCGGCCGGCCAGCGCGCCAAGCGACGCCGGACCCGTGGTGAACGACGGCGTGTGGCACGCGGCGCAGCCCACCGACGTGAAGAGCGCGGCGCCGGTGCGACGCGTGGGCGTGTCGGCCCCCGGCGCCGGCGGCGCGAGCGCCCGCGTGTAATGCACGACCGCGTGCACGGTGGCCGCCGGGATCTCAGGGTCAGGCGCCAGGTCGTCGCTCACCGGCGCTCGCGGGTTGAGGTTCTCGGTGAGCCGAAAGTCGGACGTGATCCCCATGTCCTGGTGGTACGCCTCGACCACCTGCTCCAGCAGGGTGGCGGTCTGCGCCTTCCGTCCGAACCGGCCGAGCGCCGTGCGCGCGGCGCCGGGCACGTACTCGTGCAGGCTCACCCAGTTGGGGCGGCCAGAGACCCCATCGCCATTGGCGTCGTCCGGGTCGGCGTTGGCGAGGATGCTCGCCTCCGGGATCGCCTCGATCAGCCCCATGCCGAAGACCGGCGGCGGCAGCCGCCGCGAGAGCGGCACGCCATCCGGGACGGTCTCGGCGATCGCCCCGGCGATGGCCCGGTCCTGGATCTGGGGTCCCCCGAGGTGGGCGAGGAAGCCGTTGTCGGCCGTACCGAACCGAATGAGCGAGTTCTCACTGCGCCCGCGGCCGTCCGCCGAATGGCAGGAGAAGCAGGAGGCGTTGTTGAAGACCGGCCCCAAGCCGGTGGACGGCGCGAAGCGGCGGCTGAACTCGGCGTCTCCGGTGAGGAAGACGCGCAGTTCGCCCGCGGAGAGCTCGGCGAACGGGGCGTCGAGAATCTCGCCGTCGGCGGGGGGCTCGGTAGCGAGCTCGGCGCAGGCGGCCAGCGTCCCGGCGAGGAGGGCGAGCGCAGGCACGAGGTATCGAAGCGGGGGGCGCATACAGTGTGTCGGCGGTTCAATGTTAGTACGTCCTAACTTATATCTTCATCCAGTCTAACACAATGGGGTGCCCGGGAGGAGGGCGGCGCTCCCGCCGGACAGCGGATGCGGCCCATCGTGCGTACCTTCTCTTGCCGCCCGCGAGGGCGGTGGCGCCTCAACTCCGTCCCCCTGAGGCCCGGCACCTACACGAGGTCATTCATGCGACGCACCCTGCTCGTCTTCGCCCTTGCCGCCGCGCCGCTCCTGGCCGGCGGGCAGGACACCACCGCCGCGAAGGCGGCGGCACCCGCCGCCAAGCCGGCGGTCCCGCACCCGCTGACGCTCACCGAACTGCTGACGTGGAAGTCCATCCGCTCGCCGCAGGCGTCCAACGACGGCAAGTGGTTCGCGTACGGGATTGCGCCCAATGAGGGCGATGCCGAGGTGGTGTTCCGCGGCGCGGCGGCGGGGGCCAAGGAGATGCGCTTTGCCATCGGCGAGCCGCCGGCAGGCGGCGGTGGACCGTTCGGGCAGGCGGCGTCGTCGAACCTCGTCATCTCGGGCAACAGCCGGTGGGGGGCGTTCACCGTCTTCCCCAAGTCGGCCGACGCCAGGCGCGCCCGCCGCACGCGCACGACGCTGAACAACAAGCTCTCGGTGGTGGAACTCGCCGCCGGCACCACGCGTGAGTTTGATCGCGTACGCACGTTCCGCTTCGCCGGCGACAAGTCGGACTGGATCGCCGTGCACCACGCCGCGCCCAGTGCGGGTCCGGCCGCTGCGGGCGCCGCGGCGCCGGCGGGCGGCGGCACGGTGCTCCAGCTCGTCAACCTCGCGGGAGGCACGCCCGTCACCATCGCCGGCGTCAGCGAGTTCGCCTTTGACGAATCGGGGCGCTGGCTCGCCTACACGCTCGACGCGCGCGACCTGATTGGCAACTCGCTGCAGCTGCGCGAAGTCGCCACGGGGATGACCCGCTCACTCGACGCCGCGAACGCCAGCTATCGCCGGCTTGCCTGGATCGACTCGGGCGACGCGCTTTCGGTGCTGCGCTCCACCGCGGACACTGCCACCAGCGACACCGCCTTCACCGTGCTCGGCTTCAAGGGCCTCGCCTCGGCGTCGCCCGTGTCCATTGCCGTGAACGCCAAGTCGGCCGGCATTGACGGCGGGCTCGTCGTGAGCGGCGACCGTACCCCGGCATGGGGAGAGACGCAGAACGTGCTGTACTTCGGCCTGCGCGAGCCGCGCCCGCCGCGCCCGCGCGAGCCGGCGAGTTCGTTCACACCGCCCAGTCCAGGAGGCACGGCGCCGGGCGCCGGCAACACGGGCCAGGTGGCGGCCGCGCCGCAGTCCGATGAGGACACACCGTCGCTCATCCTGTGGCACTGGAAGGACCCGCGTCTCCAGAGCCAGCAGCAGGTGCAGGAGCCGCAGGACAAGAGCTTCAACTATCTGTCGGCCTATGTCGTGTCCACCGGCAAGGTGGTGCGCCTGGCCGACGCCAAG
>JACREJ010000060.1 GCA_016218305.1 Gemmatimonadota bacterium | reverse complement strand
TCCGCCGCCCGCTGCAGCACGCGGTCGTTGCGCGCGCTGCGCCGGCCGGCGAACGGGAGGCCGAACGCCTGCCGGGCGAGTTCGTTGCCGAGTTGGCGGTCCACGAGCGCACTCGCGTCGTCATACATCGAGCGCGCCACGTCCACGCCGCGGCGGTTGACCTCGGTCCACAGTGCATCGCGCATGGCGGGCGTCACGACGAACGTCGTGTCACGCACCGCGCCGCGCCGCACCTGCGCGGCGGCAAAGTCCTTCATGACCTCGCGAAATCGCGGCGCCGAGGCGCCGAGCGCCAGCAGGAAGGCCCGCTCCGCGGGCGCCGGCACCGAGTCGCCGGCCAGCAGGTCAGGCGAGATGCCGCCGCCGCCGAACACCTTGCGCCCCGCGTCGGTCGTGTAGACCGGGCGTTCCGGACGGTCGTTGATCGGCCGCGGCGGGTCGTCTTCGCGGCGCGCCACCTTGCTGATGGAGCGTCCGGAAGGCGTGAACCAGCGCGCCGTGGTCAGCTTGAGGCCGCCGCCGCCCTCGAGCGTGAAGACGTTCTGCGCGCTCCCCTTGCCGTACGACGTGCGCCCCAGCAGCAGCGCGCGGTCGTGGTCCTGCAGGGCGCCGGCCACGATCTCCGCCGCGCTTGCCGTGCCGGAGTTGACCACCACGGCCACCGGCAGCCGGGGCCACCGCTGCTCCGCGCTGTCCACGTACACGGACTGCCGCTTCTCGCCCCGCGCGCGCACCTCGACGATCTCCTGTCCCTTGTCGAGGAAGAGGTCGGCGATCGCGACCCCCTGGTTGAGCAGCCCGCCGGGGTTGTTGCGCAGGTCGAGGATCAGCGAGCGCGCGCCCGCCGCGCCCAGCGAGTCGACGGTCCGGGTCAGCTCCTCGCGCGCGGAGTCGCTGAAGGTGGAGAGGTGCACGTACCCCACGCCGCCGTCGAGCACGAACGCGCGCGAAATGGACGGCACATGAATGGGACCGCGTGCCAGCGTGAACGGAACGCGCGCCGTGCCCCGCTCCACCACGAGCTGAAGGCGCGTGCCCGGTGCGCCGCGCATCGCGTTGCGCGCTTCCTCCATCGTCCATCCCTTCATGGGCACGCCATCGGCCTCCAGCAGCCGGTCGCCCGCCTGCACCCCCGCCTGTTCCGCCGGCGAATTGGGGCGCACCGCGAGCACCACCACGTAGCCCTCGCGCCGCTCGGCCTGGATGCCGACGCCGCTGTACAGCCCGGAGGTGGCCTCGGTGAGGCGCTTCAGGCGGTCGGGCGGCAGGTAGGTGCTGTTCGGGTCGCCGAGTTCGTCCACCAGCCCGATGGCCGCCCGGCGCCAGAGCTCATCGACGGCGAGCGAATCGACGTAGCTGTCGCGCACCCGCTCCATCACGGAGGCGAGCAATCGCGCCCCGCTCACCTCCGGATGCGTCGAGCGCCGGAGCGCGCGCTGCACCAGCCAGCCGCCGGAGATGGCGCCAGCGGCGAGCACGAGCAGCGTGATGATCAGGCGATTGCGGCGCACGAAGCCCTTACGCGGAACGTGAGAGGCAGGTTCCAGCCGGCATCAACCTTGCACCTCGGGACAGGCCGTCGCGACCACCCGCCAGACCCGCTCCTCCACCGCCTCCACGGACCCGTCGGCCGGCACCGCCACGATCCGCCCGCACTCGGCGTGCGCCGCCTGCCACGACGGCTCCGCGAAGCTGGCGAACGCCGCGTTCACCCGGTCGTGGAACGCCCGCTCCGCCTGCTCCATGCGATCGGCGGCGCCGCGATGCGCCGCGCGCGCCAGCCCGACCTCCACCGGCAGCGTGAGCAGGACCGTCACGTCCGGTACGATCCCGCCCGTGGCAAAGGCGTTGGCGCCGCGCACCTCGGACTCCGGAAGTCCGCGTCCGCCCACCTGGTACGCGTAGGTGCTCAGGAAGAAGCGGTCCAGCAGCACGATTTCGCCGCGGTCCAGCGCCGGCCGCACCTGCTCGACCATGAGCGCCGCGCGCGACGCCATGAAGAGGAGCGCCTCCGTGCGCGCCGGGATCTGCGCGCTGGGACGCAGCAGCAGCGCCCGGATCTCGTCGCCGATGGGCGTGCCGCCCGGCTCGCGGAGCATCCGCACCTGGGCGCCATGCCGGCCGAGCCGCAGCGCGAGGCGCTCGAGCTGCGTCGTCTTGCCCGCGCCTTCACCGCCCTCGAAGATCACCAGCCGGCCAGCCATCGCGGTCACCCGAGCGTGATGATGCCGCTCGTGGCGCCCTTCTTGATGCCATCGAGGATCCACTGGTTTACCTGCATCATGATCTTGTCGAAGTTCTCCTGCGCGACGATCATGCGCTGGTACAGCGGATTCACCTGCACCTGCCCGAGCAGCCGCTCGAGCTCCTGCTCCATCTCCGCCGTGGGGTTCTCCCCGCGGTCGATCATGTCCGACGCCTGGTGGCGCAGCTGCTCCATGCGCTGCAGCAGCGCCACCGCGTCCTTGTCCGCTCCCAGCGCGTCGTTGGCCCGCCGCACGGCCCGGTACTCGTCACTCTGGCCAATGAGGCGTCCCAACTCCACGGCGCGCTCGTTCAGCATCACGTCTCCTTGCGTCGGGCCGCGACGAACCGCTCGCGACCGGTGAGGTCCTTGTGAATGACCACCTGCTCGTAGGCCCCCGAACCCTCCACCAGCGCCGCCGCGTCGGTTGCGCGCCGCGCATCCACCTCGAGCGCCAGCAGGCCGTGCGGCGCCAGCACCGGCACCGCACCCGTCACGATCGCCCGGATCGCCGCCATGCCATCGCGCTCCGCGAACAGCGCGAACGACGGCTCCCAGTTGCGCACGAGGTCGGGCAGCTCGTACGCCTCAGCGGGAGCAATATACGGAGGGTTCGCCACGAGCGCCCCCAGCGCCTCGCCCGCGAGCGGGGCGCACCAGCTCCCCGCCCGGAAATCGAGCAGTGCGCGGCGCTCGGGGGCGAGCGCGCGCAGGTTGTGCCGCGCCACGGTGAGCGCGTCGCTCGAAATGTCGGTGCCAATCACGCGGTCGTACCGGCCCTCGGCGGCGAGCGAAAGCGCGATGGCGCCCGACCCGGTGCCGATGTCGGCCACGTGGCCGGTCCCCCCCGTCTGCGCGAGGACCAGGTCCACCAGCAACTCGGTCTCCGGGCGCGGGATCAGCACGCGCTCATCGACGTAGAGCGTCAGCGTGCGAAAGTCGGCGCGGCGCACCGCGTACTGAAAGGGCATCCCGCGCCTGAACCGCTCCGCCGCCTCGCTGATCGCCACGAGCGTGGCCGGCGCCAGCGGCTCATCGCGATGTGCGCTCGGCCAGAACTTCGGCTGCCCGAGGACGGCGGCAATGAGGTCGCGCGCCTCCTGCCGGGCGGGCATGCCGGCCTTGCCACCCAGCTCCTCGGCCAGCGCGTCGAGCATCTCGCCGATCGTGCCGCCCGGAGGCGCCGCCGAGCTGATGTCGGCCGGAAGCTCGACATCCCGCAGGGATTTCACATACGGGCCCGAATCCCTCGGTCCGCCGCCTGGATACATCGAATCCGTCATTCCCGCCTCATCCGTCCGCCGTCGTCTGTCGGTTGGCTGTCATCAGCCGATCATGCCTTCTTACTACATACCCCGCACCGTCAGACATCCGTCATCGCCGTTCGCAAGGAACGGCGCGGGGCTTACTCGCCGCCGACGGACAGCCGCTCCTCGAGGTCCGCCTGGCGCAGCGCCTCGACGAGTGCCGCGAGCTTGCCATCGAGCACACCCTGCAGGTCATGGGTGGTGAAGTTGATGCGATGGTCGGTGATGCGGCTCTGCGGGAAGTTGTACGTGCGGATCTTGGCCGAGCGGTCGCCGGTGCTCACCGCGCTGCGGCGCAGTCGCGCCCGCTCCGCTTCCTGTTCCGCGATGCGCTGGTCGAGCAGCCGCGAGCGGAGCACTTCCATGGCCTTCGCCTTGTTCTGGATCTGCGAGCGCTGGTCCTGCTGCGTGACCACGATGCCGGTGGGCAGGTGCGTAATGCGCACCGCGGAGTCGGTGGTGTTGACGCCCTGGCCGCCCGGTCCCGACGCGCGATAGACGTCGATGCGCAGGTCCTTGTCCTCGATCGACACGTCGACGTCCTCGGCTTCCGGCAGCACCGCCACCGTGGCGGCCGAGGTGTGAATGCGCCCGGCCGCTTCGGTGGCGGGGACGCGCTGCACGCGATGGACCCCCGCCTCGCGGCGCAGCTCACCGAACGCGCCGGCCCCCGAGACCTTGAACACCGCCTCCTTGTAGCCGCCCAGCGTCCCTTCCGAGAGCGCGAGCGTGTCGACTTTCCAGCCTCCATGGCGCTCGATGTAGCGCGTGTACATGCGGAAGAGCTCGGCGGCGAACAGGGCCGCCTCGTCGCCGCCGGTGCCGGCGCGGATCTCGACGATGGCGTTGCGGTCGTCGATCGGGTCCGGGGGGACGAGGAGCGGCTTGATCTCCTCCTCGAGGCGCGGGATCTCGGCCTCGAGGCGGGCCTTCTCGGCCTGCACCTCTTCCCGCATGTCCGCGTCATCCAACGCAACGAGCTCGCGCACCTGCGCGAGCTCGCTCTCCAGCTTGCTCAGTCGGTTGGCGCGTGCGACCACTCCCGCCACCCGCTGATGTTCACGCCCCAGCTCGGCCAGCCGCTTGGCATCCCGCAGCACGGCGGGATCGAGCAGGTCGCGTTCGACGTCGGCCGCGCGGTGCAGTGCGTCGGCGAGGCGGTCGCGCAGGCTCAGACGGCGGCCTTCCGCTTGAACTTCTGGTTGAAGCGCTCGACACGGCCAGCCGTGTCAATCAGCTTCTGCTTGCCCGTGTAGAACGGGTGGCAGTTCGAGCAGATGTCGAGATGGATCTCGTCGCGAACCGAGCGCGTCTGAAACGTGTTGCCACACGCACAGTGCACGGTCGTCGTCGCGTAGACGGGATGGATATCGGCCTTCACAGGGAGCTCCAGGCGGGTGTTCTTGGGTAGCTGGAGAATATACCCAATTGGGGGGGTCGGATTCAAGCGGGCAACTATAAATGCGTTTGACTGTCGGCCCCGCCGGAGCTAAGTTCGCCACAACAAGGGAGTTCGGGGGCTGCTGGACCCCGGCTCGTCACCCGTCCCCTGCCGCCCCCACCCCGTGCCAAGCATCGCCAATTTTCTCGCCACTGTTCCGCTCTTCAAGTCGCTGGACGCCGACGAGCGCGAGCGCTTCGCGGAGCTCGTGCGCGAGAAGAGCTACCCCAAGGGGAGCGTCATCCTGTTCGAGGATGACCCCGGGGACGCGCTCTTCGTCGTCCGCTCCGGACGCGTGAAGGTCGTGTTGCTGGCCGACGACGGACGTGAGGTCATCCTCAGCCTGCTCGGCGTCGGCGAGTACTTCGGCGAGCTCTCGCTCATCGACGACCAGCCGCGCTCCGCGCACGTCATCGCGATGGAGGAATCGGCGCTGCTCGTGCTGCGGCGGGACGACTTCCGGCGCCGCGTGGAATCGAGCCCCGGCGTGGCCTGGGCGCTCCTCCAGGAGCTCTCGCGCCGCCTGCGGCGCGCCGACGAGAAGATCGGCGCGCTCGTCCTGCTCGACGTGCCGGGTCGCATCGCCCGGATGCTGCTCGATGCCGCCGAGGACGGCGGCGACGACCTGATCGACAAGCCGCTGACGCACCAGACCATCGCCCAGGTGATCGGCGCCAGTCGCGAGACCGTCTCGCGCGCCATGCGGGAGTTCCAGGACCTGCACTGGGTCTCCACCGAGCGCCGCCGCATCCGCCTGCTCGACAAGGCGGCGCTCCGCGAGCGCGCGCAGCAGCGTCTGTGACCCGCATCACCAAGGGCCAGTGACCATCCGCAGAGACTCTCCCTCCTCTCCTTCATAAGTTTCTGGCGATGACCCTTCGTGTGCAGTTCTGGGGGACCCGCGGTTCCATCCCAAGTCCGGGACGCAGGACAGTGCGGTACGGCGGCAACACGCCATGCGTCGAGATTCGGACGGAGGAGGGCTGGCTGGTCATCCTCGACGCCGGGACGGGGATTCGCGAGCTGGGATTGTCATTGCAGGACCGGTCCGACGGCGCGCCGCTGGAAGGCGACATCTTCCTCACGCATGCGCATTGGGACCACATTCAGGGCATTCCGTTCTTCGCTCCGATCTTCCAGCGTGGGAACCACTTCACGATCTGGGGATCGAAGGCGCTCGAGGGGAGCGTGGATCGGGTGGTGCGCGACCAGATGTCACCCGTGGTCTTTCCCGTGACGTTCGAGGAGCTCGATGCGCGCATCGACTTCTCGTCCATTGCAGCCGGGGAACGACGCGGCGGGCGGGGGTATGAGGTGGAGGCGTTCGAGGTGCAGCATCCGGGCGGCGCGCTGGGGTACCGGGTCCGCTCGCCCGGGAGCAGTCAATCGATCGTCTACGTCTCGGACAACGAAGTGGGCGCGCCGGAGAAATACGACTCGGCGCCCGGATGGCGAGAGGCGTTCGTGGACTTTGTGCGCGGAGCCACCGTACTGGTGCACGACACGATGTACACGACGGAGGAGTATGATCACCACCGCGGCTGGGGGCACTCGACCTTCCGTGACGCGGTGGAGGTGGCGATGGACGCGGGGGTTGGCACGCTGGTGCTGTTTCACCACGAACCCCGGCGTTCGGATGAGGAACTCGACCAGCGCATTGACGAATGTCGCGCGCTGGTGCGCTCCCGCGGAGGGGCGCTGCAGGTGTTGGGAGCCGCAGAAGGACTGACGCTGACCGTTTAGCCCCTCGCCCTCGAGGAGGACCCCATGAAGTCCGTGAAATCGTTCGCTCTGCTCGCCGCGCTTGCGGTCGCCGTGCCGTCCCTCGTTGCCGCGCAGGGCGGCAGCAAGCCGAC
>JACREJ010000065.1 GCA_016218305.1 Gemmatimonadota bacterium | reverse complement strand
GGGCGAGTTCACGAAACGGCGGAGCCCCGCTTTCAGGGTCGGTTGGCCGAAGTTGAGCAACAACCCCATTGGGTAGTTGCCCAGCCGGAGGTACGTCAGCAACTGAGCGTGATGAATGGGTTGAAGCGCCTCTACGGCCTTGAGTTCGAGCACCAAGTACCCGCCGACGAGAAAATCGAGGCGGTAATGCGTGGCGAGGAGGCGATCCTCGAAGAAGGTCGGAACGGGAAACTCGCGCTCGAATGGAATGCCGACGCGATCCAACGTCGTTGCCAGAGACTCCTGATACGCCGACTCGAGCAGCCCCGGTCCCAACGCCCGGTGCACGCGAATGGCAGCCCCGATGACCGCACCGCTCCACCGGTCCGCGAGAGACCCTTCGCGCCCCCTCGCGCCCTTCGTTCTTCGTGGTTGACGGTTGCGGAACACCCGCCGAAAGTCGCCACGCTCACACGCCGCTGTCGCACCGATTCAGCGCAACATGCACCGATCTACTTCGGCGGCAGCAAGCTTCGCGCGAGGCCGGTGAGGAGCTGCTGCGCGGGCGACGGCCGTTCCGGATACTCCAGCTTGTCGAGCGTCCGCTCCATCGACACGAGCGCCTGACGGCGCAGCGAGCGCCAGGCGCCGCGGGCCAGCTTCCAGCCGAGCCAGCCGAGCAGGAGTGGCGGGAGAACGCCGAGCCACGGATACACCGTGAGCACGGCCACCGGCGCGCCGGCGAGCAGCCCGATGACGGCCAGCCAGACGGGCGTCGCGAGCTGCTTGTTGCGCGTGGAACGCAGGTCGGCGGCGAGCGCCACGTGGGTGCGACGCGCATCCACCGCGCCCACGCTGACCACCACCTCGCTCGCGCGCGACAGGTAATACCCCCTGCCGCCGAAGTCCATCGAGCGCGTGATCTGATCCATCAATCCGCGGCGCGGCTCGAGCACGATGCGGTCGGGATACCGACGGATGACGCTGAGCGACTCGTCCCGGGCGAGCAACGCCTCGAGACGCCCCAGCAGCTCCGCCGGCGAGCCGGTCAGCACACGCGCCGCCGAGATGGTCGGGTCGGTGAGCATGGCATCGCTCTCGCGCTGCGCCTCCGCCAGCGGCGAGCGCGCCCGCTCCTCGGCGATGGCCTGCCGCACCGCCTCGGGCGAAATGCCCACCTCACGCGCGATGTCGAGCACACGCGACTCGCTCAGTTGGTCGCTGCGGGATGCGTCGGTGTCTTCGCCGCGCACGTGCAGTTCCATGGCCCGCGCCAGGACGCGTTCCAGCGCGGCGCGATTCAGGGACCGGTCGTCCGGCGGCGGGGATGTGGGATTCGTCATGTCACGGCCTCTCGCATTCCCTACGAGCGAGGGCGCGCCGGAGTTCCTGTGTGCGCGTGCTCAGGGCGTCGTCGTTGAGGCGCGACCGCAAGTCACGCAGAATTTCCACGACGGGTCGACCTCGGCGCTGCAGCCTGGGCAGCGCCGGACCTTGAGGTTCTGGCCGCAGTGTGGGCAGAAGGTCACCGCGCGCCCTTCCGGGAGCATCTGGCCGCAGAAACGGCATCCCGGCCGCGGCGTGCGCACCGTTGCTTCCGCCGTTGGATCCGGAATGTTGTGTCCGCGGGCCTGGAATGACGGGCGCGGCTTGGCGTCCCCACTCGCGGCCAGCACCGCATCCAGTTCGGCGAGGGTCGGCGGGAGCTGCCGCTGCAGCGCGTCGAGTGCCGCGCTCACCTCGGCGGCGCCCGGCGCGCGCTCAAGCGCGCCGCGCGCCACCACGCCGCTCAGCGGCGGCTCGTTTGCGCGAGGCGGCGGCGCCTCCGGTTCGTCCGGTGCGGGCGCCGTCGGAGCCGCCGGAGCGGCGGTGGCGTGCCCGGGCGGCGACGACTCGAGCACCTGGCGCATCGCGTGCTGCGCGAGCGTGACCCGGGCGGTCCCGTACGCGTGCAGCGCACGCAGGTCCGGGTTGCCCGAATCCAGTTCGCGGCGCAGGTCCTCCTGCATCGCATCGTCCGCAAACACGAGGCCGCGTTCGCCGGACAGCAGGCGAAGCACGAGGACCTCGTAGTCTTCGGCCGTCTCCACGCCCACGTCGGCGCGATGCGCCCGGTACGGGACGAAGGTGCGCAGGATCTCGGCCACCTCGAACGGGCGTGACAGGTTCTCCGGGCGCACGTCGCGCACGCGCCGAACGAGGATCCGGAAGAGGCGCTCGAGTTCGTCAGCCATTCACTGTGCCGCCTTCAGTTTCGCGTTTGCATTCTGCTGCAATTTGGCCTCTGCATCGGCCTTGAGCGACTCGGCGCGCTGCACCGCGGATTCGCATCTCCACTCTCCGGCGTGGCGTCGCACTAGATCCGAGGCAAAGATGCGTTCGGCGCGAAGGCCGCGCCATCAGGGAAGGCGTCGGGTTCACCCGCACGCCCGCCGCGCGCCCGATACCCGGCCAGCCACTCGTCGAAACCCGACTCGACGAGCCCGCCGCTCGCCGTCTGGTCGGCGGCGGCGCGCGTCGCGAGGTGGTTGGCGTACTCGTTCTGGGCGTGCCCAACGTGCCCGCGCACCCACCGCCAGGCGATGGCATGTCCCGCGCAGGCGTCGATGGCATCGTGCCAGAGCTCGAGGTTCTCGATGGGGCCCGTCTTGCGCTTCCAGCCGTTGCGCGCCCAGCCGTGCACCCAGTTGGTCATGCCGTCCACGATGTAGCGTGAATCGGTAGTGAAGCTGACGCGGAACCGGCCGCCCTTGGCGCCGATGGCCCGCAAGGCTTCGGTCACCGAGCGCAGAGCCATGCGGTTATTGGTCGTCGCCGGCTCGCTGACCCAGAGGTCGCGCCGCACCACGATGCCGCTGGGACGCTGGTATTCGATGAGCACCCCCGCCGCACCCGGATTGTCCCCCGCCTGGCCGTTGCCGAGACACGACTCGTCGGCGTAGATGGCCACCAGCTCCGCGCTCATCGCACGACCTCCACGGAATCGGTCTCGTCGAGCCAGAGCGTCAGGTGGTCGCCGGTGGTCGGGTGCCTCGCCTCGATGCACTCCCGCCGCCCGCGGAGCACCAGGCGCTCGGGGATCACCAGGAATTCGGTGCCGCGGCGAAAGACGGCGATGCGATGGCCGCGCGCGATGGCATGCTCGAGGGCGTCATACTGCTTCACGGTCAGCTGCACCTAGCGTGCCCCGAACCAGTCGCGGGCCGTCTGCGCGAGGACCGCCGTGGCGCGCCGCACCTCGCTCACCGGCACCCACTCGGTGGCGCTGTGCGCCAGCCGGATGTCGCCCGGTCCGTAGCAGATGGCGGGAATGCCCGCGGCGGAGAGGAGGGCGGCGTCGGTCCAGTACGACAGGCCCTCGATGGACGGGGACGTCCCCTCGATGCTCTCGATGGCGCGCGTGAGCGATTGCACGATGGGTGCGTCGACGGCGACGTCGTTGGGCGCCTGCACGAACGTGACCTCCACGTCGGCGCGGAACCGCGGGTCGCGCGCGGCGACACGGGCGCAGGCGTCCCGCAGTTCGGCCGCGAAACTCTCCCCGGAGTCGCCGGGCAGCGTGCGGCGTTCGAACTCCACTCGGCACAGGTCGGCGTACGTGGAGAGGCCAAGTCCGCCGCTGATGCGGGCCGCGTGAAACGACCCGCGACCGAGCAGCGGGTGGGTGCGCTGCGGCAGCGTGGCCTGCTGGTAGGCGTCGAGCTCGGCGAGGAGGAGGCCCGCCATCGTGTTGGCGTCCACGCCGACGTCATAGCGCGATCCGTGCGCGGCGACGCCGTGGACGTTCACCACCGCCCAGGCGAATCCGCGATGCGCCGGCCCGATGGCCAGGCGCGTCGGCTCCGTGACGATGGCGGCGTCGGCGCGCACACCGTGCGCCAGCAGCGCGGCCGTTCCCGCCGACTGCCACTCTTCGTCGGTGACGGCGGCGATGACGATCTCGCCGTCGAGGCCCGCATCGGCGGCATGCACCGCCGCGGCGCACATCGCAGCGACGCCGCCCTTCATGTCGCAGCTGCCGCGGCCAAAGAGGTTGCCGTCGGTGATCACCGGTTCGAACGGCGCGTGCGTCATGCCCTCGACGCCGACGGTGTCGAGATGGCCGTTGAACATCAGCGTGCGGCCACCGGGACGCCCGATGCGCGCCACGACGTTCGGACGATTCCGCCCGCCCTCCACGAGCGCCACCCGAAAGCCCCACGCATCGAGTGTCTCGGCGAGCGTGCGCGCGCAATCGCCCTCACCCGGCGCGCCGGGCACGAGGACCGGGTTGCGGGAATCCACCGCGACGAGCGCGCTGGTCAGGGCAACGGCATCACCGCGGAGCGGCAGTGTGGAAGGCACGGAATCAGGGAACTGGGAACAGGGAGGAGGGGAGAAGGAGAACGGGCGCGCACCCAAGAAGGTGCGCGCCCGTCGCCTCGCGTGGAAGCCGCGCGACGCTACTTCTTGGGCGCAGGCTTTTTGGCCGGCGCTTTCTTGGCTGGCGCTTTCTTTGCTGGCGCCTTCTTGGCGGGGGCCTTCTTCGCCGGCGCCGCCTTCTTCGCCGGGGCCTTCTTGGCCGCCGGCTTGTGCGCGACGTGCGCCGCGGGCTTGTGCGACGGAGCGTGCGCCGGCTTGGCGTGACCCGCGGCCTTGGCCGCGGGCGCCTCCGCCTTCAGCGGCGGCTTTGCACCCTTATGCTTCTTGCTCCAGGCCTCCTCGACGCCGTGCAGCAGCTTGTCGGCCTCGTCCTGCGTCATCTGGCCGCGACGCACCATGAACTGCACTACGTCACGGGCGCTTTCGATGGCAAACCCGGTGAGTCCGGCGGCGGCATTGATGACATCCTTCATCGCCGCCGCCATCTTGCTGCCAGCCTCCATCGAGATCTCGGCGGCCTTGGCGGCCATCTCGGCGACGGCGTCGCGCACATCCTGACCGCGGTGGCCGGGGTGACGGCGCGGCAACACGGTGCCGGTACCTTCGGGCTTGGCCGGTGTCTTGTCGGTCATTTCGTCGGTGCTCCATGCTCGAGCCGCCGGCGTCCTGCGCCGGCGTCAGGCCCCACCGCATCGAGCAGTGCGCGGTGGGGGAAGGGGGCGCTCTGCCACATCACATAAGAGCGCGCGCCCATTGATCGGCGCCAAGTATATGATTTTCGTAGAGATAATCAAGGTGACCGGAACGATTATCTCGGCCTACATCCGAGCACCAAATAGCTGTAGTTTGATCAAAAATATATGCCATCAATAAAACAGTATAAAGCCACTATGACATCATTTCCACTTTCAGGCGTCAAAATACTCGACTTGAGCCGAGTGTTGGCGGGCCCACTCTGTACGATGATTCTTGGAGATCTGGGCGCAGACGTCATAAAGGTCGAACGTCCCGGGGCCGGAGACGACACTCGCGGGTGGGGTCCGCCGTTCGACTCGGCGGGCCAAAGTGCGTACTTCCTGTCGGTCAACCGGAACAAATTGTCCGTCGCCATCGACCTCAGGACCAGCGACGGAGCGGCTCAGATTCGGCACCTGGTATCGGAGGCCGACGTCGTGGTGGACAACTTCCCGCGGGGCAGTCTCGAGCGCCTCGGCCTCTCGCCGTCGCAGTTGCTGGCGGAGCACCCACACCTCATCTGGTGCACCATCACGGGCTTCGGCGCCGAGAGCGACCGGCCGGGGTATGACTTCGTCGTGCAGGCCGAATCGGGGTGGATGGCCATAACGGGGGCGCCGGGTGGAGAGCCGATGAAGGTGGGGGTCGCGCTGGTCGACGTCATTGCCGGCAAGGACGCGGCGATTGCGATCCTCGCGGCACTGGCCGCGCGGCATCGCGGGACGGACGCCGGCTCGCGTCACCTCGTCCTCTCGCTGGCGCATAGCGCGGTCGCCGCGCTCGTGAACGTCGCGCAGAATGCGCTCGTCTCGGGGCACGACGCCTCGCGCTGGGGCAATGCGCATCCGAATCTCGTGCCGTACCAGCTCTTCGATGCGCAGGACCGACCGTTCGTGATCGCGGTCGGCACGGACGCGCAGTTCGTTGCCTGCGTGCGGGCGCTCGGACTCGACGCGCTCGCGACGGACGAGCGCTACCGCACCAACGCCGGCCGCCTGGCGCATCGCGACGCGGTGGTGGGGGCCATTCGCGAGCAGGTGCGCACGCAGCCCGCGGCCGTCTGGCAGGCCGCGCTCGACGCAGCGGGGGTGCCGTGCGGCGTCGTGAAGCCGGTGCTGGAGGCGCTGCGCGAAGTGGACGCTTCGCCGCTCACCGGCGTGGCGCCTATCGCGCCAGGCGCCGTGCGGCGCCCGCCGCCGCTGCTCGACGAACACGGGACGCTGGTGCGCAGCCGCGGCTGGGCCGCGTTTCAGGCGTGACACTGGCTTTTCTTCGACTCCGGCGGCGCCAGTTCGCCATATTTGAACGAATGCGACCCGCGTTCCTCCTCACGTTGATCCTGCTCGCCGCCTGCGGTGCCGAGACGCGCGTGACTGCACCCGAAGGCGCGACGGCGTTCCGCCGGTTCGTCGCTGTGGGCACGGGACTCACGATGGGCGAGCAGTCCGGCGGTGTCGTGTACGAGTCGCAGGCCGCCTCGTGGCCGGCGCGACTTGCCGCGCGGATGGACGCGCCGTTCCGCGTGCCGGGGCTCAAGGCGCCGGGGTGCGTACCGCCCCTCGTGGCCCCGCTATCACTGAACCGCACCCTCGCTGGGCCGGTGGTTGCCGGCGTCCCCGCGTGCAACGGACGCCTCGGCAGCGACACGCTCCCCGCCAACAACGTGGCGATGGCGGGGGCCACCGCGTGGGACGCGTTGCACACCTCGCCGCGGTCCTTCGCCACGCAGGCGGCCTCACTCAACCAGACGCGGTATCCGTTCATCCTGCCGCCGGTGCAGACGCAACTGCAGGCCATGCAGCAGCAGCGTCCCACGCTCGTTGCGATAGAACTCGGCGCGGGCGAGGTGTTGCGCGCCGCCACGTCGGGGCTGGTCGTCGTCGGGACGAGCTACACGCAGAAGGCGGAGTGGACGCTGATGCCGGCGCCGGTCTTTGCGGCGGTCTTCGACTCGATCGCCGACAGTGTGAAGGCCATCGGTGCGCCCGCGGTCTTCGTCGGCGTCCCCCAGTTGATGTCCCTGCCGGCCTGGCGCACGGGTGATGTGCTCTGGCAGCAGCGCGCCGGGCTCGCCTCGTACGGCCTCACCGTGGCGTCGAACTGCCAGGGGAGCGCCAATCTCGTGAACACGGTTGCTGTCCTTCCGCCGCTCGTGGCCGCGGCGCGTGCGTCGGGCACGGCCCAGGCGCTCTCGTGTGCCGACCGGCCGGGCGAGGCGGACCATGTGCTCACGGCCGGCGATGCCGCGCTGATCGCGCAGACGATCACGGCGATCAATGCCGCCATCAAGGCGGCGGCGGACCAGCGACAGATCCCGTATGTGGACGTGCCGCTCTTCGCGAGCGAGATCCCGTTCGCCGCGCCGGCATTTACTGCAGCGACGATGCTCGGAAGCGACGCGCCGTTCGGCATGGCCACGTCGCTGGACGGCATCCAGCCGTCGCCGTTCGGGCACGAACTGCTGGCGGATCGCATCGCCGCCGCGCTGAACGCGAAGTTCGGCTGGGCGATTCCCGTCCCCATCCGCCCCCAGTAGAAGTCGTGTTACCGGTCGCACGTCGGCTCGTCTCAATTGTGCGACACCCCAGCGTGGCCTGCTTCGGCAACGGTGGGGGTGGGCCTGTCCTCGGCGCGTGTGGGGCATTACACTAGCGTCGTGAAACTGACCCAGCCCTCGCCGCAGCAAGAGCAGGCCGACGCGGATCAGGCCGTCATTGACCGCGTGCTCGCCGGGGACCGGAACGCCTTCGGCACTCTCATCCAGCGTTACAGCGACCCGCTGTACCGCCACGCGGTGGGAATGACGGGGAGTCCGGACGTCGCCGAGGACATCCTGCAGGTCTCGTTCATCAAGGCGTACAACCACCTCAGCGAGGTGCGCGGGCGCTTCGATGCATGGGTCTTCCGCATCGTGGCCAACGGGTGCAAGGACTGGCTGAAGAACATCCGCCGGACCCACCTGAGTTACGAAGAGGACGATCAGGCGTCTGGATACGAGACCCCGGAGGAAGAACTCGACCGGGGAGAGCTGCGCTCCGACCTGGATCGCGCGTTGTCCGCGCTCCCCGCGTCCTTGCGGGAAGCATTCGTGATGAAGCACGTCGAAGGTCGATCGTACGAAGAGATGGCCGTCCTGCTCGACACTACCGTGGGAGCCCTGAAGATGCGCGTGCACCGTGCACGCGAGGCGCTTCAGGCGCTGCTGGAGGAGCGATACCAGTGATGCACAAAGATCTTGATCCGCGCGACGGTCTCGAACCGGGAGCGCCCCGCACGCCGAAGGAAGCGCCGATGGCCGACCAGGAGCTGGCTCCTACCGGGCGCATCTCGGATGCCGTGCATGCCTGGCTCGATGGCGAGCCTGTGGCCGAGGCCGCGCTGAGCGCGGCGCCGCGCGAGGTCGCGTTCTGGAAGAAGGTGGAAGTCGAGACGACGACGCGCCGCCGCATGGTGACGCCGGCGCACGTTCCGGCGCAGATCCTCGCGAAGCTGCCCGACAAGGGCTGAACCGCGCGCGGAGTAGAAAGGGCCGTCCGGTGATCCGGGCGGCCCTTCGTGTTTCTGTCCGTGTCCCGCGTCGGCGCCGGTCCTACACACCCGGCACACGCCGTGCAGCATGGTGTAGCTGTGGCACTGCCACGCTCGCCACCCTAACGGGGACCTGCACCAAAGTCCATCTGGAGGGACCAACTCGCGCCGAGCGTGGCGGGGAGATGACGCGCCACGTGATCGGAGTTGGGCTACTGCGGGACATGGAGGTCCGGACCTTCGCGGTGGTCATTGAGGTGAACGCCGCACGATGAGACTGGAGGTCGTGATGATCCCCGGGTCTCAAGTGAACAGGGAGGTACTGATGCGACGCACGATCCTCGCCGTATTGGTTCTCGCGCTGGGCGCCTCCTCGGGATGTGCGGGGGCGTTGTATGTCGAACCCGGAGTCCACGCGGTGTTCGTGCCGGCGCCACCACCGCCGCCGCGTCGCGAGGTGCGCTTCGCGCCCCCGGGTCCTCGGTATGTCTGGGTCGACGGACACTGGGCCTGGCGCGGCAACGCCTACGCCTGGGTGCCCGGCTCGTGGTGGCCGCTGCGTCCGGGCTACAAGAAGTACACACCGGGGCGCTGGCATCACGACCGCCGCGGATGGTACTGGGTTCCGGGGCGGTGGCACTGATGGCACCCAGCACACCGTCCGCTCCCTCGACGTGTGCGGCGATTCGCCCCGCGCGTGTCAGCGGGGCACGGTCTCGTTGAACGTCCAGACATCGCCGACGGTAAACCGGTCGACGTGGCCGCCGTGGATGAAGAACGCGTGTCCCACGGGAAGCGAGACCGCTGACGAGGCGCCTCGGGGGATTGGCCAAGGTTCGGTGAACGCGACACGGCTCCACTGGCACGACCGGGCATCGCGCAGCAGACCTGCAAGCTGCCACAGGTCGCGCCGCGACGTCCCCGCGTCGTCAGACCCTCCAAAGAAGGTCCACAAGTCGCTGGCGATATCGAATGCCGCTGCGGGCGAGGAGAGCTGCGGCGCCTCCCCGATGCAGTTCACAGGGCGCCAACTCGGCGTTCCTGAATCACCGTCGGCATGGTCGAGCACCCAGAGATCAGACGTGGCGCGGTGTTGCGGCGAACTGCCGCCGAAAATGAACAGCTGCCCTTTGGCTTCGTTGTACGTGGCGGCGTATCCGAACCGCCCCGCGGGATGTCGGCCGACGGTGTCGGGAAGCAACTGCGACCAGCTTCCCGTAGCGAACGTGGAGTCGTCGAACGAAAGCACCCACACGTCGCTGAAACTCTCCTTGATGCAGTCGTTTCCGCCGAAGATGATGAGTTTGCGTCGCGTTCGGTCCAGCGCCATCTCGAATGCTGCGCGTGGCGGCGGCAAGGGGCCGCGCGTCCGCACCGCTCGCCAGGCCGGCTCGGACGTCAGGGCTGACGCGTGATCGAGGACCCACGTGTCATTCGCGCAGGGCGAGCTCCATCCCTGCGCTCCGCCGTGGACGAACCAGCGGTCGTGTGCTGGGTCGAAGGCGGCGCCGAACATCCATCGCGGACGCGGAGCGGGACCGGCGCGAATGGGAATGCGAGTCCAGCGTGGTACGGCCGTCGCACGAAGGCGCACCAATCGCCAGAGCTCGCTCCCCATCGGCTGTAGCGTCAGGCGGTCGCCGTCATTGCTCGCGCCGCCGATTACGAGTAGCGCGTCGCCGCTGGAATCAAGCGCCATGCGCGCGTGGTGGCGTGCGGGCGGGGTGCCCTCCGCATTCTCGAGCTGGCGCCACCTTCCTGATGGCGCGCGCTGCGGATCGTCGGGGCGCATTCCGACGCGCGCCACCCGCCACGTGCCTGCGATGGCGACAATGACCAGGGCGGCCGCGAGCCCGCGCCAGAGCCACGGCGTCGCGCGCCGCGCGCCGCCCGCCGCCTGCGGAAGTGGTGCAGCGGAAGAGCCGCTCGCCGGCAGATGTGCCCCGCGCCTTGGAGTGCCGGCTGGTTTGTCGGCTCCTGGAGAACCCAAGATCGGCGTCACGAGGGAGACCGTCTCTTCGGACGGTGCGACGTCATACTCGCGCCGCAGGACGCGCTCGATTTCCTCGTAGGCCCGGATTGCCGTGCCGCGATCGCCAGCGCCGATTGCCACGCGGATCAGTCGTCGAGCCACCGACTCGTCGTCTGGCGCCACCGCGCACGCTCGTTGCGCCATCGCCACGGCCGGCGGCCATTCACCGGCTGCGACACTGCGGTCAATGTGAGCGCTGGCGGCGGCGAGGATGCCGAGGCGCATGGCGCGTCGCTCGTCGCTGATCCACTGCTCGAACGCGTCGGAGGTGCCCGGCACGTGAACGCCGTCGAGCATGGGACCCTGATACAACTCCGCAGCGCCGGCCGGATCGTCCCGCTCAAGACAGAGCTGAAGCTCCGCGACGTCGCACCACAACCGGTCGCGACGCACGGCGATCTGCTCGGCACCGCGCGATTCGACGACGTCTTCGCCAAGGTCGTCGCGCAGGCGAAAGAGTGTGGTTCGGAGGGCGCCCCGCGCACGTTCCTTGTCGAGTTCGGGCCAGAAGAGCGCCGCTACCTTGTCGCGGCGATGAAAGCCGGCCGGCCGAGCGGCAGCGAGGTACGCGAGGAGCGCGACACCCTTGGAACGACGGAGCGCCTCATCGAGGGTGCGTCCGTCCGACGTTCGCAGGTCCAGAGCACCCAAAATGCGAAGCTCGATCATCTAACCCATCCCGAGTAACGGGAAAGACACGCTTGGGGGACGGGCTAGGATACGGACCGCCTTGCATCGATCAGGCGTCCAAACGTATGCCGCTGTGACCGATAAGGGCAACCAGCCGGGACGCTTCAGCACGTTCGCGCAGAAGTCCGATCGCCCCGTTGCCAGAGTCCAATCGCAGTCACCGGCGTGCGGCTCCCCCTCACAGAACAGGAGATCCTCTCCATGCAACTGCCTCACGTGGTACGCTGCGCCCTCGTCGTCCTCTCGATCGTGTCGGTGTCGGCATGCGAAGACCTGATCCCGACAGCGACGTCGGAGAAAGCCGGCGTGAAGACCTCTGAGTCGATACGGAGCAATGCATGACATTCCTACCGTCGGCGCGCACACGCGCTATCGCTCGAAGCTTTTCCTCGTTTGCTGCGACTTGCGGACTCGTGCTCCTGACAGGTTCGTGCGGTGGAGACGCGACCGGGAGCCCCGCCGCGACCGTGACGTCGATTCAGATGATCGCGACTCCAACCAATCCTCGGGTTGGGGAGACGACCATTCTTGGTGCCACCCCGACCGGCGCGGGCGGAGTCGCCGTCTCCGGGATTGCCTGCGTCATGGCATCCGGCCGCCCGGAGGTCCTTGCTGTGGCGCCCGACGGCGGGGGCTGGCGAGGACTCGGCGTCACCGTGGGCGTAGCGGTCGTGACGGCAACGTGCGCGGGCGTCGCGAACACGGTGACAATCACGGTTCGGCCGACACAAGTGACCCTCACGGTCAACAAGATCGGCGCCGGCGCCGGGAGCGTCTTCATCACGCCTCCCGGCGGCACCTATGATATGGGCGAAACCGTCGTGATCACGGCGAGCGCGCTTGCCGGATCCACCTTCACCGGGTGGGGTGGGGCCTGTCCCGCTGGAGTCGACCCGACGTGCCGACTCACTCTCACTGCCAGTCAGATCGTCACCGCGAGATTCGAGACCCTGCCGCCAGGCAAGATCATCGGGCTGGCTGGGAACCTGGCATTCGGCAACGTGACCATCGGACAGCGCGCGAGCGCGGTCATGACCGTGACGAACGGCGGCGCCTCGACGTTGACGATCACCGGGATGACAGCGCCGGCCGGCGGTGCCTATACCGCGTCATGGACGAGCGGCGCCATTCCGGCGGGCGGGTCACAGCTGGTCACGGTGTTCTTCACGCCGGCCGCGGCGCAAAGCTACAGCGGTACTCTCACCGTGAATGGGGATCAGACGAGCGGTGTGAACACGCTTCCCATCTCCGGAACCGGTGTGGGCGCAACCACTCCGGGTAGCTCCAAGTATGACGGGACGTACGACTTCTTCTTCAAGCATCCCGCTCCTGGCGGCGTGACGCAGTCCGTCAGCCTGGCGCGCTTCTTCATCATCCGGAACGGCGTCGTCTCCAGCAGCGACGGCACACTTGCCGGAGTCGTCGATGGCTTCGGGAGGGTCACCTTTACCGGGCCGTGTCCGATCAACAACAGTGTCGGCGACTGGGTCGGGTCCATGAATGCTTCGGCGCTCGCCGGATCGAACTTCGGTCAGGGCACCTATACGTGCAGAACGGCGATTGGCGGCAGTTCCAACACATGGCAGGTGAACCAGTCTCGCTAGTACTACAGTTTCAAGCATGGCAGACCGGTCGTCTGAGTGGTAACGACGACCGGCACCATCACGAGCGGGAGCTTCGTCGGTTCCACCGTGACCTTCTCCGCGTCGCTCGGAAGCAACCCCGTGGGCAACACGTTCTATCACGGCAACCTTTCGTTCACGGGCACCCTCACAGGCACCAATACGCTGACGGGTACCCTGAACTTCACGCCGCCCAGGACGGCGACGCAGGTGTTCGCCGCTCGTTCAGTGACCGGCTTCGTCCTCCTCAGGAGGTGATCTCGGGGAGACCCCTGAGGATTGGCAATCGGCGCGTAACCGAGTGAGGGGCGGAGCGGCTGCGGGAGACTCGCCGCGCGGGACTGCCTGCACGCAGATTACCAGCACTATGCGCCCCACTTTCGCCGCCCTCGCCCTCGCCGCCGCGATCCCCACGGCCGCCGCCGCCCAGACCATCGCCCCGTTCGACCTTGGGCGATCTCCCATCGCGCTTTCCGGCGACGCCCGCCCCGGCCAGTTCGTCAGCGCGGTCGGACGCTGTGCCATCGCCATGGGCACCGAGGACGGCGCCTTTGAGCTGTGGAGCTGGCCGTACAAGTGGATGCACGACCTCAAGCTCTCGTTCCGCGTCCCGAAGTACGCGCAGCCCATTCCGGGGCGCGACGTCGCCCGCTCCGTACTG
>JACREJ010000061.1 GCA_016218305.1 Gemmatimonadota bacterium | reverse complement strand
TCGGCGAGCATCCGGTCGGTCGGGAACTGCGCGAAGAGTTCCACCCGCGTGCCCGAGGCAGCGCGAAAGCGCGCCACCTGCACCGCGACCGTGTCGAGCCGCAGCGCCGCGTGGGCATCGTCGAGGCGCATGGGAATGACGTGGCGCGCGTTGTCCGCGTACGCGCGGAAGTTGCCGGCGAAGGAGGCGGCGTTGATGGCCGGCGGCCCGCGGAAGACGAATCGCAGCGACGTGGCGGGGTACCACCAGACCGTGATGACGCGTGCCATGCTCTCGGCGCCGTTCACGTCCTGTGTCTCCGGCGCGAGCGTGGCGATCACGCCCGGCGCGCCATAACGGATCCAGATCTGGCCGCGGTCGGTGCGCCAGCCGGGGAGCTGCGCCTCCTCCGAGGTGAAGCGCAGGTCGGCGTATGCGACGCGGGCCAGGAGCGCCACCCGCGCTTCGTTGACGGGTGTCAGCGCGAGCGGGTCGGCCGAGCGCCACCACGCCTGCTCGGTGGCAAGTTGCTCCGCGGCGGGAACGGTGGCCAGGTGCGCCGCATCATCGGGGCGCAGCCATTGGGTGACGTCGAGCATCTCGCGCCGCACCGGTTCGGGGAGGAGCGCGAGCGCCGAATCGAAGGCGATGGCGGACTCGTCGATCCGGTCGTCGGCGTACAGGGCGAGGCCAAGCGCCATCCACGTGCGCGGCGCCGCCGGCTGGCGATGGGCGAGGGTGGTGGCGAGCGGCAGCATCTCGGCGCTGCGCTCCGATTCGTACAAGAGCGCCAGCAGGTCGGCAGCGGCGCCTTCATGCGACGAGTCCGCGGCCAGTGCGGCGTGGAAGTGCTCTTCGGCCTTCAGCCGGTCGATGTCGCCCGCATCGGCCACCGGCGCGGTGCGCTGGTCGAGGAAGTCGCGGATGTAGTGCCAGTCGTTGGCGGCGGCCTCGACGTCGAGCGACGTCGTGGTGCCGGTGAGGATGCGGCGGTGGCGCAGGGCGTTGAAGCGCCTGGCGGAGACGAGGCCTAGCTCATACTCGACCACGGCGAGCAGGCGCGCGTCGCCGCGCGCGCGCGCGGCGCGCTGCGCCTTGGCGAAGAGCCGCTCCGCTTCGATGCGGAGGAACGGGGTTTTCAGCCGCAGCCGTCCGAGTTCGAGCAGGTAGAGCGGATTGTCGGGGTCGAGGTCGAGCGCCCGCTCCAGCTTGTCGCCGGCGCGCCGCCGCCGCAGGACGTCGTCGAGGGCGAGGCCCATCTCCGAGCGGCGCGAGAGCACGACGCCGTGGTCGAAGAAGGCGCCGGCGAATCGCGGCGCTCGCCGCTGCACTTCCTCGAGTCCGTCGACCGCAGCGACCGTGTCGCCGCGGGCCAGCTGGAGTCGGGCCGCGCGGTAGAGCGAGTCAACTGCCGGCGCGAGCGGGCGCGTGGATTGCGCGCCGAGCGCCGCTGGCGCGAGCGTGAGGGCGCACGCGAGGAGCGGTGCGACGGCGCTGGAATAGCGGGGGCGGATCACGCTCTAGAATACGGCCGCTGATCGACGGCCGTCACCGCGGGCGGAGCGGCGGCGCGAGCGTCAGACGGGCGTCAGGAGGCTGGACAGTACATCATTCCGCCGCGGGGCTTAGCCGGCTGCCATGTAACGGGTTGCGGGCAGGTGTACAGGAACGAATCGGCCTGTAAGGGATTGCCTGATCCGTCCGGTTGCACAATCCCGATCCCTACTTTAGGATTTGCGGCTGTGACGGAGCTCACGCTTCCCGGGTAGGGGAGAGTGTGCAGCCCTTGGGCTTTTCGGCCCCAGGGTAAGGCGTGTTTGTACTCCGCGGTAGGTGATCCTGCTCGCCTTCTCCTCTGAGATACGCGGGCCGCGGTTGGAGAGTTTCGGTTGTTCTTGCGGGATCCGTGGGAGGTACTCCGTAGGTCCTGCTGAAGTTCCGCTCCGCCGCTGCGGGGCAGCAGTGCGAAGCACCTTATCTGAAGCAGATGCAGGTTCAGTTCTTCACCTTTTTGTTGAGGGAGTCCGATGACCATGAGTACTCGGTTCCGCTGGATTACGACCGCAGTACTGGCTCTCCTGTTCAGCGTCTCGGCGTCTGCGTCCGCGCAGAACGTCACCATCACCGGTAAGGTGCTGTCGGACGCTGGCCAGCCGCTGTACGGAGCCAACGTAGTGATCGAGGCCCTGCAGATCTCGGTCGGTACCACCGCGCAAGGTGTGTACACGATCGTGGTGCCAGGGGCGCGCGCACGGGGACAGATCGTCAACATGCGCGTTCGCGCGATCGGGTATCAGCCGCAGGTGATGAATGTGCAGCTGTCACCGGGCACCCAGACGCACAACTTCGAGATGAAGATCGACGTCAACCGCCTAAACCAGGTGGTGGTGACCGGCGTGTCCGGCGCGACGGAGGTGAAGAAGCTGGCCTTCACCGTGGCGCAGGTGTCGCAGGCTGACGTGCCGGTCGCGGGCTCCAACGCGCTCTCGCAGCTGCAGGGCAAGGTGGCGGGCGCCAACATCGTGTCGGTGAGCGGCCGGCCGGGTTCGGCCCCGTCGATCATCCTCCGCGGCCCGCAGTCGATCAACGGTTCTGGCCGTGGCCAGGAGCCGCTGTACATCATCGACGGCGTGGTCTCGCAGGGCGGCCTGCAGGACATCAACCCGCAGGACATCGAGAACGTCGAAGTGGTGAAGGGCGCCGCGGCGTCGTCGATGTACGGATCGCGCGCCGGCAACGGCGTCATCCAGATCACGACCCGCTCGGGCAAGAATTCATCGGACGGCATCAAGTTCCGCGTGAACGCGGAATACGGCGCGTCGGACGTCGAGAACATCCTCGACATTCCGAAGGCGCACCCGATGCTCATGGACCAGGACTACAAGCGCTTCTGCGTCATCCTCAGCGGTCAGCCGGACTGCACGCGCACGGTGGACATCTACGCCGAGGCGTATCGGATCAACGACCAGGGCACCGACTTCTCGCTTCCGCCGGTCAACTTTGCGAATGACGGCGGCATCGCGCGCAACCCGGGCCAAGTCAATCTGCGCGCGCTCTACCTGTCGAATCCCTGGCCGAAGGCCGGGACCCCGATGCGCCAGATCCTGACGCAGGGCGTGACCTACAACAACACGGTGGACGCCACGGGGCGCGTGGGGCGCACGAACTTCTTTGCGTCGGCGAACATGTTCCGCCAGGAGGGGTCGCTCCGCTACATGGACGGCTACTTCCGCAACTCGATCCGCCTGAACATCGACCAGCAGATGGCTGGCAACTGGAACTTCGGTGTACGCACGGCCTTCACCGACGCGACGGACAACAACGGCGGACTGAACTGGCTGTCCCTCTCGCGCCAGCCGGCCAACGCCGAGCTGCTGCGCCGCGACTCGAAGGGGCGGTTGTACGTTCGCTCGATTCCGCAGCAGCAGGGTGCGCAGAATTTCAACCCGGCGTACTTCGCCGAGAACAACCGTCCGCGCAACCGCATCAGCCGGTTCGTGGGCGCGTTGAGTGCCAAGTGGCAGCCGCTCACGTGGATGGACGCGTCGGCGGAGTTCGGGTATGACTCACGCAGCAACCACGCCCAGAACCAGCAGGACCGTGGGTATCGCACGACGGCGGCGAGTTCGGCCAACCTGGGCTCCCTCAACTGGAGCTCCGGTCGGTCGTACGCGATGAACGCCGCCGCCATGGTGACGGCGCGGAAGTCGTGGTTCGACAACGCGCTCGACTCTCGCCTGACGCTCCGCACGTCGTACGAAGCATCGGATGATCGCGGCCTGAACCACGGCGGCAACACGCTCGCCGTGCCGGGCCTCGAGGACCCGAATGCGGTGGTGGCCGGCCAGTTCATCGGCGGCTTCAGCGAGCAGGTGCGTGCGCTCGGCATGTTCGCCAACGTGGACCTCGACTACAAGGGTCGCTACATCGTCGGCGGCCTCGTCCGCCGTGACGCGGCGTCGCTCTTCGGCGCCTCGCAGCGCTGGCAGACCTACGGCCGCGGCTCGTTTGCGTGGCGTGTCAGCGAGGAGCCCTGGTTCAAGATCGCCAAGATCTCGGACCTGAAGCTCCGCATCTCCGAAGGGACGGCGGGCAACC
>JACREJ010000059.1 GCA_016218305.1 Gemmatimonadota bacterium | reverse complement strand
GTGGTCGTGGATGTCGGCAACGACATCGAGGGCTTCGTGCCGATCTCGCAGCTGAACCTGACGGGCTCGACGATCCAGAGCCCCGCGGAAGTGGCGTGGGAGAAGATGGCGCTCGACCTGCGTGTGCTCGAGGTTGATCCGATCCATCGCCGCATCGTCCTGTCCGTGACGAACATCCCGGAAGGGCAGGAGCGCCCGGCCGAGCCGTCCAAGGTGCACACCGAGGAAGGCGACGCGATTCCTGAAGTCCCGGCGGACCTGTCGGCGGTGATCGAGGAGATCGACGAGGCGTAAGACGTTGCGAAAAGCAGAACCCCGCCGGCGATGCCGGCGGGGTTCTGCTTTTCGAGGAGGAGGACGAGTGCAGGGGTTTAGGAGGGGGAGGAGTGGAGAGATGAGAGAGGGGTGGAGAGGCCTCCTCGCTCCTCACCCCTCTCTCCACTCCTCTCTCCTTCCGAGCCCCTGTACCCCTCCTCCACCCCTTGTAACGGCGCGACTGGCGGCCTAGTCTCATCCGCCATGCGCCGAACTCTCTCCGTGGCCGCGCTGCTCGCGGCCGCCTGCTATCAGCCCAACCGGCTCGTCGATCCCACGCGCTTCGCCCCGCCGACCGGCGCGGGCGTCAACGCCGCCGATCCGTCCCTCGCCGGCCCCTTGGCGGTGCGGCGACTCTACTATGGCAGCGGCACCGACAGGCGCCGCGCCGTCTATCGCGATTCGGTCACGCTGCGCACGGGCGTGGTCAACGGCACGCCCTTCATCCGGGGCGCCGATCCCAAGCTCCTGAAGGAGCGCTGGAAGTACTGGGGCTTCGACGCCAAGCGACTCCCGGTGAACGGCCGCGTCTGGTATCCCGAGGGGCCGGGGCCGTTTCCGCTCGTGCTCATCGTGCACGGCAACCACCGCATGACAGAGTTCTCCGATCCGGGCTACGCCTACCTCGGCGAGCTGCTCGCCAGCCGCGGGTACATCCTGGCGTCGGTGGACGAGAACTTCCTCAACGGCAACCTGCGCGGTGAGAACGACGCGCGTGGGTGGATGCTGCTCCAGCACCTCGTGGCGTGGCGGCGCTTCAACGCCGACAGCACGTCCCCGCTGTTCCGGAAGGTCGACCTGTCACGCATCGCGCTCATGGGCCACTCGCGCGGCGGCGAGGCGGTGGCGGTCGCGGCGTCCTTCAACCGGCTGCCGCGCTACCCGGACGACGCGCGCGTGACGTTCGACTTCGGCTTCGACATTCGCACGCTCATTGCCATCGCTCCGGTGGACGGCCAGTATCGCCCGGCCGACCAGGGGACGCCACTTACCGACGTCAATTATCTGGTGCTGCACGGCGCGCATGACTCGGACGTGTCCACATTCATGGGCCAGCGGCAGTTCCAGCGGATCCGCTTCTCGGGGCAGCGCGCGTGGCGCAAGTCGGCGATCTACATCTACCGGGCGAACCACGGGCAGTTCAACACCGTGTGGGGCTCGAGCGACGTGGGGCCGGAACTTGGCCTCCTGCTCGCCAAGAAGAACCTGCTGAGCGGGGAGGAGCAGCGACGGGCGGGCAAGGTGTTCATCAGCGCCTTCCTCGACCTGACGCTGCGCGACGCCGGCGCGTACGAGCCGCTCTTCCGCGACGCGCGCAGCGGCGGCGCCTGGCTGCCGCGAACCATCTACCTCACGCGCTACGAGGATCCGAGCACGCGGCGGCTCGCGGCGTTCGAGGAAGACGTGGACGTGACCACGGGCACCGTGCCCGGCGTGCGCATCGAGGGTGCGCGTCTCGCCGCGTGGCGCGAGTTGGCGCTCAGCATGCGCTCGCGCGGGAGCGCATCGTACGAGAACCACGTCGTGCGCGTGGGGTGGGCGAAGCCGCGCGCCGGCGAGGCGCCGGCCGCGTACGGCCTGCGATGGTCCGATTCTGTGGCGACGGTGCTCGGCGTTGATGCGCGCAGCAGCCTCGTCTTCGAGGTGCAGGGCGAGTCCGAGAAGCCACGGGCGCTCGCGGCGGCCGATACCGCGCCTGGCAAGGGCGCGATGCCGCGAGCGCCGCGCTTCGCGTGGCTGCCCAAATGGCTGCGCCGCGGCGGCGCCGACTCCGCGACGAGCGCCGCGGCGGACAGCGCCAAGAACGCGACGCCCACGTCCGACTCGACGGCGGCCGCCAAGGCCGCCGCCAAGGCCGCCGCCAAGGCCGCCGCCAAGGCAAAGGACTCGACAAAGGACAAGGCGAAGGCCAAGGCCGCCAAGGACTCGGTGATCACGCTCGACTTCCGCGTCGAACTCGAGACCACGAGTGGCGCCAAGGCGTCGGTCGCCCTGTCCGAGCTCGCACCGCTGCCGCCCCCGCTTACCATCCGCCTGTACAAGTGGGCGCGCGCCGAGCGGAAGTACGGCGCCGGATCGCGTGATTACGACCAGGTGCCCACCCGCTACGCGGTGCCGCTCGCCCAGCTCGAGCGGGCGATGCCAGGCTTCGACGCCACCCAGGTGCGCGCCGTGCGGTTTGTGTTCGATCGCACGGAGTCGGGGAGTGTGCTGATTGACGGGATCGGGTTTGAGAGGGTGCCGTAACGCTGGGGATGGGGAAGGGTGCAGGGTGTGGAAAGGGAAGGGGGGAGCAAGGAGGAGAAGAAGAAGAAGGGTGTCTTGAAGCCGCACGGCCGTTCCCCCTCGCTCCTTCCGTCCCCGCGCCCTTTCCACACTCTGCACTCTTCCCCTTTCCACACTGTGC
Source organism: Gemmatimonadota bacterium (assembly GCA_016218305.1). Taxonomy (GTDB): domain Bacteria; phylum Gemmatimonadota; class Gemmatimonadetes; order Gemmatimonadales; family Gemmatimonadaceae; genus PNKL01. Next base: position 1,840 of record JACREJ010000059.1, on the reverse strand, counting down.
CCCCTTCCCCTGCACCCGCGCAGTGGGCCCGACCTTTCGGTCGGCCCCACCGCGCGTTTGCTTTATCGCATGAGCATGCGCGAAAAACTCGACCTCCTCGAGCGCCGGCGCGCCGAGGCGGAACTCGGCGGCGGCGCCCAGCGCCTCAAGGCCCAGCACGACAAGGGGAAGCTGTCGGCGCGCGAGCGCCTCGACCTCCTGCTCGACGATGGATCGTTCGTCGAACTCGACCGGTTCGTGGAGCACCGGTCGCACGATTTCGGCCTCGATGCGCAGCACTACTACGGCGATGGCGTCGTCACCGGCTCGGGTCGCATCGACGGTCGCCTCGTCTACGTCTTCTCGCAGGACTTCACCATCTTTGGCGGCTCGCTGAGCGAGGCGGTCGCCGAGAAGATCTGCAAGGTGATGGACCTCGCGATGCGCAACGGCGCCCCCGTGATCGGGCTCAACGACTCGGGCGGCGCGCGCATCCAGGAGGGCGTGGTCTCGCTGGGCGGCTACGCGGAGATCTTCCTCCGCAACACGCTCGCCTCGGGCGTAGTCCCGCAGATCTCGGCCATCCTCGGCCCGTGCGCCGGCGGCGCGGTCTACTCGCCCGCCATCACCGACTTCGTGTTCATGACGCGAAAGTCGAGCTACATGTTCGTGACCGGCCCGAACGTCGTGAAGACGGTGACGCACGAGGACGTGACGATGGAGACGCTCGGCGGGGCCGACACGCACGGCGCCACCTCGGGCGTGTCGCACTTCACGTGCGACAGCGAGCTGGCGACGCTGCACGGCATTCGCGACCTGCTCCGCTTCCTGCCGTCGAACAACGTGGAGCCGCCGCCGCGCGGCGGGTCGTCGGATCCGCGCGACCGCCGCGACGAGGCGCTCCTCGACATCGTCCCCGACCATCCGCACAAGCCGTACGACATGCACGACGTGCTGCGGCGCGTGGTGGACGACGGCGAGTTCCTCGAGGTGCACAAGGACTTCGCCGGCAACATCCTGTGCGGGTTCGCGCACCTCGGCGGCTTTTCGGTGGGGATCGTCGCCAACCAGCCGGCGGTGCTGGCTGGCGTGCTCGACATCAACGCCAGCACCAAGGCGGCGCGGTTCATCCGCTTCTGCGATGCGTTCAACATTCCCCTCGTGACGTTCGAGGACGTGCCGGGATTCCTCCCCGGTGTGGCGCAGGAGCACGGCGGCATCATCCGGCACGGCGCCAAGCTGCTCTACGCCTACTGCGAGGCCACCGTCCCCAAGCTCACCGTGATCACGCGCAAGGCCTACGGCGGGGCGTACGACGTGATGAGCTCCAAGCACATCCGCGGCGACTTCAACGTGGCGTGGCCGACGGCCGAGATCGCGGTGATGGGACCGAAGGGTGCGGTGGAGATCCTGTTCAAGAAGGAGATCGCCGAGAGCGACGATCCGGCGAAGGCGATGGAGCAGCGCGTCGCCGAGTACACGGAGAAGTTTGCGAATCCGTACGTGGCGGCGAGCCGCGGCTACGTGGACGACATCATTGACCCGCGCGACACCCGCCTGCGCCTGATCGACGCGCTGGAGACGCTGCAGGGCAAGCGCGACCGCAACCCGGCCAAGAAGCACGGGAACATTCCGCTGTGAAGAAGGTCCTGATTGCGAATCGCGGCGAGATTGCGCTGCGGATTGTCCGCGCCTGTCGCGAGCTGGGCCTGCGGTCGGTGGCGGTGTACTCCGACGCCGATGCGCGCGCGCCGCACGTGCGCGAAGCCTCGGCCCTCGCGTCGTCGCTCGAGGCGGCGCGCCGCGAGGCCCAGAACGCGTTCGGCGACGACGCCGTGTACGTGGAGAAGTACATCGAAGG
>JACREJ010000058.1 GCA_016218305.1 Gemmatimonadota bacterium | reverse complement strand
TCCTCGACTTCGCGCGGTTCGCGGAGATCGCCAGGAAGGTGGGCGCGATCCTGATGGTGGACATGGCGCACTTCGCCGGGCTCGTGGCGGCCGGCGTCTATCCGTCGCCCATTCCGCATGCCGACGTCGTGACGACCACGACGCACAAGACGCTGCGCGGTCCGCGCGGCGGCATGATCCTGTGCAAGGCCGAGCACGCCAAGACGGTGGACAAGGCCGTCTTCCCGGGGACGCAGGGCGGGCCGCTGGAGCACTGCATCGCGGCCAAGGCCGTGGCGTTCGGCGAGGCGCTGCAGCCTGACTTCAAGGCGTATGCGCAGCAGGTGGTGGACAACGCCAAGGCGCTTGCCGCCGCGCTGGCCGACCGCGGCTTCCACGTCGTGAGCGGCGGCACCGACAACCACCTGCTGCTGGTGGACCTGCGCAACAAGAACCTGACCGGCAAGGTGGCCGAGCAGGCGCTCGACAAGGCCGGCATCACCGTGAACAAGAACACGGTGCCGCGCGAGACGCAGTCGCCGTTCGTGACGAGCGGCATCCGCCTCGGCACGCCGGCGCTGACGACGCGCGGGATGGGGACGGCCGAGATGGTGCGCGTGGCGGCGCTGATTGACGAGGTGCTGCAGGCGCCGGAAGACACGGGCGTGCATGCGCGCGTGCACGAGAAGGTGCGCGCGCTGGCCGCCGAGTTTCCGCTGTATCCAGGCGCGAAGGCGGTTGTTTAGTTCTTGCTGCCACCGCTAAGGGCGAAGCGCGCGAAGGGGCGCGAAGAACTGCAACTACTTTGCCGCGGATGACGCGGATGTGAACGGATGACGCGGATCCTGCCTGGGGAAACCCGAGGCAGGATCCGTGTCTATTCGCCCCGATCCGCGTGATCGGCGGCAACGTGGTTCTGTGGTGTTGTCGCCCCTGTCGGTTCTTCGCGCCCCTTCGCGCCCTTCCAAACTTCGTGGTAGCAGTTCACACACGGCCCCGTTGTCGCCACCGCCAACACGGGTGCATCTTGTACGAGTACAACCGGGAGGAGCCCCCGCGTGTCGGAGCTGGCGTTTCGAGACGGAGTGATGGACCGCATTCGCGTTCGCGAACCGCGGTTCGACGAGCGCGCCTTCCTGTTCGTGCTCTCCGCGCTCGAGTATGCGCAGGCGCGGCAGGTCGAGCGCCGTCACCTCTCGGGACGCGAGCTCGCCGAGGCCTGTCGCGACCTCGCGCTCCAGCGCTACGGTGTACTGTCGCGACTGGTCCTGGAGCATTGGGGCGTCACGGCCACGGAGCACTTCGGGGACATCGTCTTCGCGCTCGTGGACCTCGGCCTGCTCCTCGCCCAGCCCACGGACTCCCGCGAGGATTTCGTGGACCTGTTCGACTTCGCCGCCGTCTTCGACCGCAATTATCCGTGGAACGCCTCCGCGGTCGCCTGACCGTGCACTGACCATGACCCCCGTGCGGGTGGTGACGGCGGCGCAGGCGGCCGAGCGCGATAGACGGGCCATCGAGGCGGGCACGCCATCCCGGACACTGATGCAGACCGCGGGACGGCGCGCGGCCGCTGAACTGCTCCGACATGCGGGCGATCGCGCGCGTTTGGGCGTGGATATCTATGCCGGCGGCGGCAACAATGGCGGCGACGCGTGGGTGGTGGCCGCGACGCTCGCTGCGGCGGGCACTCCGGTGCGCGTGCACGCGGTGGAGCCGCCGCGCACCGATGATGCGCATGCGGAGCAGGCGGCGGCCTCGCCCGTGCTGCAGGGCGCGGCCGCGCCGCCCGGCCAGCCCGGCGTCGTCGTGGACGGCCTGCTCGGCACGGGCGCACGCGGCGCGCCGCGCGGCGACATGGCGCGGGCCTGTGCCGACATCGAGGCGGCGCGCGCGGGTGGCGCCTTCGTCGTGGCCCTCGACGTTCCGAGCGGACTCGACGCGACGACCGGCGCGCACGCGGGTGCGCCGCGCGCCGATCTCACGGTGACCTTCGGCACCATCAAGCGGGGGCACCTGACGGCGCGCGACTGGTGCGGTGCCATCGTCGTGGTGGACATCGGGCTGGGCGCGCACGCCGACCTTGATGACGGCGCGCCGGTCCTGGCGGACGCGGCCTTCGTGCGCTCCGTCGTGCCGCGGATCAGCGCCGATGCGCATAAGGGTGCACGAAAGAAGGTCGCGATCGTCGGTGGTGCGCGCGGCATGGCGGGCGCGGTGATACTCGCGGGGCGCGCCGCGCTGCACAGCGGCGTCGGGCTGGTGAAGCTCGTCGTCGCGCCGGACAACCTGGACCTCGTGCAGCGCACCGTCCCGGCGGCGCTCGCCGCGGCGTGGCCCACGGATGACGCCGAGGCCGCGGCGATCGGCGCGTGGGCCGACGCCCTTCTCGTGGGCCCTGGACTCGGTCGCGGCGCGCACGTGCGGCAGCTCGTCGAGCGGTGTGTGCGTGGTGCAACGGGTCCGGTGGTCATCGACGCCGATGCACTCAACGCCTTCGAGGGCGAGCCAGCGCCGTTTGCGGCGCTCATCGGCTCGCGCCGAGCGCTGATCACGCCGCACCCGCTCGAGTTCGCGCGGCTCTCCGGTGAGGACGCCGCGTCGGTCAACGCGCGGCGCTTCGACGTGGCGGGCGAGCTGGCGCGCGCGACGGGCGCGGCCGTGCTGCTCAAGGGCGTACCGACCGTGGTCGCCGCGCCGGACGGTCGCGCGATCGTGAGCGCGAGCGGCACGCCGGTGCTGGGGCAGGGCGGGAGCGGCGACGTGCTGGCCGGCATGGCGGCGACGCTGCTCGCCCAATGCGGTGACCCGCTGCACGGGGGCGCGGCCGCCGCCTGGGTGCACGGCCGCGCCGCCGAGCTGGCCGCACCGGACGGCGCCATCCGCGGTGTGACGCTCGATGATGTGCTCGCGTCGCTGCGGGACGCATGGAAGTGCGACGAGGTGCCGCGTCCGTCGTACGTGCTCGCGGAACTGGCCGCGGTCGGCGAAGAGTGAACGCGCGCTTTGCGCCGCGCGCTATGGGAGCGGCGATCCTCGTCGCGTCCTTCGTCGCATGCGGGCCGCCGCCGCAGGGTGCACCAGGCGCCGTCGCGCCGCGCCGCGGATTCGCCGGCTCCATGCTGCGCGAGGATCGCGTCACCATCACGCGCGGCACCGTCATTCGCGCCGTCGGCGTGGCGCGGCGCTGGGTCTACGCCGTCACGCCCGACGCGGTGATCGTCTACGACCGCGACCGGCGCGCCTGGCTGCCGCCCTTCACGCGCGACGGCGGCTTCGATCCCTCGCTGGTGCGCGCCGTGGCCGTGGACCCCGACGACGACAGCGCCTGGCTCCTCACACCGATGGGGGCATGGACCCTGCAGCCGCTCACCGCCTTCGTGTCGCGCGCGCCGGCGGGCGGAACGCCCGCTCGGCTGCGCGCGTCGTCGCTCGAGGCCGTCTATCGCGAGTTCCCGTCGCTCGAGTCGTTCGGCCGCCTGCTGACCCGCGACGATGCGTCGCTGCAGGGATTCCCCGTGACGGCCGGCGCGCGCGCCCCCGACCGCACCGAGGTCTGGCTCGGCACCGCCGGCGGCGGGCTGTTCCAGGTCGATCCGCTGTTCAGCAGCGCCACGTCGCGGCCGTATGGACTGGCCGTCTCCGGCGCCGGGGCGCTGGCGCGCGCCGCCGACGGCATCTTCATCGCGCCGGCATCGCGCGCGCCGGAGTCGCGTCTTGCCGTGACGTTCGCCTCGCACGACCTGCAGCAGTGGCGTTGGCTTGATGACGAAAGTCGGCGCAGCTTCGGCGGCGCGCGGGCCACGGCACTCGATGTGCGTGCCGGCACGATGTGGATGGGCACCACGCGCGGGCTCTTCCGCGTGCCGATCAGCGGCCCTGGCGCACGCACGTTCACGCCCATGGCAGGGCTGCCGAGCGACCTGGTGCTCAGCGTCCTCGCGCGCGGCGACGGCGTCTGGGTGGGCACCGAACGCGGCCTCGCCTTCCTCGACGCCGATTCGGCGGAAGGGCGCGGGCGCCTCGTCCCGATCACGGGTCTCTCGGGCGTGCCGGTTCGCGCGCTGCTCGCGACGGGCGACACGCTCTGGGTTGGCACGGATGACGGTCTCGTCCTGCGCGCGCCCACGGCCGGCGACCAGTTCGTGCGCCCCGCGGTGGCCGCCGCGCAGCCGCGGCTGCGCCAGCCGGTGCCCGCGCTCGCGAGCGCCGACTCGTTCGTGTTCGTGGGCGTACGCGACGGAGTGCTCGCTTTCTCGCTGCGCAGCGGCGCGTGGTCCGAACCATGGCCATCGGTACCTTGGCGAGCCGTGGGCGAAATCGCGGTGCTTGCCGCCGACGCGCGCACCATCTGGGCAGGGGGCCCCTTCGGTGTGGTCGCGGTGGACCGCACCACCGGGGGGTCGCGCATCCTGCGTTCGGGAAGCGATCTTCCCGATACCGTCACGGGCATCGTGCTCGATGGCGGCTGGGCCTGGGTTGGCACGCTTGGCGGGGTCGTGCGACTGCGGCGCTCCGCCGACGGGCTCGTTCCCTGAATGACGACGCGGACGCCATGACGCACCTGCGGCACCTTCCCCTCGGTTTCGGCGGCGAGTTCGACCTCATCGCGGCGGCGCTTCGCCAGTGGGGACGGCTCGCGTCCGGCGTTGGCGATGACTGCGCCGTGCTCGAGGTGCCGCCTGGAGTGCGCCTGGTGCTGAGCGTGGACACCGCCGTCGAGGACGTGCACTTCCGCCGCGCGTGGCTCACGCCGCAGGAAGTGGGGTATCGCGCGACGACGGCGGCGCTCAGCGACATCGCGGCGATGGCGGCGGAGCCGGTGGGCGTGGCGATCGCGATGACGCTTCCCGACGCGTGGCGCGCCGACTTCCTGGCCATCTGCGACGGCATCGGCGATGCGGTGCGCGCCGTCGGCGCGAAGATCATCGGCGGCGACCTCACACACGGCCGGGAACTATCGCTCACGCTCACCGTCGTGGGACACGCGACGTCGCCGCTCTCCCGTGGCGGCGCGCAGCCGGGCAACGCCCTCTGGGTCACGGGGCGGCTTGGCGGTCCCCTGCGGGCCATACGCACCTGGGAAGGCGGCGGCGTACCAAGCCCTGAGAGCCGGGCCCGGTTCGCACGCCCGGTGGCACGATTCGCTGAGGCGCGCTGGTTGGCCTGGCACGGTGCCACCGCAGGGCTCGATATCAGCGACGGCCTCGTCTCCGACGCCGGTCATCTCGCCGCCGCGGGCGGCGTGCAGGTCATCGTCAACCTCGATCGCCTGCCGCTCGCGACCGGGGCCAGCGCCGACGAGGCGGCGCAGAGCGGCGAGGAGTTCGAGCTGCTGGTGACGGGGCCGGCGTCGCTCGATGCCGCTGCCTTTGAGAAGACGTTCGGCATTCCGCTCACCTGCATCGGCGCGGTGGCGCCGCCGGTCTCCGGCGAGCCGGCCGTGGAGGCCCTGCACCACGGCGCGCGCGTGCAGCTGCCGCGCGGACACGATCACTTCCCGTCCGCATGATCGCCGCGCTCTTCCGCACCGTCCTCACGTATCTCACGCTGCTCATCGCGACGCCGATCATCGCGGGCTCCGTCGTCATCGCGGGGGTCCTCGGCCTCAAGAACCGTCCCGGCTCGGTTTTCGACCTCGCCCCGCGCGTGTGGGCGCGCATCGTGCTCGCCGCCGCTGGCACGCGCGTCGTGGTGCACGGTGGGGAGCACCGGCTCGGCTCACAACACATTTTCGTCGGCAACCACATCAGCTGGTTCGACGTGTTCGCGATGGCCGCGCACCTGCGCTGGTTCAAGTTCGTGGCAAAGGCGGAGCTGTTCCGGATTCCGATCTTCGGGCCCGCCATGCGGTACGCCGGGATGATCCCTATCGAGCGGACCAACCAGTCGCGGGCGCGCGCCTCGATTGACCAGGCAGGCGTGGAGATCAAGCGCGGGGCGAGCGTGATCCTGTTCCCGGAGGGAACTCGCGGACGCGCGTACGCGCTGCGCCCGTTCAAGAAGGGGGCCTTCGTGCTCGCCATCGAGACGGAGGCGCCCATCGTCCCGGTGGCGATCCACGGCACCATCGAAATCCAGCCCAAGGGGGCGGTGCTCATCCGCCCCGGTCGCATCGACATGCACTTCCTGCCGCCCATCGAGACGGTCGGCGTGACGTACGAGGACCGCAATGCGCTCGCCGAGAGAGCGCGGGCAAGCATCGCCGAGTGCCTGCGGCGCGAGTACGGGGTGGTGTCCCCCGGCTGAGGCCCGCAGCGAACCGTGCGTCGCCTGCAGGGCGCGGACGTGCGCGCGTCGCACCGGAGCGGATTGCCGGTCGATTCGGTAAGTTTCCATGGTGACCGCGGGCCGTTCCGCCCTGCGTTTCGGACGGTCAATCGCCGATCACCATCGCGACTCCATCTCGCGATCCGATTCGCGTATCCCACTCCGTACTCCGCATCCGAGCTCATACTCATGTATCCCATTCTTGCAGTGCACGCCCGCGAGATCCTCGACTCGCGCGGCAATCCAACCGTCGAAGTTGACGTCACGCTCGAAGACGGCACCCTGGGGCGCGCCGCCGTTCCCAGCGGCGCTTCCACGGGCGAGAACGAGGCCCTCGAACTTCGCGACGGCGACCCGAAGCGCTACCTCGGCAAGGGCGTCCGCAAGGCGGTGCAGAACGTCGAGAAGCTGATCGCCCCCGAGCTGCACGGGATGATCTGCACCGAGCAGATGGCCATCGACCGCGCGATGATCGCGCTCGATGGCACGCCCGCGAAGTCGAAGCTGGGCGCCAACGCCATCCTCGGCGTCTCCATGGCCGTCGCCCGCGCCGCGGCCGATGCGATCGGCATGCCGCTCTATCGCTACCTCGGCGGTCCGCTGTCGCGTACGATTCCCGTGCCGATGATGAACATTCTCAACGGCGGCGCGCACTCCACCAACACAGTGGACTTCCAGGAGTACATGATCGTCCCCGTGGGCGCGCCGACGTTCAGCGAGGCGCTGCGCATGGGAGCCGAGGTCTTTCACTCGCTCAAGAAGGTGCTGGTGAAGCGCAAGCTCAGCACCGGCGTGGGCGACGAGGGCGGCTTTGCGCCGGACCTCAAGAACGATGAGGAGGCCATCACCGTCATCCTCGAGGCGATCGAGGCGGCGGGCTACGAGCCCGGCAAGCAGGTCTGCCTTGCACTCGACTGCGCGGCCAGCGAGCTGTTCGTGAAGGGGAACTACACGTTCAAGAAGAGCGGGGCGGGGACCAAGAGCGCCGACCAGATGGTCGAGATGTTCGCCAAGTGGCTGGCCAAGTATCCCATCGTCTCCATCGAGGACGGGCTCGCTGAGAGCGACTGGGACGGCTGGTCCACGCTCACCGACGCGCTGGGCGACCGCGTGCAGCTCGTGGGCGACGACCTGTTCGTCACGAACATGAAGTACCTGCACCGCGGCATCGATGAGGACGTGGCCAACGCCATCCTCATCAAGCTCAACCAGATCGGCACGGTGACGGAAACGCTCGAGACCATCGAGATGGCGCGCCGCAACGGCTACCAGAGCATCATCTCGCACCGCTCGGGCGAGACGGAGGACACGTTCCTTGCCGACCTCGCCGTGGCGACCAACGCCGGACAGATCAAGACCGGCTCGGCGAGCCGCACCGACCGCGTGGCCAAGTACAACCAGCTGCTGCGCATCGAGGGTGAGCTCGGCGAGACGGCGGTGTATCCCGGCGGGGCGATCTACGGTTTGAAGAAGTAACTGCCACCACGACGGGCGAAGCGCGCGAAGGACCACAAAGGGATGTCACAGGGGGCGCCGCGTTGGAAACGGCGCCCCCCGTGTCATTCCTTCGCGGCCCTTCGCGCCCTTCAGACTTCGTGGTATCAGTTCCAGCCTGCCAATCGTCTACTACTTGCCCTATGCCACCCAGACAGACCAAACCCACGCGACCGCCGCACGTCGTCGCTCTCCTCGCCGTCATCACCCTCGGCGTCGGCTGGTTTGCCGTGCAGGGCGGTGAATACGGCACCAGCGACCTGGTGCGCCAGCACCGCCGGATGGCCGTTCTGCGCCATGAGGTCGACTCCCTGCAGCGCCAGGTGGACAGTCTGTCACGCCGGAAGCGTGCCATCGAAACCGACCCGGTCGTCCAGGAGCGTCTGGCCCGCGAGGAGTTCGGTATGGTGAAGGGCGACAAGGAGATGCTCTACAGATTCGCCGAAGATCGCACGCCGGCGAAGGACTGAATTGCCTTGCCTCGCGATGCCGCACCCCTTACTATTCGTTCATCGACGCGGGGTGGAGCAGCCTGGTAGCTCGTCGGGCTCATAACCCGAAGGTCGCGGGTTCAAATCCCGCCCCCGCCATGACGGCAGACGGCCGGTCCCTTGGGACCGGCCGTTCTGCGTTTCGGGATCCTCCGTGCGCCCGGACGCCTCGGCGGCGCGCGTCCCACCGCCGGACTAGCGGTTGCCCGCCGCCGACGCGATCAGCACGACGAAGCGCCGTCCGCTGACGACGAACGGCAAGCCTTCCGGAGCGCGCCTGGCCATGGCCTGCGCGAGGCGCGGATCCTCACCGATGACGCTGATGCCGATGGCGCGCGCACCTGTCGTCGTGTCGGCGGCATACTCCCACGCCAGCTTGTAGCGTGGCCGCGCGAAGGAGACGTCGCCGGGGAGGAACGGGAGCATGCCGGCCGGCGCCACTCCCGAATGGCCGGGCGCCGGCCACTGCCGCCCGGCAGACTGGTAGTAGAGCAAGGCGGCCGTGCGGACCTGCTCCGCGTCGGACAAGGCCGCCGCGGCATCGCTCCACCGACGCCAGCCGTCGGGACGGGGAGCGATGAGGCGGATGGCAATGAGGGCGACGCCGATCCAGGTTGCCCAGCGAATGCGCTTGGCGTGCCGCTCGAGCCAGGGACGGTCGGTGTGGTCCGGCGAGCGGCCATTCGGGGCTTGGGGCCGCCGCCGCGCGCCCGACGGCGGTTCGCCGGCGCGCTCAGCGGAGCGCTCAGCGGAGCGCTCAGCGGAGCGCTCTCCCGTGCGCGATTCGCCGGGACGCCGCTCACTGGTGCGCGGCGCACCCCGGCGCCGTTCGCCGCGGCGCGGCTCCGGAATGGGACCGGATCCCGTCATCGCGCGTTCCCGGCGCCGCCGAGCAGCATGGCGAGCGGCTGGGTGCTGTCGTACGTCGCCGACGCGACACCGTCGGAAGCGGAGAGCGTGAACCGCGACGGGTCCACCACCACGTATCGCACGCTGCGCTGGTCACCTCCGGCCTCCGCCAGCGTCGCGGGAAGCACGCCCTCCGCGTCGCGATAGGCCGCGACGCGAGCCGCCTCCATGGCGAGCACCAGCCGCAGGCCCAGCTCGCGTTGCTCAACAGAGCGCTGGTCTGCGCCGGACTGCGGCAGCCACTCGGGTGGTGCGAAGATGAGCCAGACGGCGATTCCCACCGCGAGGGCGGCGTTCAGCGCGCGCAGCAGCGGGCCGCGATCGATCGGCGGGCGGGCCTGCGCCTCCATCGCCTCACGCGCCTGCTCCGTGGTGATGGACGTTGCGATCTCGTACGCCCGCTGGAGGGCCTGCCGGCGCAGGTCGGCCTCATCTGGCGGGACGTAGTTCTCGTCCGGATACGGACGCTTGAACGGATCTTCGGAACTCATCAGGGCAAGACGATTATTGCGGAGGCGGGGTTGCGAAAGGCCGGGGATCCGTCAGGTTCCCGCAGCTTTCGGGGCGGAGGGTGCGGGGCTTTGAGTCGGTCCCGGTCCCCCGTATATTACAAGGCTGTACGGCTGGGTAGCTCAGATGGTGAGAGCGCACGACTCATAATCGTGAGGTCGAGGGTTCGATCCCCTCCCCAGCTATTCTGGAAAAATCGACCCCGCTGGCGTTCCGCGCCAGCGGGGTCGCATGTTCCGAAACCCGGTTCCCTCACTCTCCTCTGTCCTGGTGCCGTGACTCCGACGACTGTCCCGAACTCGGCCGGGCCGCGGCGCGTGCTGGTCACCGGTGCCACCGGGTACATCGGCGGCCGGCTGGTGCCGCGGCTCCTCGAGCGGGGACACCACGTGCGGTGCGTGGCGCGCAACCCGGATCGCCTCGCCGGCTATCAGTGGCCCGGCGCGGAGATCGTCGCTGGCGACCTCGAAGAGCCCGACATCTTCTGGAACGTCCTCGACGGCATCGACGTCGCGTACTACCTCGTGCATTCCATGGCGGTCGGGCCGGCGTATCGCGAGCGCGACCGCCAGATGGCGCTCAACTTCGCGGGCGCGGCCGCACGCGCCGGCGTTGGCCGCATCATCTACCTCGGCGGGCTGGGCGACGCCGCGCGTGTACGCGGCGAGCATCTCGCCTCGCGGCAGGAGGTGGGGCGGTGTCTCGCGTCCACCGGCGTGCCGGTGATCGAGTTCCGCGCCGCGGTGATCGTCGGCTCCGGCAGCGCGAGCTTCGAGATGATCCGACACCTCGTCGAGCGGCTGCCGGTGATGATCGCGCCGACCTCGGTGAACACGCGCTGCCAGCCCATCGGCATTCGGTCCGTGCTCGACTACCTCGTCGAGGCGCTCGACCATCCCACGGCGCGGGGCATCTACGAGATTGGCGGCGAGGACGTGCTGACGTACCTGGAGATGATGCGGCGGTATGCGCGCATCCGGGGCCTGCGGCGGCTGATCGTGCCGTTCCCGGTGCCGCTGCCGGAACTGGCCGGGCACTGGGTGGACCTCGTGACGCCGATTCCGTTCAGCATCGCGCGCCCCCTCGTGGAGAGCCTGCACACGCAGGTCGTCGTGCGCAACGACGCGGCGCGCATGACGTTCAACGTGCAGCCCACCGGCTACGATGCGGCGGTGCGCCTCGCCCTCACGCGCATGCACGAAGGGAGCGTGGTGACCACGTGGGCCTCGAGCCTGTCGAGCCTCTCGCACGACACGGGCGACGAGGATTTCCTTGGCTCGCACGAGGGCATGCTGCTCGACCGGAAGCGCCGCCGAGTGCGGGCATCGCCCGAGCGGCTGTTCGAAGTGATCTGTCAGCTCGGCGGCGAAGAGGGATGGCCCTCGGGGAACCTGCTTTGGCAGCTGCGCGGCCTCATGGACCGCGTGGCCGGCGGCACCGGCATGCGCCGCGGCCGCCGCCACCCGCGCGACCTGCGGGTCGGCGACCCGCTCGACTGGTGGCGGGTGGAGGCGCTCGACGCCCCGCACCTGGTGCGCCTGCGGGCCGAGATGAAGCTGCCCGGCGCCGCCTGGCTGCAATTCGAGGTGCGGTCCGACCCGATCGGGAGCCGCGTCGAGCAGACCGCGTTCTTCGAGCCGGACGGCATCCTCGGCTTCCTCTACTGGTACGCCGTCCTGCCGTTCCACCGCTTCATCTTTCCCGGGCTGATCGACGCGCTCAAGGCGCGGGCGGAAGCGGCGGAGGCGGCGTCGCCGCGCTAGCAGAGACGACTACTTGCTCGTCGAGTCCTTGACCGCGAGATCGATGTACCGACCGGCCGGCCTCACGCCCGGCTTGGTGGCGCGCGGCAGGCGCACCGGCTTGGGGCCGAGCGACTTGGCGTACTGGTACAGCGCGCGCAGGTCCCTGTCGCTGAACTTCGCGGCATCGTGCCACGGCATCGGTAGCTGTCCCTTTCCGTGGTCGGCCGTGCGCAGGATGTCCACCCACTCGTCCTCGGTGTGGTTGTTCACGACCGAGCGCAGGTTCTTGCCGTACACCGTGCCCCACGCGCCGTAATAGCCGATGGGATTGCCGGTCAGCTGATCCTCCTGCGCGACCATGCCCTTCTTCTCGACCCAGCCCGTCGTATGACAATTGTGGCAGCCGGCGACCGTCATCAGGTACTCGCCGGCCGCCACGGGAGTCGATGCGCTGACGAACGGCTTCTCGTCCTGATTCCGAACGCGGGCGGTTGCGGACGGGGCGGTGGCGGCAAAGGCAATGGCGCCGGCGGCGACGCCGCCGGTGAGGAGAAGCAAACGGGACCGCGACATGCAGCAAGACTCCGGGTGAAGGGGCGGCGGCCCGCGCGCCGTGCGCGGGCCGGACGGGAATTCTACACCGGGCGGCGCCGTTTGTTAGGTGGATTTCCGCTTGGCGGGCAGCGCCGCCGCGAGGCCGCGGTCGATGACGCGGTCGAGCGCGGCACGCACGTCGTCGAGTTTGGTCGGCTTGCTCACGAAGTCGTCCATGCCCGCGGCCTTGCACCGCTCGCGCTCCTCGTCGAGCGCACTGGCGGTGAGTGCGATGATCTGCACGTGGCGTCCGGTCCGCTCGGCGGACCGGATGCGCCCCGTCGCCTCGTACCCGTCGAGGAGCGGTAGGTGGCAGTCCATCAGGATCGCGTCGTACTCGCGCATCAGCGCCTTGTCCACCGCCTGGAGGCCGTCGGTGGCCAGTTCCACCTCGCAGTGCAGCGACTCGAGCATCTTGCGCGAGATGATCTGGTTGACAAGGTCGTCCTCGACGAGCAGGACGCGCAGGCGCGCCCGCGTCGCGGCGCGCGGCATGAGCAGCGAGCTCTGCTTGGCCGCATCGCGCGCAATCGCCGCGCGCTCGGCGAGCAGGTGCTGCGTCAGCAGCGGCTGGTGGCCGTCCGGCGGCGGGTCCGCCGCGCGCCGGGCGAGGATCGCCTCGATCATCGCCTGCAGGGTGTCGGCGCGGAGCGGCTTGGGCAGGTAGCCGTCGTAGCCCACTTCCTCGAAGCGCGCGGCATCGCCGCGCACCGAGGCGGAGGTGGCGAGGAGCAGCCCGAGGCCGTTCAACGACGCATCGGCGCGCACCGCGCGCCCGACCCCCTCACCATCGGCGCCCGGCATCATGTAGTCCACCACGGCGAGGCGATACGGATCGCCCGCCGCATGCGCGCGGCGGATCTCATCGAGCGCGCCGAGGCCGTCCACGGCGACGCCGACGCGCATGCCCCACGAGGTGAGCCGTTCGCGCAGCACGCGCAAGCCGACGTCGTTGTCGTCCACGACGAGCGCGCTGACGCCGCGCATCTCGGGCGCCGGCGGCGGCACCGGCACCGCGCTGGGGTCGAGGGGGAGCGTCACGTTCACGCGGAAGATCGAGCCCACGCCCGGCGTGCTCTCCATGGTCAGCGCACCGTGCATCAGGTCCACGAGGCGCTTGCTGATGGAGAGTCCCAGCCCCGTGCCGCCAAACCGGCGCGTCGTGGACGAGTCGGCCTGCTCGAACGGGTTGAAGAGCATGGACAGCCGGTCCTGCGGGATGCCGATGCCCGTGTCGTGCACGCTGACCAGGAGGCTGGCGTGGCCGTCATCCACCTCGCGCGACTCGACGTCCAGGAGCACGTGTCCGCGTTCGGTGAACTTGACCGCGTTCCCCGCGAGGTTGAGCAGGACCTGCCGCAGGCGGCCGCTGTCGCCGATGAAGCGGCGCGGCGTCCCCGGCGCGATGCGCACCACGATCTCGATGCCCTTGTCGCGCGCCCGCGGCGCGATGACGTCGGCCACCTCGGACACCGCGATGTGCAGGTCGAAGGGAATCGGATCGAGCCCGAGCTTGCCGGCCTCGATCTTCGAGAAGTCGAGGATGTCGTTGATGACGCTGAGCAGGTGGTCGGCCGAGCGCTGCGCCGTCTCGAGATAGGAGCGCTGCTCGGCGGTGAGCGTCGTCTCGGCGAGCAGCGCCGTCATGCCGATGACGCCGTTCATCGGGGTGCGGATCTCGTGGCTCATCGTGGCGAGGAACTCGCTCTTCGCCTGCGACGCCGCCTCGGCGCGCTCCTTGGCGGCGCGCAGCGACGCCTCGGCGGCCTTGCGCAGCGCACGCTGGCGCTGGGCGCGGCGCCGGTTGAGCACGGCGACGCCCGCGTTGCTGAGCAGCGCGACGCAGAGCGCGCCGTAGAGCCAGCGCAGGATGCGCGCCTGCGCGAAGGCCTCGGCCGCGTCGAGTTCAAAGACGAGCCCGGCGTCGATTTCCGGAATGAACGTCCACGCCCCCACGACGGTGACGCCGCGGTAGTTGCGGTACCCGTCCATGTCCACGTCGGTGGACCCCTGCGTCACGAGCGCCGCGGCGCGCGTGAGCGGCCAGCGCTCCGCGGCGCCGGGGGCGACCTGCTGCGCACCGAGTTTGACGCCAGGGTCGCGCACCGGGACGCGGAACGCCACCGAGCCCGATCCCGGCTCCACCACCCCGGCCCGGGCGAGCGCGACGCTGAAGCGCGGCACGCTCGCGAAGATGCCATCGCGCCGCACGAGGTAGACATCGCCCGTCTTCCAGGTGCGGCTGACGTCGAGCCGCACCGCCATGGGCGCGTCGAACAGGACGGCGCCCAGATGCCGGCCCGCGTCATCGAGCACCGGGGTGGCGACGGTGACGAACGGCTCGCCGGCGTCGAGGCGATCGCCGGAGACGACCGCGGCGCGCGGCAGCGGGGCGGGGGCGCTCACGACGGTGACGCCGCCGCTCGCGCGGTGCAGGCGGGCCGCCTCCTTCCAGCGGGCGGACGCTTCGTCCGGCGTGATCCCGGATGCCGCGACGACCCGCCCGGCGCTGTCCACGAGCGCCCAGTTCAGCCATCCCTGCGCTTCGAGGGCGGTGGCCATGGCGCTTTCGGCGGCGCCGACCGCGGCGCGGTCGCCGCGACCGCCCAGCTGCGCGCGCAGGGCGGGGAGCACGCGCGGCGCGTTGGCGATGGCGTGGCTCGCGCGCACGAGGTCGCGGTGCCAGCGCTGGATCTCCGTCCGGCGTTCGTCGCGCCGCGACTGCAGCAGCGCCTCGTCGGCGTCCCGGATGCGCCCCTCCAGGATGACCAGCGAGACGGCGCCGACCACGACCGTCAGCACGAGCGTCGTCCAGACGACGGCGCGTGCGGCGGCGGGGGAGTCGAAGAAGCGCTGGCGGATGGCCCTCATTGGGGGAAGAAGGTCGCTGGTCGTGCGGGGTGTGGCAAGCGGGGGCGTTGCGTGGTGCGCGACACGCGCTAGAATTCGGTCATTGCCGCCAGGGGTACTTCGGCGTCCGCCGAAGTTGAGAAAGTCCCTTGGAACCTGATCCGGATCATTCCGGCGTAGGGAGTGCGGCGTGTCGCGGCGGCTTCCGTTGCGCCACCCACTCGGCCGGGTGGCGCGTTCTATTCGCGCTCCGCCCGGCCGGGCCCACTTCCGGATCGCAACCTCTTTCGCGAACCGGCCATGCCATCATTCACGATCGTCCTCGCGGCGCTCGCCGCCCTGCAGGTGCCGCAGCGCCCGGACTCCGTCCGGCTTGTGCGCGCCGACACGCTCGAGCGCGTCACCGTGCGGGCGGTGCGCGCCGCCGGCGCCGCGCCGCTGAGCGAGCGCACCCTTTCGCGTGACGAACTCCAGCGCGGCTACACCGGGCAGGATGCGCCGCTGCTGCTCATGCGCGTTCCCGGCGTCACCGCGTATTCGGAGAGCGGGTCGTTCACCGGGTACAGCTACCTGCGCATGCGCGGCCTCGACCAGAATCGTGTCAGCCTGTCGTTCGACGGCATTCCCCTGAACGATCCCGAGGACCAGGCCTTCTATTTTTCCAACGTGCCCGACTTCGCCAACAGCGTGCAGTCGGTGCAGGTGCAGCGCGGCACGGGCACCAGCGCCTTCGGCACGGCGGCCTACGCGGGCTCGGTGAATTTCCAGTCGCTCGACCTCGCGTCGGCGCGGCGGGGCGGCGAGCTGCAGCTCTCCGGGGGGAGTTTCGACACGCGCCGGGCCGCGCTGCAGTGGCGCTCGGGGCTCACCGGCGGCCGGTGGGCGATGGCGGCACGCGCCTCGGCGCACGAGACGGACGGATTCCGCCGTCATTCGGGGAACAACGCCTCCTCGGGCTTCTTCTCGGCCGCCTGGTACGGCAACCGCGACGTGGTGAAGTTCACCGCCTTCGCGGGGCTCTCTAAGCTGCGCTCCTCGTACTACGCCGCCGATGAGGCGACGGTGCGCGACGACCCCCGGGTCAACCCGATGGGGACCGATGAGCGCGACCGTTTTTCCCAGGTGTTCTGGAACCTGCAGCACGTGCGCGCCATCGGCGAACATGCCGTCTGGACCACCACGGTCTACCGTCAGGGCGCGGGCGGCTGGTTCGATGTGCGGGTGGATCCGGACCTCTGGCGCTTCAACCTGTCGTATAGCTGGTTGGGCGCGCTCAGCACCTTCTCGTATCGACGTGGCGCGCTCGCGGCGGACGCCGGCGCGCACGTCATGCGGTACCACCGTGACCATTTCCTGACGATCTGGCCGGCACTCGATCAGCGCGTGTACGACAACACGGGCCACAAGAACGAACAGACCGCCTTCGCCAAGCTGGCGTACACGGCGGGGCGGGCGACGTTGTTCGGTGACGTGCAGGTGCGGCGCGCCGGCTTTCGTTACGTGCCAGACCGCAACGCGCGCGTGGACGGTCCCGAGCGCGACTGGATCTTCCTGAATCCGCGCGTCGGCCTGACCTGGCGGCCGACGTCGGCGTTGTCCCTCTTCGCGTCGGTGGGCTCGGTGCGCCGCGAGCCGACGCGCGACGACATGTTCGCGGGCGCCGACAATCTCGATGATTCGAATGCCGGTTCGATCCTGCCCTTGGACCGCGTGCAGCCTGAGCACGTCGTGGACTACGAGGCGGGCGTCTCCTGGACCGGGGGCACCGTGCGCGCGTCAGCCAACGTCTTCGCCATGGAGTTTCGCGAGGAGATCGCCGCCGTGGGGGCGCTGAGCCTCACCGGCTCTCCGCTGCGCGTCAATGTGGGTGGGTCGCACCGGCGAGGCCTGGAAGCAGAGGTCCGCTGGGAGGCGTCGCCGCGGCTGTCGCTCGACGCCACGCTGGCGTTGACGGACGCCCGGATCCGGCGTTTCACCGACCAGTCGAGCGGAGTCGAACACCGGAACGTCCGGTCACGAATGACGCCGCGGGTGGTGGCCACGCAGGCGCTGACGTGGCGCCTTCCGTGGGGGCTGACGCTCGAGGGCGAGGCGCGCGAGGTGGCGTCATCGCCGCTCACGAACACCGGCGATGCCACCGCGGTCCTGCCGGGATACGCGCTGGCGGACGCTGGGCTCGCCTGGGCGCGGGGCGCCTCGACGGTGACCGTGCGCGTCAACAACGTGCTCGACCGGCTGGCCTATGGCGGGGGCTACGCCGGGGGCGGGACCAACTACGTGTTCCCGTTTGCCACCCGGCACCTGATGGTCAGCGTGAGACGGGCCTTCTAGCCGCGGGGCCGGCGGTGTTCCCGTCCGTCGCGCCATGCGTATCTTTCTCCACCCATGGTGCCTCTCCTGAGTTCGCCGAAAGGACGCTCGCGTCGCCTCCTCGACGGCTTCTCCCTTTCGCTCCTCGCGATCGGGGCGCTGGTCTTCGTGCTCCTGGGGGTGCTCGAGCGCGCGCACCGACGGGCGTCGGATCGGCTGCGTTTCTTCGCCGCGACCGAGCAGGACCTGCGCTACGACCTGACGGCCGCGCATCTCGCCGTCGAACAGTTCGTGTCGGGCGTGGGGCGCGTGGATCGGGCACGGGACATCGACAACCGGTATGCGCATGCGCTGCGCCTCCTCGACCAGCTGAAGGACGACGCGAGCTCGGGTGACGCGTCGCGGCTCGTGGATCCGCTGCTCACCGACCGTGTCACGGCGCTCCGCGCGCGGGTCGTTTCGCTCCAGGCGCTCGGGAGGCAGCGCGTCGCCGAGGGGGCGCGCGGGCGAGGTGCGGACGACGCGCTCGCGGCGCGATACAACACGGCGCTCGAGGCGGCGACGACCGAGGCGCGCGCCGTCAATGAAAGCCTCACGGGTGCGGCGGCGCAGGCCGTCCTCAGGCTCGACCTGCTCGACCAGGTCCTGAAGCTGCTGGTCGTGCTGGCCTTCGTGGTCGGCGCGCTGCTCGTGGCGGCGCGGCGCCGCGCCCAGCAGCGCGCGATCGCGCAGCTGGAGGCGCAGATGGACAGCAGCGTCGCGGAGGCGCTGGCCGGCGAGGCGCGTGCCCGCGCCCTGCTCAATTCCTCCATCGATGCCATCGTCGCCGTGGACGAGACGGGCCACATCTCCGGCTGCAACCCGGCGGCCGAGCGGCTCTTCGGTTACGCTGAGGCCGAGCTGCGCGGGGTGCAGGCGCGCGAGCTCATGGGCGAACCCTACCGATCCCTGTCCGAAGAGCAGATGCACGCCTATCTCGAACGGGCGCGCGAGGACAGCGGCGGTGTGAGCGAGATCGTCACCGGACGCCGCCGCGACGGCCGCGATGTGATCCTCGACATGTCGCTCAGCGCCGTGCGCTCGGGAGAGAACGACGTCTTCATGGCCGTGATGCGCGACATCGGCGAACGCGTCGCCGCGGAGCAGCGCTTCCAGGCCATCTTCGACCACGCGACCTCCGCGCATTTCCTGCTGCGGAAGACCGCCATCACGGACTGCAACGACGCGGCGGTCCGGCTGTTTGCGGCAAAGGACAAGAACGGGCTCAGCGCGCTGGCGCTGGGCGCGCTGCTCCCGGAGCACCAGCCGGACGGCGAGGCCTCGCACACCGTGCTTGGGTTGTACCTGCAGCGCGACCGCGCTCACGGCGCGCAGGTGACGGAACTGCAGTGCCGGCGCCTCAACGGCGAGCTCTTCCCGGCCGAGGTGACGTTCACGCCGGTCGAGCTGGAGGGCGAGGCCATCACCCTGCTCGAGGTCCGCGACCTGACCGAGCGCCGGCAGAGCGAACGGGCGCTCGTCATCGCCAAGGAAACCGCGGAGGCGGCGGCACGCGCGAAGAGCCAGTTCCTCGCCACGGTGTCGCACGAGATCCGCACGCCGATGAACGGCATCATCGGCATGACCGGCCTGCTGCTGGAGAGCGAGCTCGACGAGAAGCAGCGCCAGTACATCCAGGCCGTGAAGACGTCGGCGGACTCGCTGCTCGCCATCATCAACGACATCCTCGACTTCTCCAAGGCCGAGGCGGGCAAGCTCTCCATCGAGCCGCTCCCCTTCGACCTCGTGAGCACGCTCGAGGAGGCGTGCGACCTGCTGGCGCCGCACGCGGACGAAAAGAAGCTCGCGCTCGCCCTGCACGTGGGGCGCGACGTGCCCTCGCAGCTCGTCGGTGACGCGGGACGCATTCGCCAGATGACGCTCAACCTCCTGTCGAATGCGGTCAAGTTCACCACCTTCGGTCATGTCGTGCTCGAGGTCGAGGTGATCGAGCGGCGCGATGCCGACGCCATGGTGCGGATTTCCGTGCATGACACCGGCATCGGAATTCCGGAGGCGCTGCAGTCGCGCATCTTCGAGGATTTCAGCCAGGCCGATGCGTCCATGTCCCGCCGGTTCGGCGGCACGGGTCTCGGACTCGCCATCACGCGGCGCCTGACGGAGATGATGGGCGGCGCGGCGGGCTTCCGGTCCGTGGAGGGGCGCGGGTCGACGTTCTGGGTCACCCTGCGGCTCACCGTGCCGCCCGACGCACACGAGGCGTCGCCGATGCCCGACCTCGCTGGACGCCGCGTCCTGGTCGTCGATGCGCAGGAGGTCACGCGGCGCGCGCTCGCCCAGCGGATCGAGAGCCTCGGCGCCGCGGTGGACACGCGCGCGCTCGGCGACCACGCCCTGCAGCTGCTGCGCCAGACCGCCGTCGGCGGCCAGCCCTACGACGTGCTGTTCGTCGAGTATGGCACGCGCACGAGCGAGGGGCTTGACTTCGCGTCGGCGCTCCGGCGCGAGACGGCGATCGCCGCGACGCCGCTGGTGCTGCTGGTGCGGGCGAGCGATGGCATCACGGCCGACGACGCGAAGGCTCAGGGATTCGTGGACGTCGTCACCAAGCCGGCGCACGGAAGCCAGCTGCTCGGCGCCATGCGCCGGGCGCGACGGGCGCGCGAGAAGGGCACGGGGGAGATCACCGATCCGCGCCCGGTGCCGCGGCGCCGCACGCAAAGCCGTCCTTCCGGATCCACGCCGCCCGAAGGCACTCCCATCGGTCCGCGCGTCCTGCTGGCCGAGGACAACCCGGTGAACCAGCTCGTGGCCCGCGCGATGCTCGAGCGGGCCGGCTGCGCGGTGCAAGTGGCTGCGAATGGTGAAGAAGCCGTGCGCATGTCCGCGGATGACACGTTCGATGTCATCTTCATGGACTGCCAGATGCCGGTCCTCGACGGCTATGCCGCCACCGCCGCGATCCGCCGGCGCGAGGGCGACGCGCAGCGGACGCCAATCGTGGCGATGACGGCCAACGCCATGCCCGGCGACCGCGAGCGTTGCCTCAACGCGGGCATGGACGACTACATCGCCAAGCCCATCGACGATGCCCTGCTGCGGGGTGCGCTCGAGAAGTGGGGACCGCAGCGCGCGGCTGGATGATCCGGCGCGGCCCGTGCGGGCCGCGCGATGCTCAGCGAACCTGCAAAAGCACGATTTCGAAGACGAGCACGGCGTTGCCCGGAATCGTGCCCGACCCGGTCTCGCCGTAGCCGAGGCCCGGCGGAATCACCAGCTGGCGCCGTCCGCCCACCTTCATGCCCTGCACGCCTTCGTCCCACCCCTTGATGACGCGGCCGGCGTTCAGCAGGAACTCGAAGTAGCCCGGCGTCTTGCCGTCGGTGGTGTCGAACTGCTGGCCGTTGACGAGCCAGCCGCTGTACGCCACGCGCACCGTGTATCCGGCGGCCGCCGTCGCCCCGGTGCCGACGACAAGGTCCTTGTAGTACAGCCCGCTCGCCGTCTTCGTCATCGACGAGATCGTGACGTTCAGCGCCGCGGCGTACGAGGACGTCGCCGGGTCGGCGGTGTAGACATTGTCGTCGACGACGGTGATGCCGTCGTTGCTGCCATTGCAGCCCGCGAGGAGAATGGCGGCGGTGATCAGCAGGACGGGGCGAACTGCGCGCATAATGGTTCGATCAGGAGGAGGAGGGGCGGCACGACGTCGCCGAGCCGCCTGTAAATTGCACCGATGCGGGCCCGAAAGGGCAGGGGCTGAGGCTCCAACCCCAGCCGGTCTCGCCCTACGCCGGCGTCGCCAGCCGTCGCAGTCCACGCGCGAATGCCGCGGCGGAGACCGCCAGCAGCGCCGCGTAGGCCACCGTCAGGACGACGAGGGTGATACCCGACATCCGGAACATGGTGCCGAACAGCTGCGTGAGGCGGAGCACCGGCCCGACCGACGCGTTGTACGCGAGCAGCAGGCCCCACGCACCGGCCCCGGCAAGCATCGCCGTCAGCACGGCGGACGCGCGGTGCGCGCCCCACGCGCCGTACGCCCCGGCGATGACGGGCACCATCCACCAGCCGCCAACCCAGGTGCCAGCGGCGATCGCGAGCGTCAACCCGATGAGGTGCTTGAACCACTGCATGCGTCAGCGCTCCGGATGCAGGGTGAGCGCCGCGCGAGGCGACGCGAGTTCGGCGGCGCTGCGCGGGAAGCGCAGCGTGTCGAGACGACCGGCCGTCCAGGACGGGAGGCGGTCGTCGTATCGATCGCTCACCGGGTTGCCCGACTGTCCGCCGGGATAGGTTCCCCAGGCGCGCACCTCCGGGGAGAGCTCCACCACGAACCGCCAGCTCGCGCCGTGCGATCCGTTGCCGTCTGAGGGACTCAACGTGCCCCGGCCCGAGGGCATGGGAATCCGCGAGCGCCCCAGCCCCGGCACGCCCAGCATGTGGTTGATGGTGGCCGTGCGGATGCGCGACCACTGCCAGCGAGGGCCGGGCGGCCCGTATCGCTGCACCACACGACGGTAGGCGGCGCCAATGCTCGCAACGAGCAGGCTGTCGCGCGTCTCCCGCGTCGGCGTGGCGCGGTCGTCCCACCAGGGCGAGTCGGCGTCCTGCATCAACTGCGCGAGCACGGTGGAGCCCGGCGTGGGGGCGCGCCGCACGTTGGTCGCGCCGCGGAGTTCATCCCAGGTGCGCCGTCCCAGCTCCTCCATCATGACGTCGTAGAGCACGGAGCGTTCGTTCTCGGGCGTGAAGCGGCCGTCCCACTCGCGCAGCAGGGCGGCGCCGCGCACCGCTGCCGTATCCACCTCGCCCATCACCGACGCGCGGGCCACCGCGTCGAACATCGGCGGCAGGAAGAACTCCGTCAGCTAGCTTGTCGGGTCGGTCTGGAAGCGGCGCATCGCGTCGGGCGTCACCGCCGAGTCCGACCGCAGCAGCCTGTTGATGCGCATCGCGCGGAACGGCGACGGCCAATTGGAGCCGAGGTAGCCGGGATCCACCTGCGGGTCCTTGGGCTGCTGGTTGGCTGAGGCAAGGAATCCCTGCGCCGGGTCGAGCGCCTGGGGATAGCGATTGAGCGGCCAGAACCCACGCCAGTCATTGGCGCTCCTGGTGCCGTCCGTGATGCGATCACCGCGCGCGTCCCCGCCGCGCACCGGGTAGTGTCCCGTCGAGCGGATGGCGATGTGTCCCAGCGTGTCGGCGGTGAGGAAGTTCTGCGCCGGCACCGCGTAGTCCCCCATCACCGTCATCCACTCGTCCACCGAGCGCGCCGTGTTGGCGAGCCGCAGGACGCGGCCCTCGTCCGAGACGTCGAGCGCCGTCCAGCGGCGCGACAGCCACTTGCCGCCGGCGCGGATCATCGGGCCGCGATGCGTGTGGTAGATGGTGTCGGTGCGCAGCACGCGTCCACTGCGTCCCCGCACCGCCTCGATGCGCAACTCCAGCGGTTTCCAGGCGCCGTCGAGCTCGTACCGCGAGGGACGGCGCCGGTCGTCCACCTTCTCCTCGTAGTAGTCCAGCACGTCCGCGCCCGTGTTCGTCGCCGTCCAGGCCATCGAGCGGTTGAAACCGATGGGCACGATCGGACCGCCCGGAATCGTCACGCCGTACGTGTCGATCACCCCCGGCACCTGCAGGTGCACCTCGTACCAGATGGACGGCAGCGTCAACTGCAGGTGCGGGTCGCCGCTGAGCAGCGCGCGACCGGCGGCGGCGCGCGACGGCGCGACGGCCCAGTTGTTGCTCCCCACGGCCACCTCGCCGCTGCCGTCCCCGCGCAGGGCGCTGAGCGTCGCCGACGCCGCCGCGCGCTGGACGCTCTCGGCGACAGCGAGTCGCGCCGTGTCGTGAGGCGCCGGCGGCGGGAGCACCCCGCCCGCCATGCGCGGTCCGCGCCGTCCGGCGACCGGCTGGATCGGTTCCTGAATCGGCGATTCGACGGGGAAGAGCGCATCCGCGGCGCGCGTTCCCACGAGCGCCTCGACGCCGGCCCGGCGCAGCTCCTCGTCATTCCACGCGAGCGTGAGTGACATGCGCGCGAGCAGGTAGTACGTGTACTCGGGTTTCCACGCCTGCGGTTTCGCCCCGAGCAGGCGGTATTCGAATGGGAGGTCGGCTGCGTTCATCTGCGCGATGTACGCGTTGACGCCGTCGCCGTATGCGGTGACCAGTCGGCGGTGTTCCGACGTGTCCGGGATCGCGTTCCACTTGCGCATCGCCCCCCACGCCAGCCCCTGCGCGCGCGCCTCGCGATCGGCCTCGAGCGCGGTCGCTCCCACCATCTCGCTCAGCGTGCCCGCCACGGCGCGCGTCTGCAGCTCCATCTGGAAGAGCCGGTCGCGCGCGACGACAAAGCCGAACGCGCGCATCAGGTCTTCCTCGTTCTGCGCGAAGATATGCGGCACGCCGCGCTCGTCGTACCTCACGGCCACGCTATCCTTCAACCCGGCGATGCGCAGTGACGCCTCACGCGGCAGTTCGGCCGTGCGCGCCACGGCCCAGATGCCGTGCGCCGGATCAAGGAACGCCCCGACCGCCGGCGCGCGCCCCAGGGGGACGGCCCCGAGGTAGAGCGCGCCGGCCAACGCGGCGCCCGACAACAGCAGCGTCGCAACCTGGCTGGCGCGCGTCATGACGGTGGCGATGGGCGCGCGTTCGTTCACCGCCGGTCCCCGCTCAGGATGTCGCCGAGCGGCCCGAGCACGCTGCCTTCGTCGCGTCGCTGCCCCATGCCGAGGCGCGAGGCCGCAATGATCTTGTCGGCCATGCGCGCGAACGGCAGCGTCTGCAGGATCACCTTGCCCGGCCCAGTCAGATGGACGAGGAAGATGCCTTCGCCGCCGAACAACGCGTTCTTGATGCCGGGGACGGTGCGGATGTCGTAGTCCACCGAGCTCTGCATCGCCACCAGGCAGCCCGTGTCCACGCGGAGCTGCTCCCCTGGCTTCAGGTCGCGCTCGATCACCGCGCCGCACGCGTGCACGAAGGCGAGGCCGTCGCCGTTGAGGCGCTGCAGGATGAAGCCTTCGCCCCCGAAGAAGCCCGCCCCGATGCGCCGTGTGAACGCGATGTCGAGGCTGATGCCGCGCGCCGCGCAGAGGAACGAATCCTTCTGCGCGATGATCTCGCCGCCCCATTCGCGCAGGTCGAGCGCCCTGATCTTGCCGGGCACCGGCGCCGCAAACGCGACATCGGCCCGGCGCGCGCCGCCGTTGCCGAACATCGTGATGAAGAAGGACTCGCCGGTCAGGATGCGCTTGCCGGCCCCCAGCAGCTTGCCGAACAGCCCGCCGCCCTGGTTGTTGGGATCGAGCGTCGTCGCCATCTGGATTCCGTCGTCCATGTACAGCATCGCGCCCGCCTCGGCGATGACGCCCTCGCCGGGATCGAGCGTAATGACGACGCCCTGGAGGTCGTCGCCGATCAAGCGATAGTCAATGACGTCAGCGGGCATGGCTCTGTCCTCACAACAGGTGCGGGGGAAGGGTGCAGGGTGTGGAAAGGGGAAGGGTGCAGGGTGTGGTGCAGGGGCATGAGGAGGATCGCGTCGCGCGACGAGTCGCCTCAGGGCGCGGCGCGCCACGCGGCCTCGAAATTCCGCACGATCTCGCCGGCGGGCAACACGTCATTGATGGTCTCGACGCTGCGCCCGGCCTGCCAGTACTCGCCGCCTCCCGTGCCCGAGCGCTGCTGGTCGCGCTTGAGGCGCCACAGGCCGAGCAGGCCAAAATAGGTGCGCGCCCAGTGTTTGGTCTTGCGCCCCTTGAACATCCAGCGCCAGAAGCCGTTGATGTGGGTGCCGAGCCGCTGGATGTAGGGCGTGTTGATCACGGCCACGGGCACGCCCGTGAGCCGCTGGGTGCTGACAATGTCACGTTCCTTGGCCGCGACGATCGCCTGCTTGTACGACGCGCCGGACTTGCACTCCGTGGCGGCGATGAAGCGCGTCCCGACCTGCACCGCGGCGTACCCCAGGCTGAGCACCTGCGCGAACTCGGCGGCATTGCCGACGCCGCCGGCGGCGACGACCGGCAGGCCGAGCGGTGCGAGCTCGTCGAGCAGGGCGCGCGGGTCCTTGTCGCCCAAGTGGCCGCCGGCGCGGTTGTTCACTGCGATGAGTCCGTCCACGCCGCCGTCGCGCCCCTTCTCCCCCCAGCGCCGGTTGATGACGTCGTGGTAGACCACGCCGCCGGCGGCGTGGACCTTGTCCACCACCCAGCGCGGGTTGCCGAGCGACGTGATGAAGAAGCGCACGCCCTCCTCGAGGGCGATGTCCACCCAGCGGATCATCCGCTGTTCGTAGACGCGCGATGACTTCTCCACCAGCGCGTTGAAGCCGATCGGACGACGCTGCGCGAGCCGGTTGATGAGGCGCAGTCCCTCGCGATACTCGTGACCGTGCACGTAGGTGAGCGAGATCGGCTGCACCACGCCGATGCCGCCCGCCGCCGACACGGCGGCCACGAGCTCCGGGTTGCTGCAGGGGAACATCGGTCCGCAGATCAGCGGCACCGCGGCGCCCGTCTGCTGCAGGAATGTCTGCTGGACTTCGCGGTTCATTTGGGCACCGGCCCGAGTTTCCACGTCACCGTGGCGCGGGCCACCAGGTCCCCCGCCGCGTCCTGCACCTCAGAATGAAAGTCGTACTCACCTTCCGGCAGGTCCGGCGACACCTCGCAGCGACTTTCGGCCACCAGCGTGCCGCGCGCCTTCTTGAAGTACTCGATGCTGATCTTCGTGACGATGCCCCGCATGCCCGCGGGCAGCGCGCCGAGCATGGCGAGACCGCTGGCCAGTTCGGCCACGTTCATGAGGGCGATGGCGTGCACCGAACCGAGGTGCTGCCGCAGCGCCCGCCGTTCCTGAATGCGCACGCGCGCACGTCCCGGTTCGAGCAGGAGCACGCGGGGAGCGACCGAGCCCGAGTATGGCACCTGCCACCCGAGCAGCTTGCTGAAGAGCCACCGCCCGCCGGGGAGCGCCGAGAGCCGCCGCCATTGGGTGAGGATGGCCTCGCCGGGGGAGTCGTTTCGCATGCGCAGAAGCTAGTTAAGAACGATTGGAGATTGAAGAGCTCGGATTGGGATTTGCGATTTGGATTGGCGATGGGGATTGGTGATTTGGATGGCGATTGTCCCGCCGCGGCGCGAGGAGCACCCGCAGGCCAATGCGATGTCGGCAATGGTCGCACGGGTCGGTGGCCCGCGTCGGTCGCCGCCGCCTCCGCCTACATTACAATCCCAATCCGAATCACTAATCCAAATCGCAATCCCAATCGCGAATCCCCATCCGAGCTCATAATCCAAAATCGCCCGTGACGCCCGACCTCCCCCCGCACCAACGCCCGAAACCGCCCATCGCCAATCGCGTCGAGCGCACGGAACTGCTCCACGGCGAGCACCGCGTGGATCCGTACGCGTGGATGCGCGACCGCGAGGACCCGGCCGTGACCGCGTACCTCGAGGCGGAGAACGCGTACACCGCGGCGATGACGGCGCACACCAAGCCGCTGCAGGAACTGCTGTATCAGGAAATGCTCGCCCGCATCCAGGAGGACGACACCACCGTCCCGGTGCGCCGCGGCGAGTGGCTCTACTACCGGCGCACGGAGCAGGGAAAAGCGTATCCCATCTTCTGCCGGCGTCGCGCGAGCCCCGACGCGCCCGAGGAGGTGTACTTCGACGAGAACGTCGAGGCCGCTGGGCGCGAGTTCTACCAGCTCGGCGCGCTCGAGGTCAGTCCCGACCATCGCCTGCTCGCCCTGCTCGAGGATGTCGCGGGCTACGAGGACTTCACGCTTCGCGTGCGCGACCTCACCACGGGCGAGTGGCTGCCCGAGCGCGTGGAGAAGCTCGGCTTCGGGCTCGCGTGGGCCTCCGACAGCCGGACGATCTTCTACGCGACCACCGACGAGGCCAAGCGCACGGACCGCGTCTGGCGTCACCGGCTTGGCGACGCGCAGGCCGCAGACGCCGAGGTCTTTCACGAGCCCGGCGTGCTGAACAATGTCGGTGTGCACCGCGCACGGTCCGGGGCCTTCGTGGTCATCACGTCGTCGTCCTTCACGGATGGCGAGGTGCGCCTCGTGGATGCCGCGCACCCCGCCGCGCCGCCCGTGCTGGTCCGTGCGAGGCGCGACCTGGTGGAATATGATGTGGAACCGGGGGACGGCTGGCTGTACGTCTGCACCAACGAAGGCGCGCCCAACTTCAAGGTCATGCGCGCGCCGCTCGCCGATCCCGGCGCGTGGGAGGAGTGGCTGCCGCATCGCGCCGAGGCGTTTGTCGAGGACGTGCACGTATTCCGGCGGTTCGTCGTGGTGCAGGAGCGGCAGCGCGGGCTCCGGACGCTGCGGGTGACCGACCTCGAGCGGGACGAGACACACTACGTCGAGTTTCCGCAGGCCGCCTACGGCATCGAGGTGGGGGCCAATCCGGAGTTCGACCAGTCCGAGCTACGCTTCACGTACTCGTCGCTCGTCACGCCGGACACCGTCTTCGACTACGGCCTGCGCACCCGCGCGCGCACCGAGCGTAAGAAGGAGCCGGTGCTGGGCGGGTACGATGAGTCGGTGTACACGATCGAGCGCATCGAGGCCGTGGCGCGCGATGGGACGCGCGTCCCCGTGTCGATCGTGTATCGCACGCCCTTCACGCGCGACGGGTCACGCCCCCTGCTGCTGTACGCGTACGGCTCGTACGGCTACACGGTGGAGCCCACCTTCAACTCCAATCGCGTCTCGCTGCTCGACCGGGGTTTTGCGTTCGCCATCGCGCACGTGCGCGGCGGACAGGAAATGGGGCGCGCCTGGTATGACGACGGGAAGATGATGAAGAAGATGAACACCTTCACCGACTTCATTGACGTCGCCGATCATCTGGTGCGGGAGCGCTACACAGCCCCCGACCGGCTCGCCGCGCACGGCGGCAGCGCCGGCGGCCTGCTCATGGGCGTCGTCGCCAACCTGCGCCCCGACCTGTTCCGCACGATCGTCGCCGACGTGCCGTTCGTGGACGTGGTCAACACGATGCTCGACGCGTCCATTCCGCTGACGGCGCAGGAGTGGCTGCAGTGGGGCAACCCGCGCGAACCCGAGGCGTACGCCTGCATCCGCGCCTACTCCCCGTACGACAACGTCGCGCCGCAGGCGTACCCGCGCCTGCTCGTCACGAGCGGCGTCAACGACTCGCGCGTGGCGTTCTGGGAGCCCGCGAAGTGGGTGGCCAGGCTGCGCGCCACCGCCACGGGGACCGAGCCGCTCCTGCTGAAGATGAACATGGGGGCGGGGCATGGTGGCGCGAGCGGTCGCTACGAGCGTCTGAGGGAAATCGCGGAACGGTACGCGTTCATTTTGGAGCAATAGCCAGTTTCTAGGGGCGCCCGTCGTATTTCGCCGGGACCGTCGTCATCCGGTACATCGGGGACTTCCGCGCTTTTGTGGCCTGTTCAAACGCAAACGCGTACGAGATCAACCGCCCTTCCTCCCACGCACGTCCGATGAAGCTCACGCCCACCGGCAGCACGTCGAGCACCATCCCCATGGGCACCGTGATGCTCGGATACCCGGAGACCGCGGCATACGTGGTGTCCCCGCCCGTGAAGTGATCGCCGTTCAGCAGGTCGGTGGTCCACGCCGGCTGGTTCGACGGCAGCACAATGGCGTCGAGCCGGTGCTTCGCCATGACGGCATCAATGCCCAGCGTGCGTGTCAGCCGCAGGCACGTAGCGCGGGCGGCGAGGTACTTCTTGTCAGTCAGCGGGCCGCTCTGCTGCGCGCGAATGAAGATCTCCTGCCCGAACCACGGCATCTCGCGCTCCTTTTCCCGCTCGTTCCACGCGATCAACTCCGCAAGTGTCCGCACGGCTACGCCGGCGCCGCGTGCTGCGAGGTAGGCGTTGAGCCCGGCCTTGAACTCGTAGTCCAGCACAGTGAGTTCGGCGGACCCAAGCTCCGACGGCGTCGGCAAGGAGGCCGGGTCGATGATCACCGCGCCCGCGTCCTGCATCGCGGCAATCGCGTCATTAAACGCACGGTCTACATCGAGATGGAACCCCGCCTGCGCCCGCGCCACGCCGATGCGCGCGCCGCGCAGACTGTCGGCCTGGAGAAACGTCGTGTAATCTGCCGAAACGCGTCCCACGCTGGCCCGGGTCGCCTGGTCGCGCGCATCAACGCCCGCCAGCACGCCCAGCAATGCCGCGGCATCGGCCACCGTCCGGCACATGGGCCCGGCCGTGTCCTGTGACGCCGCAATGGGGATGATGCCCGAGCGGCTCCACAGCCCGACGGTCGGTTTGATCCCCACCAGTCCGCAGATCGACGCCGGCGATATGATGGAGCCGTCCGTCTCCGTGCCGATCCCCACCGTGGCGAAGTCGGAGGCGATGCCGGCGGCGGTGCCCGAACTCGATCCGCTGGTGTTGCGGCTGAGCACGTACGGGTGGTGCGTCAGCCCGCCGCGCCCGCTCCAGCCGCTGGTGGAGTGCGTGGACCGGTAGTTCGCCCATTCACTCAGGTTCGTCTTACCGAGCAGCACCGCGCCGGCCTCGCGCAGGCGCGTCACAATGAAGGCATCTCGCAGCGGCGTGCTGTCGGCCAGCGCCAGCGACCCCGCCGTCGTGC
This sequence comes from Gemmatimonadota bacterium, assembly GCA_016218305.1. Classification (GTDB taxonomy): domain Bacteria; phylum Gemmatimonadota; class Gemmatimonadetes; order Gemmatimonadales; family Gemmatimonadaceae; genus PNKL01. Next base: position 47,443 of record JACREJ010000058.1, on the reverse strand, counting down.
GCATTTTGTCGGCGCTGTCACTGTTGTCCTTGATGAGCACCGGAATGCCGTGCAGCGGGCCGCGCACGCGGCCGGCCCGGCGCTCCGCGTCGAGCGCGTCGGCCATGGCCGCCGCGTCGGGATTCAGCTCGATGACCGCATTGATCCGCGGTCCCTGTTGGTCCCAGGACCGGATGCGCTGCAGGTAGCGCTCCGTGAGCGCGCGCGACGTGAGTTCGCCCCGGGCCATCAGCGCGCCGAGTTCGGCGACGCTCTTCTCGAACAGGGCGTCCTCGCGCTCGGGCGAATCGGTCGTAGGCGCCGGCGAGCGTGGCGCCGCCGCCAACGCAGAAACGGGGGTCGCCGCGGTCGTGACAGCCGCCGCCGCGGCGGCTGCTGCGGTCGCCACGAAATCGCGACGCGTGACATCGCGCGGGAGGGCGCTGGTACGTTCGAAATCGGCGGCCATCGGGAGGTACCGGAGATGAGAGGGAATCCCGGAACCTACGGCCCGCCTGGATTCGTCGCGACCGGCCTCACAGGTCGCCGGCCTTGCCGTGTCAGGAAGCAGTAGCGCGGAACCCACCCCCAACAGAAATTCAAGTCAGGCGTTTTCCGTATGCGATCTAGCGATTTTGCTGAACGCGTCGCGGCAGGGAAGCCCCTAATCTTCTAGGTCGCGGGACCCTGATCCGGTACGCCGGACCAGGGCGCTAATAACGAATGTCGTCCCGCGCTGAACTCAGTCCTCCAAGTTCTTACACCCCAATCTGAAAGCTCATGACCACTCAAAACAGCGTGACAGTGGCTGTTCCCCGGGAGAGCAAGCCCGGCGAACTGCGCGTCGCGCTCGTCCCAGCAGACGCGGGCCGGCTCGTGAAGGCCGGACTGACCGTCAAGGTGCAGGCGGGGGCGGGCACTGCGGCGCACTACACCGACGCCGCGTACGAGAAGGCTGGCGCGACCGTCGTGGCCGATGCGGCCTCCCTGTACGGCAGCGCCGATGCCGTGCTGAAGGTGCAGCCGCCGACCGTTGACGAGGCGGGCCAGATCAAGCAGGGCGCGCTGGTGATCAGCTTCCTGCAGCCGGTCGCCGACGCCGCCGTGGTCCAGGCGCTCGTGGCGCGCAACATCACGGTGATGTCGATGAACCTCGTGCCCCGCACGACGCGCGCGCAGGTCATGGACGCGCTCTCCAGCCAGGCAACGGTGTCGGGATACCGCGCCGCGCTGCTGGGGGCGCAGACGCTGCCCAAGTTCCTGCCGATGCTCACGACGGCGGCCGGCACCATTCCGCCGGCTACGGTCTTCGTCATCGGCGCGGGCGTCGCCGGCCTTCAGGCCATCGCCACGTCGCGCCGGCTCGGCGCCAACGTGCGGGCGTTCGACATTCGTGACGCGGCCCGCGAGGAAGTGCTCAGCCTCGGCGCCACCTTCGTGGCCGCCGACCTGGTGAGCAAGGACGCGCAGGACGCCGGCGGATACGCCAAGGAGCAGTCCGAGGAAGCCAAGAAGGCGACCGCGGCCGCGCTCGCCAAGCACGTCGCCGAGTCCGACTGCCTCATCCTGTCGGCGTCGGTGCCGGGCAAGAAGGCGCCCACGCTGGTGACGGCCGAGATGGTCGCCGCCATGAAGCACGGCGCCGTGATCGTGGACCTCGCCGCGGAGCAGGGTGGCAACTGCGCCATCACCAAGCCCGGCGAGACGTACGTGACCGACAACTTCGTCACGGTCTGCGGGCCGGTGAACGTGGCCAGCTCCATGCCGACGCACGCCAGCCTGCTGTACAGCAAGAACACCCTGAGCGTGCTGCAGTACGTCGTCAAGGACGGCGCGCTCGCTCTCAATCCCGAGGATGAGATCGTGAAGGCCATGAGCGTGAAGGGAGGTGCCCAGTGACTGACGCCCTGATTGGCGGCATCGTGGTCTTCGTGCTCGCGAGCTTCGTGGGCTTCGAAGTGATCAACAAGGTGCCCTCGCTCCTGCACACCCCGCTGACGTCGGCGTCCAACGCCATCTCCGGCATCACGATCGTCGGCTCGATGACCGTCGTCGGCATGGTCACGCCGGAGCTCTCGAACGTCTTCGGTGTCATCGCCGTCGTCTTCGCGATGATCAACGTGGTCGGCGGTTACCTCGTCAGCGACCGGATGCTGGCGATGTTCGGGTCGAAGAAGAAGGACGAGCCGGAGGCCAAGTCATGATGCAGCATCTGGCGGAACTCGCCTACCTGCTCGCGGCCGTCATCTTCATCATCGGCCTCAAGTGGCTCTCGTCGCCCCTGCGGGCGCGCAAGGGCAACGTCCTCTCGGCGTTCGGCATGCTCATTGCCATCGTCGTCACGCTGCTCGACAAGCAGATCGTGTCGTACGGCCTCATCGCCATCGGCCTGCTCATCGGTACGGTGCTCGGCATCTGGATGGCGTATGCGGTGAAGATGACCGCGATGCCGCAGATGGTCGGCCTCCTCAACGGCTTCGGCGGTGGCGCGTCGCTGCTCGTCGCCGCGGCCGAGTGGTACCGGCTCATCCAGCCGGGCCAGACGCTGACCACCGGCACGGCGGTCACGATCTACCTGTCGTCGCTCGTCGGCGGCGTGACCATCGCCGGCTCGGTCGTGGCCGCGCTTAAGCTGCAGGGGTGGCTGGTGCCGGACCGCCCGGTGCTCTTCCCGGGGCGGCATGCGCTCTCCATCGGCCTGATCCTGACCGTCGCCGCGATGGGCATCTACCTCGGGTACAACCCGGGGACGATGTGGGCGTTCATCGTGCTCAACGTCGCGTCGCTGATCCTCGGCGTCCAGCTGGTGATCGCCATCGGCGGCGCCGACCAGCCGGTCGTGATCTGCCTGCTGAACAGCTACTCGGGCATCGCCGCGGCGATGACCGGCTTCGTGATCAACAACCACGGCCTCATCATCACCGGCGCGCTCGTGGGTGCGTCAGGCATCATCCTGACGAACATCATGTGCAAGGCGATGAACCGTTCTATCTGGAACGTGCTCTTCGGCGGCGTGGGCGTGGTGGTGGCCGGCAGCGGCGGTGACAAGGGCGCGGCCATGCGGGCCAAAGGCGTGCGCACCATCACGCCGGAAGACACCGCGGCGCTCCTCGGCTACGGCAAGCTCGTCATCGTGGTGCCGGGGTACGGCATGGCGGTGGCGCAGGCGCAGCACCAGGTGCGCGAACTGGCCGACCTGCTCCATAAGCGCGGGGTGGAGGTGCTGTACGCCATTCACCCGGTGGCCGGCCGCATGCCGGGGCACATGAACGTGCTGCTCGCCGAGGCCAACGTGCCGTACGAGGCGCTCCAGGACCTCGATCAGATCAACCCCAACTTCGATCGCGCGGACGTGGCGATCGTGATCGGCGCCAATGACGTGGTGAACCCGGCCGCGCGCCATGACACGTCGAGCCCCATCTACGGGATGCCGATCCTCGACGCGGACAAGGCGCAGCACATCATCGTGATGAAGCGGTCGATGAACCCCGGCTTCGCCGGCATCGAGAACGAGCTCTTCTACGATTCGAAGACGCAGATGCTCTTCGGCGACGCCAAGAAGTCGCTGCTGACGCTGATCAACGAAGTGCGCGTGCTGGAGTAGGCACCGCCACCGTCGAACCGGTGGGATCGCAGCGGGGCCCGGGTTTCTGCCCGGGCCCCGCCGTGCATTCCGGCCGCTGCCGCGCTTGGTGCGCTATCCGCCTGTTTCGGCGATCCATCGCGTCTCAGAGCTTCCCGCAGCCGCTGGTTCTGGCCGTCCAATACGCCGCTGGTTCTGGCCGTCCATGGCGCCGCGGGACGCCCCGTTGCGGGTGCCTGGGTGGACCGTGGGACGGCCGTGGGGGATGGCCGGATGATCACGGAAGCCGAAGGCCAGCCCTTCGCGACCTGCTTCCTCTCCGCGGGCCTGGCGCCGGGTTCCGGGACCGAGACCGTGTCCGTCACGGGCTACCCGTTGGCAGCCAGCTTCCTCATCGTCGCCGTCCGCTAACCCGGTGCCTGAAGGGCGGGGGAGGGCCGGAAGGTCAGGAGGAGCTGTGATCAGGTGCAGCCATTTAGGCTGAGCCAGATGTGTGACTCCTCGCTCTCCTTGTACAAACTGTGGATTCGGAGCCAAAGCCGCCGATGCCCCTAGGCGGATGCGATGGAGCGGCTGGGAGAACCAGAGATCGGCGGGGTAGGGGCGGTCCAACATGTTGACAGCGGCACGAGGGAGCTCAGAACATGTACATCCCCGCTCACACTGACTAAGAAGGGCCTGTCAACGGCCGATCGGATCGCTGATGTCAGTGATCAGATTAGTCGACAATCTATAACTGAAACAAAAATGCGAACTTACCGAAGTAAGTTCGCGTGGATTCTATATGCATTTCGGCGGATCTTCATGCAGGAAACTCATGCAACGGGCTGCATACGGCCTCAATCGTCGCGCATCATCACAATCTGCAGCTATCCACGTGCAATGGGAGGACAGGCCCGGACGTCGCTGGATGTCCGCCGTCTCCCGCCCACCGAACATCATACGATCCACGGCCCCATACGGTCACGATTCAGCGATCCTGCGTTTGATCACAAATATTCTTATTTCCAGTTGTCCGCATCTGTCATTCGGGCGGTGCGCATCGGATCGCACGGAATTGAAAACGGGCCGGCGTCTGCCGGCCCGTCGCTTTCCTTCGCCGCCCGTGGTCAGGCCCGCGCCGCCTTCCGGCGGGCGTTCCACGCGTCCTGGATCCACGTGAGCGGCATCAGGAAGAACGGTGTCAGGAACAGACCGAGCAGCGAGTTGATCCAGATCAGCGCCAGGTAGAAGGCGCACATGCCGACGCCGGCAATCAGGGTCCCCAGGGGTCCGCCGTAGCTCGATTCCACGCTGTGATCCGATGGTGAGAGGTTCTCGCGCGATTGCGGGCGCAGTGCCGCAGGCGATTTCCGCGAGGATATCTTAGCAGGGTGAACGCATTCGCGAAAGCGCTCCACGCGCTGCCCGAGGGTCCGTACCTGCTCGCGGTGTCCGGCGGGCGGGACTCCATGGCCCTGCTCCACGCCTTCGCCGAGGCGCGCCCCGGCGCGTTGTCGGCCGTAGCCACCTTCGATCACGGCACGGGTGAGGCGGCCGCGGAAGCCGTGGAACTGGTGGTCCGCGAGTGCATGGGGCGTGGCATTTCGGTGGTCGCTGGGCGCGCGCCGGACCGCCTGGGGGCGCCCCGGGCCGCGGAATCGGCCCTGCGCGAGGCGCGATGGGCCTTCCTGCGGGCGGTGGCCGAGGAGCGCCGGGCGACCATCGCGACGGCACACACACGCGACGACCAGGCGGAGACGGTTGCCATGCGCATCCTGCGCGACGCGTCGGCCCGTGGGCTCGCCGCCATGGCGTGGCCATCGGCTGGCGTGGTGCGCCCGTTTCTCGACATCGACCGCGAGGAGGTCACCCGCTACGCGCTCCGCGTGGGCATTCCCTTCGTTGATGATCCGTCGAATGCCGATCCGGTCTACCTCCGCAACCGCCTACGCACCGACCTCCTCGAGGCCGCGGAGCGGGTCCGCCCCGGATTTCGCGCGGCGCTCGTGACCGTGGGGCGTCGCGCCGCGGCGTGGCGCGCTCAACTGGCCGAACTGGTAGACGGACTTGGCGCTCGTCGGACGGGCGACGCGGTGGTCGTGGGCGCCGAAGCCCTGGCGTCACTGACGCCGGAGGGGCTCGCGGTCGTCTGGCCAGAGGTGGCCGGTCGTGCGGGCTTCGTGCTCGACCGTCGGGGCATCGAACGGCTGGCGTCGTGGACCGTTCGGGCCCGGCCCGGACAGCAGATCCCGCTCTCCGGTGGCGTGGTGGCCGAGCGGACGGCGCGGACCTTTGTGGTGCGCGGGGCGGGTCGGGAATCCGGCGGCTAAGGGAACGTTGGGTCTGACGCCCTACTATATTTACATCCCATGACCACCAGTCCAGCCGACCCGCGCCTGATGGGGCGCGAGGTCAAGCGCATCGTCTTCTCGGAGCGTCAGATCGCCGACCGCGTCGTCGAGCTCGGCCGCGAGATTGGCGCCGAGTATCCGGATGGCGAGCTGCTCGCGCTCGGCCTGCTCAAGGGGAGCTTCATGTTCACCGCGGACCTGGTGCGGCAGATCCCGCGCCCCCTGCAGGTGGACTTCATCGTGGCCGGCTCCTACGGCGCCGACACGGTCTCGTCTGGAAACGTCCGATTGCTCTATGATCCGGAAACCAACCTGGAGGGGAAGCACGTTCTCCTCGTAGAGGATATCGTGGACTCGGGGCGCACCATGCAGAAGCTGGTGGAGCTCCTCGAGATGCGACGTCCGCGGTCGCTGCAGATCTGCGCGCTGCTGCACAAGCACATCGCGGAGCACCTGGAGCACCCGGTGAAGTTTGTGGGGTTCGACGCGCCGAATGAGTTCCTGGTGGGTTACGGGCTCGATCACGCCGAGAACTTCCGTCACGTTCCGTACATCGCCAGCCTCGCCTGACGGCTGGCAGCGCCGGGTGCGCCGTGTGGCGCGCCCCGGCCGACGTCCATAACCCAAGACATGGCACAGAACCCAACTCCCCCCACGCCTCCCTCGAACTTCGGGCGCCTTTCCAAGACCATCGCCTTCTGGCTGCTGGTCATCCTGGTGCCGGTGTTCATCATCCAGTACGCCGGCGGCTCCAAGGACGGCGCGGCGGAGGTGAACTCCAGCGAGTTCAACCGTCAGCTTGAGGCCGGCAACATCAAGACGGTGACGGTCGTCGCCGGCAAGAACGTCACGGGCGAGTACAAGACGCCGCAGATGGTGGGCGGCCGCACCGTGAGCAAGTTCGAGACGATGCTCCCGGGCGAGTACGGCGACAAGCTGGACGAGCGGCTGCGCGCGCAGGGCGTCGAGGTCAAGGCGCAGGCGCCGAGTCCCTCGTTCGGCGCGCTGCTCGTGAACCTGCTGCCCTGGATCGTGATCTTCGGCTTCTGGATCTTCTTCCTTCGCCAGATGCAGTCGGGCCCGAACAAGGCGTTCTCGTTCGGCAAGTCCAAGGCGAAGCTGCTTACCGGCGACACGCCCAAGGTGACGTTTGCCGATGTCGCCGGCTGCGACGAGGCGAAGGTGGAGCTGCAGGAGATCATCGAGTTCCTGAAGGACCCGCAGAAGTTCACCAAGCTTGGCGGACGCCTGCCCAAGGGCGCGCTGCTGGTGGGCCCGCCGGGGACGGGCAAGACGCTGCTCGCGCGCGCCGTGGCCGGCGAGGCGGGGCGTCCCTTCTTCTCGATGTCGGGGTCCGACTTCGTGGAGATGTTCGTGGGCGTCGGTGCGAGCCGCGTGCGCGACCTCTTCGAGCAGGGCAAGGCCAACGCGCCGTGCATCATCTTCATTGACGAGATCGACGCCGTCGGCCGCCATCGCGGCGCCGGCCTCGGCGGCGGGCACGACGAGCGCGAGCAGACGCTGAACCAGCTGCTCGTGGAGATGGACGGCTTCGAGAGCAACGAGGGCGTGATCCTGGTGGCGGCGACGAACCGTCCGGACGTGCTCGACCCGGCGCTGCTGCGCCCGGGGCGCTTCGACCGGCAGATCGTCGTGGACGCGCCGGACCTGCGCGGCCGCGAGGGGATCCTGCGCGTGCACATGCGCAACAAGCCGATGGCCGACGACGTGGACGTGACCGCGATCGCGCGGAGCACGCCGGGCATGGCGGGCGCCGACCTCGCGAACCTCGTCAACGAAGGGGCGCTGCTGGCCGCGCGCCGCAACCACGACAAGGTCTACATGGTGGACCTCGAGGAGGCGAAGGACCGCGTGCAGCTGGGCGCGGAGCGCAAGTCGCTCGTCATGAAGGACGAGGAGCGCAAGCAGACGGCGTACCACGAGGCCGGACACGCGGTGTGCGCCATCAAGGTCAAGGGGACCGACCCGCTGCACAAGGTGACCATCGTGCCGCGCGGGCGCACGCTTGGCGTGGCGTTCACGGTGGCGGAGGACGATCGCGTGTCGATCAGCCGCCAGCAGCTCGATGCGCGCCTCGTCATGGCGTACGGCGGCCGCGTGGCGGAAGAGCTGGTCTTCGGGCGCGAGCGCGTCACGACCGGCGCGGCGAGCGACATCCAGATGGCGACCGCCCTCGCCCGGCGCTACGTGTCGCAGTGGGGCTTGTCCGACAAGATCGGGCCGATCCTCGTCGGCGACAACGAACAGGAGCTCTTCCTCGGCGCGCAGCTCATGAGCCGCCGCGAGGTGTCCGAGCGCACGGCGCAGCTGGTGGATGAGGAGGTGTCGCGCGTCGTCCACGAGTCGTACGAGAAGGCGCGTACGGTCCTCACGGAGAACCGCGCCCTGCTCGACACGCTGGCGATGGCGCTCCTCGATCGCGAGACGCTGACGCGCGAGGACATCAAGATGCTGGTGGACGGCGAGGCGCTGCCGCCGCGCATTGCGCCGGGCAACACGTCGCTGCTGACGCCGGCCGTCCCGGCCGCGGCGCCGGCGGACACGAAGGTCGCGCCGCCGGTGATGGGCGGGCCCGAGGTGCAGCCGGCGTAACGGCGATTGGGGATTGAGAGCTCGGATTGGGATTGCCGATTGGGATTACCGATTGGGATTACCGATTGGGGTTACCGATTTCGATTCGTGATTGGGAGTTCGGATGGCCCGGCGTCGCGCGGATGCCGGGCCATTCCCATCCGGATCGTGAATCCCCATCAGAAATCCCCATCGTCAATCCCAATCCGAGCTCCCAATCCCTATCGTCCCCGCCTATCGCTATTCCGACTCAACCGTCTATTTTTCAAGGCTATGCAGGACTTGGTTGATCGCGTGGCCGAGGTCAGGGGCCGCATTGCTGAGGCCGTGCGCCGGGGCGGGCACGGGCAGGCGGTGCGGCTCGTCGCGGTGACGAAGACCCACGGGCCGGAGGCCGTCGCGGCCGTTCAGGCCTGCGGCATCGAGGACGTCGGCGAGAACCGGGTGCAGGAGGCGCTGGACAAGCAGGCGGCGGTTTCGGTGGCGGTGCGCTGGCACCTCATCGGCCACCTGCAGCGCAACAAGGTGAAGGCGCTCGACCATTTCTGGCTGCTGCACGCCCTCGACAGCAGCCGCCTGGCCGATGCGGTGGACGAGTTCGGGCGACGACGCGGCCGGCCGGTGGACGTGCTGTTGCAGGTGAACGTGGCAGGGGAGGAGACCAAAGGGGGTCACGAGTTGGCGGACGTGGCCCGCGAGGCAGAGCGGTTGAAGGGGTTGGGCGGCGTTCGCGTGATCGGGGCCATGACCATGGCGCCGTTGGATGCGGACGAGGCGACGTTGCGGCGGGTCTTCGCCGGGGCGCGCGAGGCGCGCGAGGCGCTGCGCGCCGCCGGGCATCCCGCCACTGAGCTGTCGATGGGGATGTCGGGGGATTTCGAGATCGCAATCGAGGAAGGCGCCACGATGGTGCGGCTGGGAACGGTCCTGTTCGGGGAGAGGCACTGATGAGCGACGATGTCTTTCATCTCACGCCAGTTGACGTGCGGCGCTTCGACTTCGGGTCGGCGCTGCGCGGCTACGACAAGGCGCGCGTGGACCAGTTCCGCGACCAGGTGGCCGAGGAGCTGGAGCGGCTGACGCGCGCCAACTCGGAGCTCGAGGCGAAGGCCAAGGGCTTTCACGAGCAGCTGCGCGCGTTCCGCGAGCGCGACAAGGCGCTCAACGACGCCCTCATCACCGCCCAGCAGCTGCGCGCCGAGACGCGCGAGCAGGCCGAGCGGGAGGCGCAGCTGATCCTGCGCGAAGCGCGCGCCGAAGGCGAGAAGCTCATCGAGGAATCGCGCCGCGCGGTGCGTCGCCTCGAGGAGCAGGTCGACGCGCTCGAGCGCGCGCGCAAGTCGTACCTGGCGCAGTGGCGCGCTTTCACCGAGCGGCAGGCGAGCGAGTTGAAGATCGCCGAGGAATCGCCCGCCCCCGAGCGTCCGGCCAGGGTGGAGGGCGCGGGAAGCGACAAGAAGGAGAAGGCGCCGAGTTGGCTCGATGCGGGCGGCAATGACGGAGACGAGGCGAAGTAGCCAAGCCCATGTCCGTTCGTTTCCCAGGCTCCGAGCACGCCCATACTGCCGCCGCCGTTGACGCGGCGGTCGCCGCCGTGCGTGCACGCACGGCGCTCGTCCCGGACGCGGCGCTGATTCTCGGCACCGGCCTCGGCGGCGTCGGCAAGGCCATCGCCGTCGAGTGCACCATCCCGTACGGCGACATTCCGGGCTTCCCGCTGTCCACGGTGGAGTCGCACGCCGGTCGCCTGCTGGTGGGCACGCTCGCCGGCCGCCGCGTCGTGGCGATGCAGGGCCGGTTCCACCGCTACGAAGGCTACGCGCTGCAGCAGGTCACCTTTCCGGTGCGCGTGCTCCGCGCGCTGGGGGCGACGACGCTCATTGCGTCAAACGCGTGCGGCGGCATGCACCCGCTCTGGGCGCCGGGCGACCTGATGCTCATCAGCGACCACATCAACCTGCTCGGCGACAACCCGCTCATCGGGCCGCATGAGGCCGCATTCGGCGACCGCTTTCCCGACATGAGCGCACCGTACGACGCCGCGCTGTGCGCCCTCGCGCGGCAGGTGGCGGCCGAGCGCGGCCTCACGCTGCGCGAGGGCGTGTACGTGGCGGTGCCGGGCCCGAACCTGGAGACGCGCGCCGAGTACCGCATGCTGCGCGCGCTGGGCGCCGACGTCGTGGGCATGAGCACGGTGCCCGAGGTCATCGTGGCCGTGCAGTCGGGCATGCGCGTGCTCGGGCTCTCGATCATCACCGACCAGTGCCTGCCCGACACGCTCGAGCCGGCGAATCTCGAGCGGATCATAGCCACCGCCGGCGCCGCCGAACCACATCTCGAGACGCTGGTGCGCGGCGTCCTGGAGCGCCTGTGACCGCCGTCCGATTTGCGCCGCTGCCGACCGATCGCCCGGCCGACGACGTCGAGCGCGAACTGCTCGACCGCTGGCGGGACGAGAAGCTGTTCGAGGCCTCGCTCGCCGCGCGCGCCGATGCGCCGCGCTGGGTCTTCTTTGAGGGGCCGCCGACGGCCAACGGCAAGCCGGGCATCCACCACGTCTTCGCGCGCACCATCAAGGACCTCTTCTGCCGCCACCGCGCGATGAAGGGCTTCCGCGTGGACCGCAAGGCGGGCTGGGACACGCACGGCCTCCCCGTGGAAATCGAGGTCGAGAAGGCGCTCGGCATCAGCGGCAAGCAGGACATCGAGCGCGTGGGCGTCGGCGAGTTCAACCGGCGCTGCCGCGAGAGCGTGTTCAAGTACCGCGAGGACTGGGAGAAGCTCTCGAACCGCATCGCGTTCTGGCTCGACTACGAGCAGGCGTACGTCACGTACCACAACTCGTACATCGAGAGCGTCTGGTGGGCGCTCTCGATGCTCCACGCCAAGGGCCTGCTGTACCAGGGGCACAAGATCCTCCCGTATTGCCCGCGCTGCGGCACGGCGCTGTCGAGCCACGAAGTGGCGCAGGGGTACGAGGACGTCGAGGATCCGTCGGTCTACCTGCAGCTGCCGCTGCGTGAGAGCGGCGCGGACGTCGAGCGCCGCATCCTCGTGTGGACCACGACGCCGTGGACGCTGGTGTCCAACGCCGCGCTCGCGGTGAGTCCCGACCTCACGTACGTCGAGATCCGCCGCACGAAGGGGGCGGACTTCAACCTGATCCTCGCCGAATCGCGCGTGCCGGCGGTGATGGGCGCCGACTGGCGCGATCGCTGGGATGTCGTCGCGACGTTTCCGGGCACCGCGCTCGCCGGGGCGCGCTACCAGCGTCCGCTCGACTGGGTGGCGTATGGCGAGGGCGCGCGCGAGATCGTCGTGACGACGGGCTTCGTGTCCGCCGACGACGGCACGGGCGTGGTGCACCTCGCGCCGGCGTTTGGCGCCGACGACTACCAGGCCGGCCAGCAGTACGACCTCGCGTTCCTCCAGCCGGTCAATGCGCGCGGCGAGTTCCCGGCGGAGATGCCGCTGGTGGGCGGGCAGTTCGTGAAAGCCGCCGATCCGGTGATCATCGAAGAGCTCAAGCGGCGCGGCGTGCTGTTCAAGGATGGACGCTTCACGCACAGCTATCCCCACTGCTGGCGCTGCAAGACGCCGTTGCTCTACTTCGCGCGGTCGTCGTGGTTCGTGCGCACCACGGCGGTGAAGGACGCGATGCTGGAACGCAACGCGCAGGTGAACTGGAATCCCCCCGAGATGGGCGCCGGGCGTTTCGGGTCGTGGCTCGAGAACAACATCGACTGGGCCATCTCGCGCGACCGCTTCTGGGGCACGCCGCTGCCGGTCTGGGTGTGCGACGCCGACGCCTCGCACCGCGAGGTGATCGGGAGCTTCGCGCATCTCGCCGTGCAGACCGGGCACGCCCTCGGCGCCGACTTCGACCCGCACAAGCCGCACATCGACGGCTACACCTGGACGTGCAGCGAATGCGACGGGACGATGCGTCGCGTGCCTGAGGTGATCGACACCTGGTTCGATTCGGGGTCGATGCCGTTCGCGCAGTGGCACTATCCGTTCGAGAACCGCGAGGAGTTCGCGCGCCAGTACCCCGGCGACTTCATCGCGGAGGGCGTGGACCAGACGCGCGGCTGGTTCTACTCGCTGCTGGCCATCGCCACCGGACTCGGCGATGCGCTGCATCCGACGGACGGACGGAAGACGGGAGATGAGCGACGCGAGCAGCGTGGGGCGGAGGGGCACGCCCACCCGGACGCGGCGACGCCGCGCGAGGTGGACGGCTACGCGGTGGACAACCACAAGTCGGGCGGCCACTTCCTGGCCACGGGCGTCGCCGAGCCGTATCGCGCCGTGGTCGTGAACGACCTCGTGCTCGACGCCAACGGCCAGAAGATGTCGAAGACGCGCGGCAACACCGTGGACCCGTGGCAGGTGATCGAGCGCCACGGCGCCGACGCCGTGCGGCTCTTCCTCGTCTCGTCGAGCCAGATCTGGGTGCCGCGCCGCTTCGACGAGCAGGTGATCCGCGAGACGGCCGGCCGGTTCCTCGTGACGCTGAAGAACGTCTACAGCGGCATCTTCGCACAGTACGCGAACTTCGGCTGGGAGCCGAGTGCGGCGGACCCTGTCGTGGCCGACCGGCCGCTCCTCGACCGCTGGATCCTCTCGCGGCTCAGCGCCGTGGAAGCGGCGGTGGATGCCGAGCTCCAGCGCTTCGACGCGACGGCGGCGTCGCGCGCGCTCATGGAGTTCGTCACCGAGGACGTGGCCAACTGGTACGTGCGCCTGTCGCGCGCGCGCTTCTATGACGTGGACCGCGCCGACAACCGCGCCGCGTTCGCCACGCTGCATGAAGTGCTCACGGTGGTGGCGCGCCTGCTGGCGCCGTTCGCGCCGTTCGTGAGCGACTGGATCCACCGGTCGCTTACCGGCTCGTCCGTGCACCTGGCCGACTTCACGCGCGCGACCGCGCCGGTACGCGACACGGCGCTCGAGGCGGCCATGGCCGAGGTGCGCGCCCTGGCCACGCTGGGCCGCGCGGCGCGCGAGGAAGCCGGCATCAAGGTGCGTCAGCCGCTCGCCCGGCTCGTGTGCGTCTCGGGCGGCACGGCGCCGCAGGCGCTGCTCGACCAGCTCGTCCCGCTGCTCGTCACCGAGCTCAACGTCAAGGCGGTGGAGTTCCTCGGGTCCGCCGACTCGCTGGTGGCGCTCGAGGCGAAGGCGAACTTCCGCGCCCTCGGCAAGAAGTGGGGCAAGGAGACGCCGCAGGCGGCCAAGGCGGTGCAGGGGCTGCACAGCGCCACGCTGCTGGCCTTCGAGCGCGGCGAACCGGTGCACCTCACGGTGGGCGGACACTCGCACCCGCTGGACGCCGAGGACCTGACGGTGGTGCGCAAGGCGAGCGGTTCGCTCGTCGTGTCCCAGGACGGCATGCGGTTCGCGGCCATCGACCCGACCCTCAGCGACGCCCTGAAACGCGAAGGGCTGGCGCGCGAGCTGGTGAGCCGCGTGCAGCGCTTCCGCAAGGAGTCCGGGCTGAACGTCAGCGATCGCATCACGCTGTGGGTGGCCGGGCCGCCCGCGCTGCACGACGCGGTGGACGCCCATCGCGGCTGGATCTGTGACGAGACGCTGACGGTGCAATTGCACCTCGGTGACGCGTCCGAGGTTAAATTCCCCCCCGGCACGTCCGCCGATCTCGATGGCGTGCTCGTATCCCTCGCTCTCCAGAAGGTATCCTGACGATGGCGCCTCAGACCGGCGGTGAGAAGAAGTTCAAGCCGCACAACAAGAAGCAGCTGCAGGTCTTCCTGAAGCTCCTGCTCGATGAGCGGAAGCGGGTGCTCAAGGAACTCGGCCAGTGGGATGAGACGCTGAGCAACACGCAGCAGGGCGCCGACGGCGACCTCTCGAGCTACTCCTTCCACATGGCGGACCAGGGCACCGACGCGATGGAGCGCGAGAAGGCGTTCCTGTTCGCCTCGAAGGAGGGACGCTATCTCTGGCACGTGAACCAGGCGCTGCGTCGGCTCTACAAGAGCCCGGAGACCTTCGGGCAGTGCCAGCACTGCGGCGGTGAGATCGCGGTCGAGCGCCTCGAGGCGCTGCCGCACGCTCGTTTCTGCTTCGACTGCAAGCAGCGCGAGGAAGATGCCAAGAAGTAAGCCGGGCATGTTCTGGGGCGTCGCCGCGAGCGTGCTGCTCGCGGACGCCTTCACGAAAGTCCTGGCGGTGGACCGGCTGGCGCCGGCCTACCTGCCGCGTCCGCTCTTCGGCGACGGCGTGCGCCTGACGCTGGTCTACAATCCGGGCGCCGCGTTCGGGCTGCACCTCGGCGCGCAGTCGCGCTGGATCTTTGTCGCGCTCACGCTGGTCGCGCTCACGGTGCTCTGGCGGCTGTATGTCGACACGCCGCTCGCGCACCGCGCGCGAACGCTCGCGCTGGCGCTCGTCGCCGGCGGCGCCATGGGCAACCTGCTCGACCGCCTCAAGTCCGCGCGTGGCGTGGTGGACTTCATCGACATCGGCGTCGGCGTTTGGCGCTGGCCGACGTTCAACCTCGCCGACATCGCGGTGACGAGCGGCGCGATCCTGCTCGGCTGGGTGCTCTGGAGCGCGGACGCGGCGCCGGCGGCGCTGCAGGCGTCCGTGCAATCGGTGGCGGACCAGTCGCCCACCGGCACCTCCGGTTAGCGGCGGCGTGACCGGCTCCGCCGCGGCGGGCGCACACCACGAGTTCACCGTCGCAGAGGACGGCGCGCCGCGCCTCGACCTCCTCGTTGCCCAACGTCTCGGCCTGTCGCGCAGCCAGGCGGCAACGCTCGTCGCGAACGGGCACGTCCTGGTGGACGGAGCGCGCCAGAAGGCGAGCTTTCGCGCCGACCGCGGCGCCCGCGTCGTCGTGGATGTTCCGCCACCGCCGGGGCGCGAGGTGCTGCCCGAGCAGCTCCCTGTCTCGGTGGTCTTTGAGGACGAACACCTGATCGTCGTGGACAAGGCCGCCGGCATGGTGGTGCACCCCGCGCCCGGCAACTGGACCGGGACCCTCGTCAACGCCCTCAAGGGGCGCGGCCAGGGACTCGCCGAGGGCGCGGCCGAGGAGCGCGCCGGGCTCGTGCACCGGCTCGACAAGGACACGTCGGGGCTCATGGTCGTGGCCAAGACCGACCAGGCGCTGCGCGTGCTGAGCAAGGCGATCTCCGAGCGGCGCGTGATGCGCCGGTATGCGGCGCTGTGCTGGGGACACCTCGGGGACGACACGACGACGGTGGATCGGCCGATCGGGCGCGATCCGAACGATCGGGTGCGCATGGCGGTCACGGCGGGCGGGCGTCCGGCGCGCACCGACTTCGTGCGGCTCGCGCGCTTCGAGTCCACGGACCTGTTGCGCTGCCACCTGCACAGCGGCCGCACGCACCAGATCCGCGTGCACCTGGCGTCCATCGGGCATCCGATCGTGGGCGACGACAACTACGGCGGCGGCGGCGCGCGCAAGGTGGTGGGCCTGCCGCCGCAGCGGCACTTCCTGCACGCGGCGTGGCTGGCCTTCAGCCATCCGGTGTCGGGCGCGGCGCTCGAGTTCCGATCCCCCCTGCCGGAGGCCCTCCGCACCTGTCTCCAGACCGTCGCCGAACTCCCCGATTTGATTGCCTCGCCGAATCCCCTGGAGTACTTTGGCTTCTATAGAGCCGATCGCTGAACGCACGGCGAGACGCTAGGGCAGTTCGAAGCGGGTAGGCGCCGGTGGGCCTGCCCGCTCAGGCTCTATGGGCGCTCGCACGGCAATGGCTGGTCGTCTTCTCGCAGCGGGGGTCTTCAGTGCCGACGGTGCTCATTTGTGACGACGCGATCTTCATGCGGACGATGGTGGGTGACATCCTCCGGCGCGCTGGCTTCGAGGTGGTGGGCGAGGCCGACACGGGGACGCAGGCCGTGGAGAAGTACAAGCAGCTCAAGCCCGACATCGTCACGATGGACATCGTGATGCCCGACATGGGCGGCATCGACGCGGTGCGCGCCATCACGGCGTTCGACCCGAACGCGCGCGTGCTCATGTGCTCGGCCATGGGCCAGCAGGCGTTGGTGGTCGAGGCCATCCAGGCCGGCGCCAAGGACTTCGTCGTCAAGCCGTTCCAGCCGAGTCGCGTGCTGGAGGCCGTGCGACGCGTGCTCGGCTGACGGGCCGGACGACCAACGAGCCGCCGCGTGGACCCCCGCCGCTACGCTGACCTGTTTCGATCCGAGAGCCGCGTCCAGCTCTCGGAGATGAACAGCGCGCTCCTCGAACTCGAATCGAGGCCCGGGGACACCCAGCCCGTGCACGTGCTCTTTCGCGCCGTGCACACGCTCAAGGGGATGAGCGCCTCCATGGGCTACGACGCGGTGGCTGCGTTCGCCCACGAGCTGGAGAGCCTGCTCGACCGCGTGCGAGCGGGGACGCAGGGCATCAGCCCGGAGCTGATGGACGTGCTCTTCGCCGCGACGGACGCCCTGGAGGCGGGGATCGGGCGCGCGGTGGAGGGGGCGAGCGAGCCGCCGGCGCTCGCCACGGCGCTGGCGCAGCTGCGGCGCGTGGGCGTGGAGGCGGCAACGCGCGACGCGTCCACGGATCTCGGCGCGGCGGCCATCGCCGCGCACCTGGTCGATGAGGGGCCGGGCGTCCTCGTGCGTGTGCGGCAGCGGGCCGACACCGTCTTCCCCGGCGTGCGCGCGTTCATGGCGCTGCAGCGGGCGCGCACGCTGGGCGACGTCGTGGCGGTCTCGCCGCCGGCGGCGGAACTGCAGGCGGCGGAATCCGCGCAGGCCTTTGCGTTCCGCCTCGTCTCCACAACGCCGGCGGTGGAGATCGAGGCGGCGATCGCGTCCACAGGCGACGTCGAGCATGTCGAGGTGTCCACGGGACGGGGGCGGCAGCGCGCGCCCATGCGCCTGACGCCGGAGCAGGACACCTCGACGGCCGCTTCCGGCACGCGCTACGTGCGCATCGAGCTGGCGCGGCTCGACGCGATGGTGAACCTCATCGCCGAGCTGGCCGCGGCGCGCGGCCGCCTGCTGCAGCTTGCCGCCGGCCGCGGCGACGCGGCGCTCGACGAGGAGATCACGCGCACCTCGCGGCTCATCAGCGACCTGCAGGCCGAGGTGATGGCGAGCCGCCGCGTGCCGGCCTGGCATGTCTTCGACCGCTTTCCGCGCCTCGTGCGCGACGCGGCGCGGCAGCTGTGCAAGGAGATCGAGTTCACCGTCGACGGCAAGGACACCGAGATCGACCGCTTCCTGCTCGACGAGATCGGCGAGCCGGTGATGCACCTGCTGCGCAACGCGGTAGACCACGGTATCGAGGCGCCCGACGTGCGCGAGGCGCTGGGGAAGCCGCGTGCGGGGCGCGTGGTGCTCAGCGTGGCGCGCGATGGATCGGCCGCGCTGGTGCGCGTGCACGACGACGGGCGCGGCATCGACCGCGAGCGCGTGCTGGCGCGGGCGCGGGAACTTGGCCTCGTTGGGCCGGAAATCACCGAACTCGACGGGACCACGCTGTTGCGCCTCATCGCGCGCCCGGGCTTCTCCACGGCGCCGACGGTGAGCGGGTACTCCGGCCGCGGGGTTGGCGTGGATGCGGTGCAGTCCCGCGTGCGGCATCTCGGTGGGACAGTCGAGCTGGACTCGGTGCCCGGTCGGGGCACGACCATCACGCTGCGCTTCTAGAGGACGGCACCCATGGACGATGTCCGGAACCTGAGCGCTCGCCAGCTCGACGCCCTGCGCGAAGTCGCCAACATCGGGGCAGGGCACGCCGCCACCGCGCTGTCGCAGATGACGGACGAGACGATCATGATCAGCGTGCCGCGCCTTGCCGTGTCGGGCGTCGCGGAGCTGCCCGTGCTGCTGTCGTCGAGTACGGAGCCGGTGGCGGCGGTGCTGCTCAAGATGGTCGGCGACCTCAAGGGACTGAGCGTCCTCACCTTCTCGCACACGAGCGCCATGCGCCTCGCTGAGCTGATGTCGCGTCAGCCGGCGGGGACGTTTACCGAAGTGGGCGCGTACGAGCAGTCGGCCGTGCAGGAAGCCGGCAACATCCTGAGCTCCGCCTACCTGAACGCGCTGGCCGAGTTCATGGGCATGGTGCTGCTGCCGACCCCGCCGGAGCTGGCGGTGGGTCTCTCGCACGCCGCGCTGGCCGACACGGTGCGCGCGTCGAGCAGCGCGGCGTCGGTGGTGTTCGTCATGGAAACCGAGTTCTTCCTGAAGGACCGCGACGAGCCGCTGCGCGGCCTGTACTTCATGCTGCCGGACGCCGACTCGCTCGACCATATCCTGCACGCGGTGCGGCTGGGGTGAGCGGACCGTCGCTGACCTCCTCCCGGGACCGCGACGTCCTGCGGGCACTCGCGCGCCGCATCGATCCGTCGGATGCGGGCGCGCACAACAACCTCGGCGTGCTCTTCCACAACAAGGGCCTCGCCGAGGAGGCCGTGCAGGCCTTCACGAAGGCGCTGGAGCTCGACCCGCAGATGCAGGTCGCGCAGCGGAACCTCGAGATCGCGTACACGAGTTCGGGCTACTACGACCGCCGCGTTGCCGAGCTGAAAGAGCGGCTGCGGGTGCGCGCCGACGATCGCGATGCCCGCTGGGAGCTCGGGCGCGCCTACGCGCAGCTTGGCGAGAGCGAGGACGCGATCCGCGAGTTTCAGGAGCTGCTGCGGTACGACGACCAGGACCTCGGCGCCATCGTGCAGCTCGGACTGGCCGAGAAGGCCGTCGGGCGGCTCGACGATGCGCGGCGCTGGTTCGTGCGCGCGCTCGAGATGGATCCCACCAGTTCGGTGGTGGCGTTCTATCTCGGGGAGACGCTCTACAACCAGGGCCTCGCGGAGGAGGCACTCGTCTCGCTGCAGCACGCCATCCAGCTGAATCCGGAGAATCCCGATGCGCACTACCTGCTCGGGTTCATCTACGGCGACATGGGCCGGCCGGACGATGCGCTCGCCGCGAGCAAGCGCGCCGTGCAGCTCAACCCGGCGTTGTCGCGCGCGCAGGCCAACCTGGCGATCGACAAGTACGATCCCGGCGCGTACGAGGCGCTGCGGAGCGCCCGCAGCACGCGCGCGCTGCAGCGCATGACGGTGACGGAGGGCGACGGCCTCGCGCACTACAACCTCGGCCTCGCGTTCCGCCAGAAGGGATACTTCGCCGAGGCGCTCCGCGAGTATGCGATGGCGATCGAGCGCGGTGAGGACCGGCCGCTCGTGCTCCAGGCCACGGCCGAGGTGCATCTGCTGCGGCAGGATCCGGCCGCGGCGCTCGCGATCTATGACCAGCTGCTGGCCGACCGCCAGGACAGCCCGAAGCTCTGGAACGAGCACGGCGTTGCGCTGCATCAGCAGGGTCGGCATGCCGAGGCGGCCGCCGACTACCAGCGCGCGCTGGCGGTGGACCCACGATACGCGCTGGCCTCCAACAACCTTGGCGTGGCGCTGTTCCATGCCGGCGATCGTGACGCCGCCATCGGCGCGTTCCGCGCGGCCCTCACCGCCAACCCGGGCTTCGCCAAGGCGCGGCTCAACCTCGCGCTGCTGCTCTCGCGCGCCAAGCGCGCGCAGCTGGCGCTCGAGGCCTATCGCCAGGTGCTGGTCACCGAGAGCGACAATGCGGTGGCGTGGAACGGCGTCGGGCTCGTGCTCGCCGACCTCCGCAAGTTCGAAGACGCGCGCAACGCCTTTGCGCGCGCCATCCAGACGCGCCCCGACTTCGCCGAGGCGCACTACAACATGAGCTTCGCGCTGTCGAACCTTGGCGACTTCGACGGGGCGCTGCGCGAGACGCGTCGCGCGCTCGAGCTCGACCCGTACTATGTGCCGCAGAAGTTCTCGCTCGCCATCGATCTCGAGTACGAGGATCCCGACCTGTCGGTGGTGCCGGATCTCGGCGGCGAACAGCGGATGAGCGGCGAGGTCGGTCAATTCGCTTTCGACCCGACGCTCCTCGACACGTTGTTCAAGGAGCTCGCGCCGCCGCCGGCCCCCGCGCCGACCGTGGTGATGGAGGTGGACCCGTACGCGATGGCGGCCGACTACCTCACCAAGGGACTGTACGACCGGGCCACGGCCGAGACGAGCCGTGCCATGGCGCGCGGCGCCGACGTGGCCGACGGCTACGCGCTGTTCGGTGACGTGCTCTACCGACAGGGCGCGTACGGCGATGCGCTGGAGCGTTTCCGTGCCGCGCGCCAGGCGCGGCCGGGGCACATGCGCGCGCTGCGCGGCGAGGCGCAGGCCCTGATGATGCTCAGCCGCGGCGCCGAGGCGCGCCTCGCCGCGGAGCAGATCCTGGAGGCGGCGCCCGAGGACGTGGACGCGCTGATGCTCGCGGCGTCGGCGCGCTTCGAGGCGGGCGACCCGGCCGCCGCGCTCGAGGCGCTCGACCTCGCGCGGCGCCTCGCCCCGCAGCGCGCCGAGGTGCTGCGCTGGATCGGCAACATCGCGCGCTCGGTCGGCGACCTCGAGGGGGCCATCGCGGCCTATCGCCACGCGTTGTCGCTCGACCGTGATTTTGCGGCGGTGCGCTTCGAGCTCGCCCGCCTGCTCGTGCGCAAGTCGTCGTGGGACGAGGCCGAGCGCGAGCTGGTGACGGCGCTCGACACGGTGCCGACGTATGCGGAGGCGACGCTCGAGCTGGCCAGCCTCAAACGGGTGACGGGGCGCGCGCAGGAGGCGGTGAACCTGCTCGCCGACCTGCTCCAGCGCGACCCGTACAACTTCGAGGCACTCATCGCCCTCGGAGAAACGCTGCTCACGATGGGACGCGCCGGCGATGCCCGCACGGCGTTCACGCGGGTGCTGCGCTTCGACGCCACGCACGCCGGGGCCATCTTCTACGACGGCGTGCTGGCCGCCGGCGACAAGCGGTTCCGGGAGGCGATCGCGGCCTGGCAGCGCGTCATCGACCTCGAGCCGGCGGGTGAGTACGCGCGGCGTGCCCGCCGCGAGATGCGCACGGCGCAGGACCTGCTGCAGGTGTTCGGCCGGCGCGCCGGGGGAGGGGGCTGATGGCCATCGAAGGCCCACTCCGCGAACTCGGCATCCATGACGTCTTCCAGCTCCTCGACCTCAGCCGGAAGACGGGCGTGCTGCGCGTGGTGTCGGAGCTGCGCGACAACGAGGGCGTGGTGGCGTTCCACGCCGGGCGCATCGCGTACGCCTCCATTCGCAGCAATCCGTATCCGTTCGGCGAGATGCTG
Source organism: Gemmatimonadota bacterium (assembly GCA_016218305.1). Classification (GTDB taxonomy): domain Bacteria; phylum Gemmatimonadota; class Gemmatimonadetes; order Gemmatimonadales; family Gemmatimonadaceae; genus PNKL01. The sequence goes on along the minus strand of JACREJ010000058.1, from coordinate 25,761 downwards.
CTGAAGGCCGGCAAGATCACGGAGACGGAGCTCGCCGCAGCGCGCGAACTGCAGACGGAGCAGGGCGACCGGCGGCGCATCGGCGAGATTCTGATCGCGCTGGGCGCCGTCTCGACGCGCGACGTGGAGCAGTCTGTCCGCCGCCAGGCGGAGGCCGTGGTCTTCGAGCTGATGAGCTGGCGCGAGGGGCACTTCCGCTTCGAGGAGGCGAGCGCGTCGGCGTTCCCGGACAATCCATCGATCGCCGTCTCGACCGAGTCGGTGCTGATGGAGGCGGCACGGCGCATCGATGAGTGGTCGCGCATCGCCGACCGTGTGCCCAACCTCGCCGTGGTGCCGCAGTTCGCGGAGGCCGGCGACGACCATGCGGGCCAGCTCGACCTGCTGCCGGGTGAATGGGAAGTGCTGACGATGATCGACGGCCAGCGCGACCTCCGCCGCATCGCGGTGGAACTGGCGCGCAGCGAATTCGACGTCGCCAAGATCGTGTACGGCCTGCTGAGCACCGGTGTCGTCTCGCTGCGTCCGGCGGAGCGCCGCTCGCGCCTGTCGGAGCTCCGCTCGGAGGAAGAGGTCGAACGACAGGCGGCGGCCCGCGCGCTGGTGCTGCAGGGATTGGCCGCCGCTGCCGGCGGGCGGCTCGACGACGCCCTGCGTGTCTGGACGCAGTATCTGGCGACGCATGCGTCGGACCGGGACGCGCCGGCCGTGCGCGATGGCGTCGAGGCCGTCGAGCAGTTGCGGCGGGCGCTGGAGGTGCTCCGTGGCAACTGACGACATTCGCGCGCTCAGCGAGGCGCTGGCGGCCGATCCGGCGAGCCTGGCCTTCGTCGCGCTCGGCGAGGCGCTGCGGCGGCGCGGCGAGCTCGACGTCGCGCTGCGCGTGGCGCTCCGCGGCGCGGAACGGCATCCGGAGCGAGCCGATGCGCACGACCTCGTGGCGCGCGTCTCCGTCGACCGCGGCGAGCTCGAGCGTGCGATCGTCGAGTGGGAAACGGTGCTGCGACTGGCACCGGGGGATCCCGGCGCGCGGAAGGGGCTCGGCTTCATCTGCTTCCAGCTGGGGCGCCTCGAGGAGGCCGCGGCCCACCTGAGCGCGGCGCTCGCCGCCAGTCCTGCGGACGGGTCGCTGGCCGCGGCGCTGCAGACCGTGCAGGCGGCGCTCACGGAGCGCGACAGCGCGACCGATCGCGCCACGATGCAGGTCTCGCGGCAGGCGGTCTCAGCGGACTACGGCGCCGGCGACGCGGCGCGCGCGGCCGTGGCGGAGGACAGCCTGCGCACCGCGCGCCCGACCATCGGACTGCCGATGGAGGTGCCGCGCCCGGAAGCGGACGCCGGCGCGCTCTTCGACGACCTGCTGGAGGGAACACGCAGCGCGGCGCTCCTTCTCGACGGGGACGGCCTCGTGCTCGCCGGACGCTATGTCTCCGCCGACGGGCGCGATCTCGCTGCCATCATCGGGGCGCAACTCTCGGGCGTGAGCGACGAAGCGGGGCGCGCCATGCGCCACCTCGGACTCGGCGCCTGGCGCCAGATCATCTTCGAGACCGAAGCGGCCTCGGTGGCGATGGCGCCCAGCCGGGACGGCGTGGCGCTCGTGGCGGCGGCGCGCCCCACGCCGCTCGGTTTCGTGCGGCGTGTGCTCGACCGCGCGGTGGAGCGCGCCGCCGAGTGGGCGGAGGGCGCGCGATGAGCGCCCCGTTCGCGCTGCTCACCGAGTCGCTCATCCGGCACCGCGGCGTGCTGGGGGCGATGGTCGTGGGCCTCGACGACGGGATCATCGTGGAGTCCACGCTGCAGATCGGCGTGAACGGCGACGCCTTTGCCGCGCTGGCCGCGTCGCTTTATCGCAAGGCCCGGCGATCGGCCGCCGCCGCCGGGTTCGGTGCGACGAGCTTTCTCGAGCTCACGGCGGAACAGGGCAGGGTCTGCACCGCCGGCGGGCAGGACCTGGTGCTCGTGGTGGTCTGCGAGTCGCGGGTCAACGTCGGCCTCCTGCGCGTGGAACTGTTGCGGGCCGCGGAGCGTCTGCCATGAAGCTCTCCGTGGCCGCCGGCTGGGTGGAGACGCCGCTCAAGCAGTTCGTGGACGACGCGCGCGTCGAGATTGCCGTGCTGATGCATCCCAGCGGGCAGGTGCTGGGGCAGTACGGCTTCGCCCGCTCGGTGGACGTCATGACGGCCTGCGCGCTCGCCTCGGCCATCCACGCCACGTCTGCGGAGCTCGGGCGGCAGCTCGAGGGCACGCCGTTCTCCGCGCTTCACTACATGGGGCGCGATCGGCAGATTTTCCTGGGGGCCATCGCCACGCAGTCCGGCACCCTCTTGCTGCTCGCCGTGTTCGACCGCGAGAGTTCGCTGGGCCTGGTGCAGCTGTTTCTCGAGGAATTCCGGGCCCGGGTGGCGGCGTCCGCCCCAGCCGTGCCCACTGCAGGGCCGCCTGCCCTGGCGGAGAATTTCGAGCGCGACCTCAACCGCAACCTGGCCCAGTTGTTCGGGCGGGCGTAGTCCGATGTCCCCTGCCTCTGCCTCGTCCCTATGAGTCTGGTCAACTACGCCACGCGCGAGATCACGTGCAAGATCGTCTACTACGGGCCGGGACGGTCGGGAAAGACGACGAACCTGCATTACATTTACAGCCAGGTCCCTTCCGACCGGAAAGGGCAGATGGTGTCGCTGGCGACGCAGACCGATCGTACGCTCTTCTTCGACTTCCTCCCGCTCGACCTTGGGACCATCTCCGGCTTCACCACGCGCTTCCAGCTCTACACGGTTCCTGGCCAGGTGTACTACCAGACCACGCGCCGGCTCGTGCTGCAGGGCGCCGACGGCGTTGTCTTCGTGGCCGACAGCCAGTCGCGCCAGCTCGAGGAGAACATCGAGAGCCTGCAGGACCTGCATGCCAACCTCGCCGAGCACGGCGTGGACGCGCGCAGCGTGCCGCTGGTGCTGCAGTACAACAAGCGGGACCTCCCGCCGGACCTGCTGCTGCCGCTGCCGACGCTGGAGGACGCGCTCAACTTCCGCGGCGTGCCGTCGTTCGAGGCGGACGCGCTGCACGGCGCCGGCGTCTTCGAGACGCTGCGCTCCATTTCCGAACTCGTGCTGCGCCGCCTCGGCGCATCGAAGGGCTGATTAGGTGACCGAGCCGCGCGAAACGTTCGACCGCTTCGTCGTCGGGGCCAACAACCGCCTCGCGGCGGCGGCCGCGCGCGCCGTCGCGGAATCGCCGGGCTCGACCTACAACCCGCTGTTCATCTACGGGGCGCACGGCCTCGGCAAGTCGCACCTGCTCGGCGCGGTGGCCGACCTTGCCACGGCGCTGTGGCCCGAACTCGAGGTGCGCCGCGAGGACGGCGCGCACTTCGTAGCCGGACATGCGGCGTCCGTCGCCGCCGGATCCGTTGACGCCTTCCTGGGTTCGTACACGCATGCCGGCATGCTCCTGCTCGACAACGTGCACGCGCTCGAGGGGCATCCGTCCGCGCAGCTGGCGCTGGCGCGCGTCATTGACGCGCTCGTCGAGCACAACACGCAGGTGGTGCTCGTCGCCGACCGGCTGCCGTCGGGGATCGCCGAGGTGGAAGACGCGCTGTCGCAGACGCTGTCGCAGGGCCTGTTGGTGGACGTCGCGCCCCCTGACTACGAGACGCGCGCCGTGATCCTGCAGCGCATGGCCACCGAGGCCGGACTGGAGCTGACGCCCGATGTGGTGCAAGACCTCGCGGCGCGCGAGTACCGTGACATCGACGAGCTGCGCGCGGCGCTCGCCCCCATCGCCTCCCGGCAGCACCGGCCGGCGCCGCAGCTCGATGCCGGCGAGTTCGACAGCTTCCTCAGCGACGTGCAGGTGGTGGTGCAGCAGCAGGTCGAGTCGTGGCGCGGACGGCTGCGCGAAGCCATCGCCTTCTGGCAGGCGGAGGGCTACCGCACCGCCGTGCTGGAGCGCGCCCTGGACCTGCCGCGCGCCCCTGACGTGGCGGGCCTCACCGCGACGTTCACCGCGGCGGTGGAGCACCTGCGCAACCTCGAGCGGCAGGCGCGGCAGGTGGATCCCTCGCTCGTCGGCCACGCGGTTTTCCGCGATCCCGAGCGGATGCCGGAGGCCGAGGACCTGGTGGAGCACGCGCTGACGGGAGCGCTGCCGACCAAGGGACCGAGTCCCGCGTTCGCGCGCGACGCGTTCGAGGTGGGCGCCTCGAACCAGCTCGCCGTGCATGCCGCCGATGCGGTGGTCGCAGAGCCGGCGCGCCGCTACAACCCGCTCGTACTATACGGCCCGAGCGGCGTGGGCAAGACGCACCTCGCCAACGCCATCGGCAATGCGCTGATGCAGCAGGGCGGGGCGGCGGGCGCGGTGGCGTATGTCAACTCGCAGCAGCTCGTGGACGAGCTCATCGAAGCGGTGCACACCGGCAACGTGGACCGCTGGCGCGCGCGGTATCGCTCCGCCTCCGCCCTGATCGTCGACGACATCCAGTTCCTCGGCGGCAAGGAGCGCACGCAGGAGGAGTTCTTCGGCATCTTCAACGCGATGATCGAGGGCGGCAAGCAGGTGGTGCTGACCAGCGATCGCGTGCCGGCCGACATCACCGATCTCGAGGCGCGCCTGCGCTCGCGATTCGAGGGCGGCCTGGTCGTCCCCATCCAGTCGCCCGACCGCGTCCTGCGCGAACGGCTGTTCGCGCGATTCCTCGCCGAGGCGGGACGCGCCGCCGACGAGGACGTCCTGCGCCTGCTTGGCGAGCATCCGGTGCAGAGCGTACGCGAGATCATCGGCGTCGTCACACGGCTGGGCGCCGCTGCGGACCTGTACGGCAAGCCGCTCACCGTCGACTTGGTGCGCGCCGAGCTGGGCGGGCCCGCCGTGGAGCCGCGGCCGCCGCGCATCTCGGCGGCCGTCCCCGCCGGCGATCCGTTCCTCGACCACGAGCGCGTCGTGTTCGATTGGCCCGACGCCGGGGCGCGGCTCGTTGAGGAGATGCGCTGATGGCCATCCGCGGCAGCCTCAAGGAAGCGAGCCTTCCCGACGTCCTGCAGCTGCTCTCGATGGGCAAGAAGACCGGCTGCCTGTCGGTGACCCATCGCAATAACTTCGGCTCGATCTACTTCGACAAGGGCAAGATTTCGTACGCCGCCATCGTGAATCGCCGCGACCGCCTCGGCGACATCCTGATGAAGAGCGGCGTGATCACCCAGGCGCAGCTGGAGGAGGGCATCGCCGCCCAGGCGCACGAGCGGGACAAGCGCCTCGGCGAGATCCTGGTGGACCGGCGCATCATCTCGCGCGACGACCTGCACAAGCAGATCCGCCTGCAGATCGAGGAAGCCGTCTACTTCCTGTTCACGTGGACGCAGGGCACGTTCAACTTCGAGGCCGACATCCGCCCCGAGGAGCAGGACTTCGTCGTCTCCATCAACCCGGAATCGCTCCTCCTCGAGGGGGCGCGCCGGGTGGACGAATGGAGCCTGATCGAGAAGAAGATCCCGGGCTTTGACATCGTCTTCGAGATCGACCGCAAGCGGCTCGCCGACAGCGGCGTGGCGCTGACCCCCGAGCAGGAGACGGTGGTGCCGCTCATCGACGGGCGGCGCGACGTGGCGGCGCTCGTGGACGAGACCGGCATGGTGGAGTTCGAGGTCGGCAAGGCGCTGTATGGGCTGGTGACGGCCGGCTTCCTGCACCGCGTGGGCAAGACCGCCAAGACCACCGAGCCCGGCGCGCCGGACGAGCGCGTGGAAGAGCACCGGAACCTCGGCCTCGCGTTCTACAAGGCGGGGATGCTCGATGAGAGCGTGCGGGAGTTCCGCCGCGTGCTCGACCTGCGCGCCACGGACAGCGCGGCGCGGTTCTACCTCGGGCTCGTGCACGTGCGCCAGGGCAGGTATGCCGACGCGGTCGCGGAGTTCCAAGCCGTCGCGGCTTCGCGCCTCGCGAAGTCGGCGGTGTTCCACAACCTCGCGCTCTCGCTGGAGCAGTTGGGACGCGTGGACGAGGCGCGCCACGCACTCGACGAGGCCATGAAGCGCGGCGGCGGACAGGACCCGCGGGTCCTGATGGGGATCGGTGTGCTGCAGCTGCGCGCCGGCAACGCGACCGAGGCGGACGCGGCGCTCATGGAGGCGCGGCCGCTCTTCGGCCAGCGTCCCCCGGCGGCGGTCTGGTTCCACTATGCCGCGCTCGCGGCGGCACTGGGCGGCCACCTCGACAAGGCGATCTCACTGCTCACCGAAGGCACCCAGACGCATCCGCATTCGTCCACGCTCTTCAACAACCTCGCGGTTGCGCTGGCCGAGAAGGGCCGCGCCGACGAGGCCAAGGCGGCGGTCGAGAACGGCCTCCATGAGGACGCCGGACTTCCGCAGCTCCACAAGAATCTCGGTGACCTCTACTATCGCGGCGGCCAGCTCGACGAGGCGCTCGAGTCGTATCTGCGCGCAGTGAAGTTCAACGAACGGCTTGGGCCCGATGTCTGGCGCAAGCTCGGCCATATCCGCCTCAAGCGGGATGAAAGGGACGAGGCCATCCGGTGCTGGGAGCAGGCGCTCGCGCTGGATCCCACGGACTCGCACCTGCAGGCGAACCTCGAGATGGTGCGGAGGGAGTCGTGACGGTTCCACCGCTGGACACGCTGGCCGCGCAGTTCGCTGCGATCGAGCAGAAGCTCGACACCGGGCTCGCCGCGGGCGATCGGGACGCAACACGCCAGGAGATCATCGCGCTGTTCCGTACGCTGGAGCAGGGGGTCGCGGACCTCACGGCCGCGCTCACCGGGATGAGCGCATTGAAGGACGACGTCAAGCGCCTGGTGGACAAGTTCAAGGCGCAGCAGGCCGACGCGGCCACCAATGCGCCGGAGTTCAGCGGCGAGAAGCCGGTGGTGCACGCCGATCACATTGGCGCCTCGACGTTCATCGAGAAAGGGTGGAGCCGGCTCTCGCTCGGCGACTACGAGGCCGCCGAGACGGCGCTCAAGCGCGCGCTGGAGCTGTCGCCCAACGACCCGCAGAGCGAAGCGCTCCTCGGCTGGGCGCAGATGCTGCAGGAGAAGTACGACGAAGCGCTGATGAACTTCCAGAAGGTGCTGATGCGCCAGCCGGCCAACGCGCTGGCCCGGATCAATGTCGGCTACATCTGCCTGAAGAAGCGCATCTTCGGCGAAGCCATTGAGCACCTGTCGAAGGCGATTCGCCTCGACAACGACAAGAAGGCGATGCTGTACGCCCATTTCTACCTCGGGCTCGTCTACCTCGAGCGCGAGATGTTCGAGGACGCGCAGAGCTTCTTCAAGAAGACGCTGACGCTGGGGCCCAACCTCATCGAAGCGTACTACGAACTCGGCCGCGCGCACTGGTACAACGGCGAGTTCGACGAGGCGAAGGCGGCGTGGAGCACCGGGCACGCCACCAACAAGTTCAATCCATGGGGCAAGCGCTGCGCCGAGGTGCTGGCGACCGTGGAGGCGGGCGGGGAGCCGCCGCGCATTCCGTGATGCGCCGGCGCGCGGCGGCCGGCCTCCGCGCGCTCATGCTGGCGGCCTGGGCGGTCGCGGCGTGCGCCGCACAAGCCGGCGCGCTGCCACAGGACGACGGTGCCGGGCTGCTGCGCCTCGAGCGCGGCCGGTTCACGGTGCACCACGCGCCCACCGATGCCCGGCTCGCCGCCTCACTTGCCGCGTCAGCCGAGGCCCGCGACACGTTCCCGGGTCTTCCGAGGCCGCGCGTGCGCGTCGCCATCTGGGTGGCGCCCGACGATGCCACGTTCCGTCGATGGGCGGGCGACGGCGCGCCGGAATGGGGGCAGGCCTTCGCGTTTCCGCTGGAGCGCCGCATCGTGCTGCACGGGCATCGCGGCGGCAAGGGAGGCGACGCCCTCTCGGTGCTCCGGCACGAGCTGGCGCACCTCGCGCTGCACGAGTTCCTCGGCGAGTTGCCGCCCCGCTGGTTCGATGAGGGATACGCCTCGTACGCGGCCGGAGAGTGGGGGCGCGACGAGGTCCTGGCGACGAACTTCGCCCTCGCCATCGCCTTCGGGCGGCCGCCGACGTTCGCGGGTCTCGACTCGGCGTTCCAGCGGGGGTCGGGAACCGCCCAGGCCGCCTACGCCTTTTCGTATCGGGCCGTTGCGGAGCTGGCCGCGCTCGACCGCGAGCGTGGCCTGACGCTGTTCTTCGCGTACTGGGACCGGGAGCGCTCGCTCGAACGCGCCATGCGCCAGGCGTTCGGGATGACCCTCGGCGGCTTTGAAGCGCACTGGCAGAAGGCGACGCGCCGCCGGTACGGCGGCCTCGCCCTTGTCACGGACGTGAGTCTCGGCGCTGTCTTCGTGATGCTGATGGTCGGCCCGCTCTGGTTCATGCGGCGGCGGCGCAACCGGCGCCGGCTCGAGGCGATGCGGGCGGCGGACGCGGCGCAGGCCGAGCGGGAGCGGGCCAGCGCCCTCGCCGCCCTGCTGGGAGAGGACGGGGGAGGGGGCCCGCATTAGGTTTCGATTATTGTATGTGGCCGTTCTCGGCGAATTGCTTGACAGCATAGCCCAACTGGAATAACCTCAAGCGCTTATGGCGAACGCACAGGACCGGCGGGTATCCGGCGCGGTGATGTGGTGGGGGGCGGCGTTGCTGACGCTCGTTCTCGGCTATGCTGACCTCGCGCGAGGGGGCGAGACGATCGCTCCCATCCTGCTTGTGCTGGGCTACTGCGTGCTGGTGCCGCGGGCAATCCTCGCGAAGTAGCATCGGCACGGGCGGGGTGCTCAGGGCGAATAGCTCAGCTGGTTAGAGCACCTGCCTTACACGCAGGGAGTCGGGGGTTCGAGTCCCTCTTCGCCCACTGTTTAGTTGTCTGGATACCGATCAGGGACCGCATTGGCCCCGGCCGGGTAGAAGGATTCAACGTTCGGAGGAGATGACTGTGAAGGCACGGCTTGGCTACGCTCGTTCGATGGTTGCGGCGACGGTCCTGATTGTGGGCGTCGCCCCGGTGGCGTCCGCCCAGGCGACCCGCACCCCGAACCCGAATGCCCCCCGTCTGGTCGTCGGCACGCTGCGGAGCAGCGACAAGAAGCTCTCGGTGCAGGCCTCCGAGGAGCTGCGGAGCCGCTTCAACGCGGACATTCCGTTCCGCATGCTGACGGTGATCTCGTCCGCGGACTACAAGACGGTGGTCGAGCAGTCGGGCTATCCCTACGACGAGGCGCTGTCGTCGGGCGATCTCGGCAGCCTCGCGAAGCTCCTGCGGACGGACGAATACGTCGAGGGAACGGTCGAGAAGACGGCCACGGGCTTCATCATCCACGCGAGTCTGACCCTGACGCGCGACGCCGGGCTGACGCAGCCGCTGCCGCCGGCCGAAGGCGACCGACTGGCCCGCGTGGCGTCGGCGCTTTCGAAGAGCCTGCAGGACGCGCGCAAGCAGATCGACCACGAGAAGAAGTGCAACATGCTGGGCCGCGACAACAAGCCGGCCGAGGCGATCGCCGCGGCGCGCGCTGGCGTGGCGGCGTACCCGCAGGCGACGATCGCGCGACTGTGCGAACTCAACGTGCGCGCCGGCTTCAAGCAGCCGCCCGATTCGCTCATCGCGGTCGCGCTCGAGGTCCTGAAGCACGATCCCAAGAACAAGGTCGCGCTGGCCTATGCCGCGCAGGCGTACAAGGACAAGGGCGACCAGGACCAGTCCACCGAGATGCTCGTGCGGCTGCTGGCGACGGATCCGACCAACACCCGCCTGGTGGACGAAGTCGTCAATGCGCTGGCTGCCAGCGGCAAGTCGGAGATGGCCAAGCCGATCATCGCGCAAGCCATCAAGGACAACCCGGGCGACGTGCGCCTCATGAAGCTCGGCTTCCTCATCTACCTCGCGTCGAAGGACGTGGCGGCCGGCACGGCGCTGGGCGAGGAGATGGTGAAGATCGACACCTCGCTGGCCGATACGACCTACTTCACGAAGATGGTGGCCGCGTTCGATGGCGACAGCGCCTTCCAGAAGGCGGCCGACATCGCGGCGCAGGGTGCGGCGAAGTTCCCCACGAACACGACGATCCTGTCAATGCTCGGCCAGGAACAGCTGAAGACCGCGCAGCAGCAGCAGGCGATTGCAACCTTCCGGAAGATCCTTTCGATCGACCCGAAGGCGCCGTCGATCCGCATGCTCATCGCGCGCACCTTTGACGAACTCAAGCTGCCGGACAGCACGCTCAATGCCCTGCGCGAGGCCAAGGCGGCGGGTGAGGACGGCCAGGCGGTCGGCGGCTACGCGCTGACGATCGGCAACCGGCTCTTCAGGCTCGGTGGCGATGCGTTCAACAAGTCCCAGTCCACGAAGACGTCGGAAGACTACCGTGAAGCAATCGACGCGAACCTCAGGGTGATGCCGTGGGTCATGTTCGCCGATTCCACTCTCACGCAGGTTGAGAGCAAGAACACGGCAGGCTTCCTGAAGGCGGTTTCGGCGTTCTACGTCTCGGCGGCGGCGCTGACGGATGCCCCGAAGACGAAGTCGTGCGAGCTGGCGAAGATTGGCCAGGAGTACATCGCCATTGCGCAGGAGAACATGGTTCGTGGCGGACGCGTTTCGCCGCAGACGGTCGCGCAGCTGATGCCCATCCTCCCACAGTTGATGACGAGTGGCGAGCAGATGGTCAAGGCGTACTGCGCGGCGCCCAAGCCATAGGCGAGCAACACCGATGCAACGACAGACGGGCGGCCCAGTGGGCCGCCCGTTCTGCGTGTGGGGTGCTCGCGTGCGCGTGCACGCGCCCACGCGCGCGAGGGCTGGTGCGACGTTTCGACCGGGTCGGCTCCATCGTCTCTATAGTACGCCTTCCCCCGCGAACCACTTGTGACCACGCGCTTTGACACTGCGTACCATGCGCCGGTGCTGGTCGAGGAGATCCTCGCCCTCTTCGCCGGCGCTTCGCGCGCGCTCGACGGCACGCTGGGGGGCGGGGGGCACAGCGCGGCGCTGCTCGAAGCCGGCATGGATGTCACGGGCATCGATCGCGACCCGGCTGCGATCTCCGAGGCATCGCGCCGCCTGCAACCGGCCATTGAGGCGGGGCGTTTCCGTGCCGTGAGCGGCAACTACGCCGACGCGGATGCGCTGCTGCCGCCGGATGCCCGCTTCGACGCCATCCTGCTCGACCTCGGCGTCTCGTCGCACCAGATCGACGATGACGCGCGGGGGTTCTCGTTCCGGGAGGGGGCGCCGCTCGGCGGGGCGATGGATTCGAGCGCGGTGACAGTGACGGTAGATGGTCGATGGCAGATGGTAGATCGACCAACCGACGGCGGTCCACGGTCCGCCGTCAGCGCGTCCGGCTGGGATTCCGCCGCCGACTTCCTCAACCACGCCGACGTCGCCGAGTTGACGCGCGCCTTCAAGGAATACGGCGACGAGCCCAAGGGCGGGCGGCTGGCGCGGGAGGTGGTGCACCGCCGCGAGCATCGCCCGTTTGCCATCAGCGACGACCTGGTGGGGGCCATTCGCGCCGTGCTCGGGCCGCGCAGCGGACCAGGCGACTTTGCGCGGCTCTTTCAGGCCGTCCGGATCGCGGTGAACGACGAACTCGCGGGCCTCGCGCGTGCGCTGCCGACCCTGCGTGACCGTCTCGCCCCGCGGGGCGTCCTCGCAGTGATCGCCTACCACTCGGGGGAAGACCGGCTCGTGAAGCTGGCCTTCCGCGAGTGGGCGTCGTCGTGCGTCTGTCCACCAAGGCAACCCATGTGTACCTGCCGAGGCCGCCCACTGGGCACCCTGCTCACCCGCAAGCCGATCACGGCGGCCGACGCCGAGGTGGCGCACAACGTGCGCGCCCGCAGCGCGCACCTGCGCGCCTTCCGGCGGGAGGACTGAGATGCGCGGACGCACCGTGGTCTTCCTCGCACTCGCCGGCTTCGTCGTGCTGGCCACCGGCGTCGTCTGGCGCCGCAGCCTGGGCGTGTCGCGCGCGCGCGCCATCGAGCATCTCGAGGCGCGGCGCACCGCGCTGGCGGCGCAGCGCGCCAAGCTCGACGGCGACATCCGCACCGCCATCAGCATGGAGCGCCTGGGGCGCGTGGCGGAGGAGCGGCTGCACATGCGCGTCCCCGGCGACAGTCTCGTCGTCACGCTGCGGCGATCGCCCCGTGTCGCTGTTCGCTAACCGCCCGCGCCTGATCCACGCCGCCCTCGCGCTCTTCGCGCTGGCGGTGATCGTCCGCGCCGCGCAGGTGCAGCTGCTCGACGGTGCGCAGTGGAGCGCACGCGCGCGCGATCAGCAGGTGGCGGCCGCTCCGCTTCCTGCGCCGCGCGGCGCCATCCGCGACGCCGGCGGCGCCGTGCTGGTGGAGAGCCGCGAGATGGTGCGCCTGCGCATCGCGCCGCGCGAGGTGCGCAACCCCGCGCAGCTTGGCACGCTGATGCGGCGCGCCGGCATCGCCGAGTCGTGGGTGGCGCGCGCCACCGATACGACGCTGAAGTGGGTGGAGGTACCCGGGCTCTTCCTTCCCACGGACGTCGGCCTGATCACGGCGACGCGCGGCGTGCATCCGGAGCCGGTGCTCAACCGCGTCGCCCCGCCGTCGGAGGGGCTGCGGCGCATCATTGGCCGCACGGCCGACGGCAGTATCCCCCTGGACGGCGTCGAGCTCGCACTCGACGCGCTGCTCCGCGGGCGGGCAGGGCACGAATCGCTGCTGCGCGACAGCAAGGGACGCCGCTTCGCGTCGCCGTCCGAAGACGGCGCCGCCGCGCGACCGGGGCACAGCGTGACGCTTACCATCAGCGCCGGCCTGCAGGATATCGCCGAGCGCGCCCTCAATGACGCGGTGACGGCGCAGGACGCGGCCGGCGGCGACATCGTCGTCCTCGACGCGCAGACGGGCGAGGTGCGCGCGATGGCGAGCCGCCGCGCCGACCCGCGCTCCACGGCGGCCACGGCGCTCACCGAGCCGTATGAACCGGGCTCCACGCTCAAGCCGTTCATCGCGACCTGGCTCCTCGACCACGGCCGTGCGCGGGTGGATGAAGTCGTGAACACCCATGGCGGCAAGTGGAACCTGGACGGCCGCATCATCGAGGATGACCACAAGGGCGCGGCGTTCTCCCTCGCCGACGTGATCCGGCATTCGTCCAACATCGGCATCATCCAGTTCGCGCAGCGCATGACGCCGCGGGAGCAGTACGAACTGCTGCGCGACGCCGGCTTCGGCGCGCCGACCGGCACCACCTATCCGTCCGAGTCGCCGGGACGCCTGTCGCTTCCCGCGCAGTGGTCCAGCAAGACGCCCGCCTCACTGGCGATGGGCTACGAGATCCTGGTCACGCCCCTGCAGCTGGCGGCGGCGTACGCGGCCATCGCCAACGGCGGTGAACTGCTGCAGCCCGCGCTGGTGCGCGAGGTGCGCGCCCCGGACGGCACCGTGGTCTACCGCCACGAGCGCCGCGTCGTGCGACGGCTGATGTCACCCGACGCGGCGCGGACGATGCGCACCCTGCTCAAGGGCGTGCTCGACAGCGGCACGGCGGTGGGGACCTCGCTGGCCACGTTCGACGTGGCGGGCAAGACCGGCACGGCCAAGGTGGCGCGCAACAAGCACTACGTGAAGGGTGAGTACACGGCGAGCTTCGTCGGGATGTTTCCGGCCGAGGCGCCGCAGATCGTCATCCTCGTGAAGATCGACAGTCCGCGAAAGAGCATCTACGGCGGCAAGGCCGCGGCGCCGGTGTCGAAGACGGTGCTCGAGGCCGCCATCGCCGCGCGCGACGCGGCCCTCGACCGCGACGGGCTGGCCAGTTCGCCACGTCGCGTCGCGGCGGCGCCGCCGCCCGAAGAGCCGGTGCGCGACGTCGCCGAAGAGGTCGTCGTGACGGAGAGCGCCGGCAGCGTGCCGTACGAAGTGACGCTGGGGCAGCCGGTGCGGGTGTCGCCGGTGGTGGCCGGCGCACGCGTCGTGCCGCAGGTGACGGGGCTCTCGCGCCGCGCCGCGGCGCGCATGCTGCATCGCGCCGGCTTCCGCGTGGCATTTGCGCGCGGCGAGCACGCGGCGCAGTGGCCGGCGGCCGGCGCGGTGGCGGCGGCGGGAAGTCGCGTGACCGTGACGGTGGCGCGATGAGCCGCAGTGCCTCGGTGGAGCAGGTCGCGCTGGCGCTGGAGAGCGCCGGCCTCCTCGCGGCGCGGCGGGGCCCGTTGCCGTCCCGCATCGCCGGCATCACGGACGACTCGCGCGCGGTTCCGCGCGGCGGGGCGTTCGTGGCGGTGCGCGGCACGCAGCGCGACGGGCACGCCTTCCTCGACGCCGCCGCACAGGCCGGCGCTGCGCTGGCGATCGTCGAGGACGCGGCGGCAACGCCGCTCCCCGCGCTGGTGGTGCGCGACGGCCGCCGCGCCGCCGCGATTGCGGCCGCCGCATTCTACGGCGAGCCGGCGTCGTTCCTGCGGCTCGTCGGCGTCACGGGCACCAACGGCAAGACGACCACCGTCAGCATGCTGCGCCATCTGCTCGACGCGCCCGGAGCGCGCGCCGCCAGCATTGGGACGCTCGGCGTGCTCGTGGGCAGCGCAGGGGAGCCGTTGCCGGGCGGCGGTGGGCTGACCACGCCGGGGCCCATCGAGTTGCAGCGCCTGTTGCGCGCGCTCGTGGACGCCGGGGTGAAGTCGGTGGCCATGGAGACCTCGTCGCACGCGCTCGACCAGGGACGCGTGGAGGGATTGCGCTTCGCGGCCGCGGTCTTCACGAACCTGACGCGCGATCACCTCGACTACCACCAGACCTTCGAGGCGTATTTCCGCGCCAAGGCGCTGCTCGTCAGCTGCCTGACGGGCGAGGGCGTGCTGGTGTCCAACGCCGATGATCCAGCATGGAAGCAGCTCCCCAGCACCCCGCGACACCTGACGTTTGCCGTGCAGGCTGTTGACGCCGACGTGTGCGCCGAGTCGGTGACGTTCCACCCGCGGGGCAGCCAATGGACGCTGGCGCACGGCGCGCATCGCGCGGACGTGGCGCTACCGCTCATCGGCGACTTCAATGTGGCCAATGCGCTCGCGGCGGCAGCGGCTGGCCTCGCCGTCGGCCTCGATGTCGAGACGGTGGCCGCGCGGCTGGCGACGCTCCCGCAGGTGCCGGGACGGCTGGAGATCCTGAGCGAGCATCCCACCGTGCTGCGCGACTACGCCCACACGCCAGACGCCCTCGAACGCGCGCTTCTCGCGCTGCGCCCGTTCACGCCGGGGCGGTTGATCGCGCTCTTCGGGTGCGGCGGCGACCGCGACAAGGGCAAGCGCCCCATGATGGCGGCGGTCGCACACCGCCTCGCCGACGCCGTGGTGGTGACGAGCGACAATCCGCGCACCGAAGATCCGGAGCGCATCCTCGACGACATCTGCGCCGCCCTGCCGGCCGGCAGCTACGAGCGCATCGAGGACCGCCGCACCGCCATCGCCGCCGCCATCGCGATGGCCGATCCGGCGCGCGACGTCGTGCTCCTGGCGGGGAAGGGGCACGAGACCTATCAGATCCGCGGGACGACGTCGTATCCCTTCGATGAAGCGGCCATCGTGCGTGGCCTGCTGGGGGCGGAGTAGCGCATGCACCACGAGTTCTGGACCCTCGCGCGGGTGGCGCAGGCCCTCGGCCTGCCGGCGTTCGGCGGCACCGATCGTGCGCTCCGCGCGGTCGGCACGGACACGCGCACGCTGCAGGCCGGCGACCTGTTCGTGGCCCTCGCCGGCGAGCGCTTCGATGCGCACGACTTCCTCCCCGACGCCGTGCGGGCGGGCGCCGCCGCGCTCGTCGTGCATGACGCCGCGCGCGCCGTGGGTCTTGGCGTTCCCGTCTTCGCCGTGGACGACACGCTGCACGCGCTGGGAGCGCTCGGTCATTTCTATCGCGCCGCCTGGACGCTGCCGGTCGTGGCCGTCGGCGGCTCCAACGGAAAGACGTCCACCAAGGAACTGCTGAAGGCGGCGCTCGGCGCACGCCATCACGTCCACGCGACGACGGGCAATCTCAACAACCAGGTCGGCACGCCCCTCACCCTGCTGGCGCTCCCTCCGGGGGCTGACTGCGCGGTGGTGGAGGTGGGCACCAACGTCCCCGGTGAGATCGCGCTGCTGCGCGCCATCGTCGCACCCGACGTCGCGGTGATCACCTGCGTACAGGAAGAGCATCTCGAAGGCTTTGGCGACCTCGCCGGCGTGCTGGCCGAGGAAGCGTCACTGCTCGACGGGGTGGACGTCGCCGTCGTCCCGGCCCATGAAGCGGCGCTCATCGCCGAGGCACGCCGCCGCGCTCGCCGCGTCGTGACGGCCGGCCTCGGCGCGGGCGATGTGGCGGCAAGCGCACACGGCCTCAACGCCGACGGCACCGGCTGGCTGCAGCTGGACGGTGTGCGCGTGGCCGTCGCGCTGCGCGGCGAGCACAACCTGCGCAACGCCATGCTGGCGCTCGCCACGGCGCGCGAGTTCGGCCTTCCGGTGGCCGACGCCGCGGGCGGCATCGCGCAGATGCCGCAGCCTCCGATGCGGTCGTCGGTGGAGCCGCTGGGCACGGCGCTGCTGATCAACGACGCCTACAACGCGAACCCGGGCTCGGCGCGTGCGGCGCTCGCGCTGCTCGCCGCCGTCGGGGTCGGACGCCAGCGCGTGGCCGTGCTCGGCACGATGCGCGAACTTGGCCCGACGGCGGCGCAGCTGCACCGCGACATCGCGCGCGTCGCACTGGCGAGCGGGGCCGACGTGGTGGCCGGCATCGGCGAATTTCAGGAGGCGCTCGCCGCCGTGGGGGCGGGGGATGCGCGCGTCGTCACGGCCGGTGACGTCGACGACCTGTGGCCAGTCCTCATGCAGAGGCTCCAACCGGACGCCGCGATCCTGCTGAAGGCCTCGCGCGGTGTGCGGCTGGAGCGGTTGCTTCCCCACCTGCAGGCCTGGGCTTCCCCCACATAATGCTGTACGAGCTCCTCTATCCGCTCCGGGACCACCTCAGTCCGCTGAACGTCGTCCGGTACATCTCGTTCCGCGCGGCCGGAGCGGCGGTGACGGCGCTGCTCGTGTCGTTCATCTTCGGCCCCATCATCATCAACCGGCTGCGGCACATGGCGCTGCACCAGGTGGTGCGCCAGGGGACGCCCGACTCGCACGCCGGCAAGGGAACCACGCCCACCATGGGCGGGCTGATCATCCTCGTGGCAACGCTGCTGCCCACGCTCCTGTGGATGCGGCTGAACAACAAGTACGTGTGGATCGCGCTCATCGTCACGCTGTGGATGGGCGGCATCGGCTTCCTCGACGACTACCTCAAGCTCAAGCAGAAGCGTGAGGGCAAGGAGAACACGGGCCTGGTGGAGCGCTGGAAGCTGGCGGGGCAGGTGACCATCGGCCTGCTGCTGGGCCTGTACCTGTGGCAGTTCCCCATCAACAACCTCCCCGGCGCGTCCACCACGCTGCCGTTCTACAAGTACCTGCTGATCGTCCCGACGTTCGGCCTGCTCTATGTCGCGTTCGTCACGTTCGTCATGACGGGCACCAGCAACGCGGTGAACCTCACCGACGGGCTCGACGGGCTCGCGGCGGGGCTCATGGCCATCGCCATGGCGACGCTCGCCATCTTCGCGTACGTGATGGGACGCTACGACACCAGCCAGGCGCTGCTCGTGTTCTACCTGCGCGGCTCCGGCGAGCTCACGATCTTCTGTTCGGCGGTGTTCGGCGCCTGCGTCGGGTTCCTCTGGTACAACTGCAACCCGGCGCAGGTCTTCATGGGCGACACGGGGTCGCTGGCGCTGGGCGGCGCGCTGAGCGCGGTGGCGATCCTGCTGAAGAGCGAATTTCTGGTGCTGATCATCGGCGGCGTGTTCGTGGCCGAGACCACCTCGGTGATCCTGCAGCGCGGGATGTTCAAGTGGCGCAAGCGCCGCTACGGCATCGAATACGCGCGGCAGAACCGCGTCTTCCGACGAGCACCGATTCATCATCACTTCGAGCTCTCGGGCTGGCCGGAGACGCAGGTCGTGGTCCGGTTCTGGATTCTCGGCATTCTCTGCGCCTTCCTGGCGCTGAGCACGCTGAAGCTCCGGTGATTGAAGCGGCGCTGACTCGCGGCGAGGTCGCCGTCATCGGGCTGGGCCGCAGCGGCATCGCTGTCGCCCGGCTCCTCGCGCGTGAAGGGGCGCGTGTCTACGCCTCCGACGCGGGGAGCGGCGACGTGGTGGCGCAGGCGGCCGCCGCGTTGCGCGCCGAGGGGATCTCTGCGGATGGCGGCCGACACGACATGGCGCGCATTCGCGCGGCGTCGCTGGTCGTGGTGAGTCCCGGCGTGCCGCCTGAGGCCCTGCCCATCGCCGCCGCGCGCGAGTCTGGCGTCGCTGTGGTCGGCGAGCTCGAGGTCGCCCTGCACCTGCTGCGCGGCGTCCCGTACATCGCTGTCACCGGGACCAACGGCAAGAGCACCGTGACCGCGCTGGCCGCCCACCTGCTGGCCGCGCTGGGGCACCGCACCGTGGCGGCCGGCAACATCGGGCGCGCCCTCAGCGACGTCGCCCTCGCCGGTGAGCGCCCGGAGTGGATTGCACTTGAGGTCTCGTCGTTCCAGCTGCACGACACGCCGGGACTGCGACCGGATGTGGGGGTGCTCACCAACCTGAGCCCCGACCACCTCGATCGGTACGCGACGGTGGAGGACTACTACGCCGACAAGGCGCTGCTCTATCGCAACGCGTCGGCCGCCTCGCGCTGGGTGGTGAACGCCGACGATCCGCGCGCCCGTGAGCTCGCGATGGAGCGTTCCGGCACGCGGTGGGCCTTCTCGCGCCTCGACGCCTTCTGCGCGGCGCACTACGACGGGGCGCGCGACGCGCTGATGCTGTTCAAGGAGCCGCTCATCGGGCGACACGACCTGCCGCTGCTCGGGTGGCACAACGTGGAGAACACGCTGGCCGCCGTGCTCGCCGTCATGGTGGCCGACGCGGCGCACCAGTCGAAGGCCGCCCGTGCGGTGCTTGCTGCCGCGGTGCGTTCCTTCCGCGGACTGCCGCACCGGCTCGAGGTCGTGGCCGACGCGGGCGGCGTGCAGTGGATCAACGACTCCAAGGCGACCAACGTGTCGTCGGCGCGCGTGGCCATCGAGTCCATGACCCGGCCCACGGTCGTCCTGCTGGGCGGCAAGCACAAGGGCGAGCCCTACACGGCGCTGCTCGCGCCGCTCCGGGCGCACGCCAAGCTGGTGATCGCCTATGGCGAGGCCGAGCCGCTGATCGCGGCCGACTTGCAGGGGCACGTGCCGCTCGCACGGTGCGGATCGTCCTTTGAGGACGTCATGCATCGCGCGCGCGCGGCGGCCACGCCGGGCGACGCGGTGTTGCTCGCCCCCGCCTGTTCGAGTTTCGACATGTTCACCAACTACGAAGCCCGCGGCGACGCGTTCCGCCAGCTGGCGCAGGCCCCCGCGTGAGCGCCACCACGATGCCGCGCGCCTCGACGGGCGCCGTTTCGCGCGAGCGCTGGCGCACCAGCGTCGAGGCGCGCGCCCTCATCATGTGCACGGCGGCGCTCCTCGCGTTCGGCCTGGCGACGCTGTACAGCGCCAGCGCCATGGTCGCCATGCAGTCCGGGCACCCGAGCTGGCACTTCCTCGCGCGCCAGCTCGCCGGCATCGGCGTCGGCACCGTCCTCTTCATGCTCGCCGCCAAGCGCGACGCCGAATGGTGGCGCGACATGGCGTGGCCCCTGATGCTCGGCGCCCTCCTCCTGATGCTGCTGTGCGTGCTCCCGTTTACCCGGAGCATCGCGCCGCCGATTCACGGCTCTCGCCGCTTCCTGTTTGGCGGCTCCATCCAGCCGTCGGAGTATGCCAAGCTCGCCGTCATTGCCTGGACGGCGATGCTCGTGGTGAAGAAGGGCGACCAACTGCGCCATCTCTCCAAGGGGATGTTCCCCATCCTGCTCGTCGTCGGCGCGCTGGCCGTGCTCGCCGCGCTCGAGCCCGACCTGTCCGTCGCGGTCTACTACGTCCTGCTGATGGGCGTGATCCTCTTCGCGGGCGGCGTGCGTGTGGGCCACTTCGTCTTTCTCGGCCTCGTCTCGGTGCCCGTGCTGTGGAGCCAGGTCCAGCGCCTGCAGTACGTGCTCGAGCGGCTCCTCGGCTTCTCGGAGGCCGGGGCGGTGCATCGCGAGGTCAACTTCCAGCTGCAGCAGTCGCTCATCGCGGTCGGGTCAGGCGGGCTGTTCGGCGTCGGGTACGGCGAAGGACGGCAGCAGTACGGATTCCTGCCGCTGCCGTACAATGACTTCATTGGCGGCAACATCGGCGAGGAGTGGGGCTTCATCGGCATCACCGGCGTCACGCTGCTCTTCGCTGCGTACTGCTGGCTCGGCTTCCGCATCGCCGCGCAGGCGCGCACGCCCTTCCAGCGCCTGCTCGCCATCGGCATCACGTTCACGATGGTGACGACCGCGTACCTGCATCTTGGCGTCGCCATCGGCCTGCTCCCGACCACCGGCCTGACGCTGCCGTTCATCTCGTATGGCCGATCCAACCTGCTGCTTTCGCTGCTGATGACGGGGATCCTCGTGAACATCGGCAGCGCGCGCGAGCGCCTGTACGGCGAGCCCGCCACCGATCCTACGCGCGCCGCGCCAGGCATGGCGGCGGCTGGCGCGCGGTACTGATGCCGATCACCGTCTGGTTTGCCGGCGGCGGCACGGGCGGTCACCTGTACCCCGGGCTCGCCATCGCCCGCGCGCTGGTGCGCCTTCGTCCCGATGTGGCGCCGTATTTCATTGGCGCGCTGCGCGGCATCGAACGCGACGTCCTGCCCACCACCGAGTTTCCGCACACGCTGCTCGACCTGCATCCGCTCTATCGGCCGCGCGTCTGGAAGAACTGGCGCACGGTGCGTGGCGCGTTCGGCGCCTGGGGCGCCCTCGGGCGGCTGCGGCGCGACCAGCGCCCGCAACTCGCCGTCGGCACAGGCGGCTACGCGTCGGGACTCGCCATGCT
The DNA here is from genome assembly GCA_016218305.1 of Gemmatimonadota bacterium. Lineage (GTDB taxonomy): Bacteria > Gemmatimonadota > Gemmatimonadetes > Gemmatimonadales > Gemmatimonadaceae > PNKL01. The sequence continues at coordinate 4,781 of JACREJ010000058.1, read as the reverse complement.
CTATGCGTGGCGACGTGGCATCCCCGTGGTGCAGCACATGGGCGACGCCTATCCCGGATTAACCGCGCGCCTCAGTGCGCGCTTCACGACGCAGGCGTATCTTGGCTTTCCCGAGGCCGCCGCCACGCTCCCCGTGGGACGCTGTGAGTACATCGACACCGGCAATCCCATCGAGCCGCCGCCCGACATTCATCCGGATGAACGGATGGCGCGCGAGCGCTGGGGCTTTCCCGCGAGCGCGCGCGTGCTCCTCGTCTTTGGCGGCAGCCAGGGGGCGCGGGCGATCAACAAGGTCATGGCATCGTGGGTGGATGCCGGACTGCCCCCAAGCCTCTGCGTCATCTGGGCGACCGGGAAGGGGCAGTATCATTCGTTCCAGCAGTACGATCGCGCCGACGTGCGCGTCGTGCCGTACCTGGCGCCGATCGCCGAAGCGTACGCCGCCTGCGACGTGGCGCTGGTCCGCGCCGGCATGATGGGGACCAGCGAACTGTCGGCGTGGGGCATCCCCATGATTCTCGTGCCGCTCCCCACCGCGGCCGCGGACCATCAGGCCAAGAACGCCGCGGTGATCGCCGGCGCGGGGGCAGGGGTGCACCTCGCGCAAGCCGACCTCACCGTCGAGCGGCTCGATGCCACCGTGCGCGGCCTGCTCGCGGATTCGGTACGCCTGCGCGCCATGTCCGACGCCGCGCGCGCGCGCGGCAGGCCGCGTGCCGCCGAGGAGATTGCGCGACGCATCAGCGCCCTGATCGACCAACCTCCGACGCTCGGGTAGCGCCTATGCCCCTGATTGACCGCGCGGACAAGCGGCCCGTTCACTTCATCGGCGTGGCCGGTGCAGGGATGAGTGCGCTGGCGGAGCTGCTCGTGCATCGCGGCATCGCGGTGACCGGCTGCGACCAGAATGCGGCCGGCGTTGCCGACCTCGAGCGCGTCGGTGTACGGGTGCAGGCGGGGCACGACCCCGCGCACCTCGAGGGCGCCCGCGCCGCCGTCTACACGAGTGCGATGCCCAAGGACCACCCCGAACTCGAGCGCGCGCGCGAGCGCGGCGTGCCGCTGGTGCGGCGCGCCGAGGCGCTGGCCGAGTGCTGCGCCGGCGGCACGCTGATCGGCATTGCGGGCACGCATGGCAAAAGTACCACGACGGTGATGACCACCGAGGCGCTGGCCGCCGCCGGACTGTCGCCCACCGGCGTGGTGGGCGCGCGCGTGGCGGCGTGGGGCGGCAATCTCAAGTACGGCGGCGAGTCGGCGTTCGTCGTGGAGGCCGATGAGTACGACCGGTCGTTCCTCGCCCTCTGGCCGCAGGTGGCGGTCGTCACGAACATGGAAGCCGACCACCTCGACATCTACGCCGATCTCGAGGACATCGCGCGCACCTTCGCCGAGTTCGTGGGCCGCGCCCGCTGGGTCGTGCTCTGCGCCGACGACGCCGGGGCCAACGCGCTGCCGTCGCCCGCCACGGCCGAAGTAATCCGCTACGGCATCACCAGTCCCGACGCGCGCCTGCGGGCCGTGAACCTGCGCAGCGTCGATGGTGGGACGACGTTCGATGTCGTCTTCGATGGCAAGCCGGCCGGGACGATCGCGCTCGCGCTTCCCGGCGAGCACAACGTCCGCAATGCGCTGGCGGCGCTGGCGGTGGGCATCGGCACGTACGGGCTGAAGGTCGCGCAGATGGCGCCGGCCTTTGCGTCGCTGGCCGGCGCCGAGCGTCGCTTTCAGCGGATAGGGGCGGTGCGGGGCATCGAGATCATCGACGATTACGCCCATCACCCCACGGAGATTCGGGCCACGCTGGCGGCGGCGCGCGACGCCTTTGCCGGGCGTCGCCTGGTGGTCTGCTTCCAGCCGCACCTGTTCAGCCGGACGCGCGACTTTGCGCCCCAGTTCGGCGAGGCGCTGGCCGCCGCTGACGCGCTCTTCCTCTGCGATATTTACCCGGCGCGCGAACAACCGATGCCGGGGGTGACCTCGCAGCTCATCGCCGACTGGGCCGCCAAGGCGGGGCACGCGCCCACGTGGATGGGACCGCGCGGCGAAGCGGCCGACGCGATGGCCAGGTTCGTGCAGTCGGGCGACGTGGTGATCACGATCGGGGCGGGGGACGTGACCAAGACCGGGCCGGAGCTCGCCGCGCTGCTGGGGTGAACTGATACTACAAAGCTGCAAAGGGCGCGAAGGGACACGAAGGGGAGGGCGCGACTGTTTCCGGGTGGCGCCCCGGCTCGTCTATAGTTGTCATGGACGACACCGCCCACCCGCCGTCGAAATTTCGCGTCTACGCGCGGCGCGCCCTGCTGGTCGCAGGGGTGCTGGCGGTCGTCGTCTCGCCGTTTGCCGTCCGTGAAGTGGCCCGGCGCATGGCCTTCTTCCGCGCCCGCAAGGTGGAGATCGAGGGGGCGCGTTACATCGCGCCGGACCAGATCGTTTCGCGAATGAAGGTGGACACCGCGGCGTCCATCTGGGACGACGCGGACCGCTGGGAACGGCGGATCGCGGAGCATCCGCAGGTGCGCCGCGTGCGCATCACGCGGCGGCTCCCCGGCACGCTGGTAGTGCACATCACGGAAGTGCCGCCGGTGGCGCTCGTGCCGACCGGGGCGGGGCTGGCGCCGTACGATGCCGCCGGTCGCCCGCTGCCGATCGACCCGACGATGGTCGACCTCGACCTGCCGGTGGTTTCTGCGCGCGACGTGGCGGCCCTGCGGCTCCTCGGCGACGTGCAGCAGGAAACCCCGCAGCTGTTCGCCCGGATCAATGACGTGCGCCGCCTCGCGCACGGCGAGCTGTCCGTGCAGGTGGACTCCCTGAATGTTCTTGGCGCACGCGATCTCACCGCGGCGCGCCTGTCGGATATCCTGCCGGTCGAACGCGACTTGATGCGCCGTGGACGGCGCGCCGTCGAGCTCGACCTGCGTTACCGTGACCAGGTCATCGCCAGACTCCCATGAACCTCGACCGCCTCGTCGCCGGACTCGACATCGGCTCGGCCAAGACCACCGCCATCATCGCGGAAGTCGTGGGCGACCTGCCCAGGCATCCCAGCGTCAACATCCTCGGCGTGGGCCAGGCCCGCACCACCGGCATGCGCCGCGGCGTGGTGGCCGACATTGAAGAGACCATGCGCTGCATCAACAAGGCGCTCGCTGACGCCGAGCAGATGGCCGGCGCCAAGGTGGAGAGCGTCTTCTGCGGCATCGCCGGCGAGCACGTGCAGGCGGTGACCAGCAAGGGCATTGCCTCCGTGACGGGCGCCGAGATCTCGCGCAACGACGTGGAGCGGGCGAATGCCGTGGCGCGGGCGCAGCCCATCGCGCAGGACCGCGAGCTCATCCACGCCATCCCGCAGGAGTACACCGTCGACAAGAACCTCGGCATTCGCGATCCCATCGGCATGATCGGGACGCGGCTTGAGACCGAGATGTACCTTGTCACCATTGGCTCGTCGCCGGCGATGAACCTGCGCAAGAGCGTGGAACGGGCAGGGTACAAGGTGCAGGAGCTGGTGCTCGAGCCGCTGGCAGCGGCGCTGAGCGTGCTCACCGAGGACGAGAAAGAACTGGGCGTGGCGCTGGTGGAAGTCGGCGCCGGCACCACCGATCTCGCCGTGTTCCACGAGGGGAAGATCCGCCACCTCGGCACCATCGGGTACGGCGGCAACAACGTGTCGAGCGACATCGTGCACGGGCTGGGGGTCACGCAGACGGACGCCGAGCGGCTGAAGGAGGCGTACGGCTGCGCCTACGAGCCCATGGTGCAGCACGGTGAGATCATCCGCCTGCCGAGCACGGTGGCGCAGGGCGACCGCCAGATCCCGCGCGAACTTCTGGCCCACATCATCCACCAGCGGACGTCGGAGATCTACGAGCTGGCGGTGCGTGACATCGAGGAGGCCGGCTTCCTCAAGCGCCTCGCGGCCGGCGTCGTGGTGACGGGCGGCGTGGGGGCGATGCCAGGGATGGCCGAGCTCGCAAGCGAGGTGTTCGGCATCGGCGCGCGCATCGGCGTGCCGGGCGAGTTCCTCGGCGGACTGGCCGACAGCGTGCAGGCGCCGCGCTATGCGACGGCGGTCGGGCTGGTGCAGTACGGGGCCGGCCGCGTGGCGCAGGGCGCCATTTCGGGGAAGGGGAAGCGACTGAGCATGTCGGATGCGGCGCCGACGTTTGCAGGGCTGGCGGGGCGGGTGAAGACCTACCTGCAGGACTTCTTCTAAGAGAAACAACAGAGAGACAACAGAGAAACAACAGAGAGACAACAGGGGTTGGAGCGGGACCGTGAGTGGGGCGAACGATGTTCGCGCCGCTGACGGTCCGCTGTTGTTTCTTGCCTGTCTCTCTGCTGCATTTCTGTCCAGATCACAAATGTGTTTCGCCTGTACCGCGCGTGGATTCGCCCCGTTTGCCTTTTGCCTCGGTAGGTCGTCCACTCATTGGTGCGACACGCGCCGACGCGTATATTTCCGCGTCCGAACTTGCGCCCCCTGAACATCGCGACGGAGTCAACCTCGCATGCCACTGAACTTCGAACTCGAGCAGACATCAGGGCCGAGCGGCGCCCGCATGAAGGTGGTGGGCGTTGGTGGCGGCGGCGGCAATGCCGTCAACCGCATGATCGAGGAGTTGCTCGAAGGCGTGGAGTTCATCTCCGTCAACACGGACGCGCAGGCGCTGCTCAACTCGAAGTCCGACGTCAAGATCCAGATCGGCAAGAAGCTCACCCGCGGGCTCGGCGCCGGGGCGCGTCCCGAGATCGGCCGCCAGGCCATCGAGGAG
>JACREJ010000057.1 GCA_016218305.1 Gemmatimonadota bacterium | reverse complement strand
TCAACGTTTCCCCCCTGTCAAACGTCTATGGAATGCACCCTGTGACGAGACGCGATGACCGCAATTGCCCTGCGTCGGGCGTCCGTGACGTTGCCCGGCAGAATCCGCCGATACGTGACGACGCCTGACCGCCCCGACGACGAGAAGGCCCTCGTTCTTTCCGCGCAGCGCGGCGAGCTCGAGGCCTTCTCGGAACTGGTTCGCCGCCACCAGCGGCGGGCCTACGCCGTGGCGCGCGCCATCGTGACGACGCACGAGGACGCGGAGGATGCCGTGCAGGACGCCTTCCTGCACGCCTATCGCGCCCTGCACCGCTTTCTCCCCGACCAGGCCTTCGGCGCGTGGCTGCATCGGATCGTCGCCAATGCCTCGCTCGACATCACGCGGCGCCGCAAGGTCCGCGACGCCGATGAGCTCCCCGAGACCATCGCATCGCCGTTTCGCGATCCGGCGGAAAGCGACGAACTGCGCATTCGGCTCTCCGACGCGCTTGCGCGTCTGCCCGAGCGCCAGCGCGCCGTGATCGTGCTGCACGACGTCGAGGGGTTCAAGCACTCAGAGATCGGCAAGTTGCTCGGCATTCCCGAGGGGACGGCGCGCTCCGACCTGCACTACGCCCGGTCGGCGCTGCGACGCCTGCTCGAACAGCTCCGGAGTCCCCAATGACCAACAATGACTTCTCCGCACCTCGCCTCGTTCCTGACGACGGCGATGCAGAACTGACCAGCGCCCTGCGCGCACTGTACGCCGCTCCCGAATCGCCCTCCTACTGGGGCGCGCTCGAACGGCGCATCATGGACCGCATCGTCCGCGGCGACTCGCTCGATTCCTGGTGGTCGGTGCCCACGCAGTGGGTGCGCGTCGGCCTCATCGCCGCCGGATTCGCGCTCATCGTCGCCGGTTCGCTGTTCCTGCGCTCGCGTGCCGAGCAGCGCCAGATGGCCTATGACGCGGTGCTCGGAACCCCCGCGGGCGGCCCGACCATCGCCATTCGCGACGCGCAGACTGAGCGGCAGGCCACCCTCAATTACATCAACGGGCGGTAGCCCTCGGGCACCGCTCGCCTTCCGGCACTCCGATGACGCGAACCAAAGGATTGGCCCTGGCGTTCTATCTCGCAGCGGCCGTGGCCGGCGTCGCCATTGGCGTCGCCGCCGACCGCATGCTCCGCCCCGCCATCGCGACCCGGGCCACCGTGCGCATGATGCGGGACCGCTTCGCCAACGACCTCAAGCTGACGGCGGCCCAGCGGGCAGCCGTGGACTCCATCCTCGACGCACGCTTCCGGGCCGAATCGCTGCTGGTGGTCCCCATCCGGCCGCAGCTGGACTCCGTTCGGGCCGTCGCCCGGGGCAAAATCTCGGCCCTGCTCACGCCGGAGCAGCTTCGCGTGTATGAACAGATGCAGCGGGACCAGAAAGCCCGCACGCAGGAGAAGAAATAGGACATGTCACGCCTTTCCTCGCTGGTCCTTCTTGCACCGATCGCCATCGCCGCCCAGCAGCCGGGCGGCGATGGCGCACGTCCCATCGCGCTCGACGAAGCGGTGCACCAGGCCCAGCGCAACGCACCCGCCGCCGTGACGGCGCGCAACGCCCTGCGCACCAGCGCCGCGGCGGTGCGCACCGCCTACGCGCAGTACATCCCGTCGCTCTCCGTCTCGAGCTCCGGCTCGCGGCAGGGCGGCGAGACGTTCTTCCAGGGACAGCTCGTGCCGTATCGCGGTTCGCCGTGGTCGTTCTCGCGCGGCCTCGCCGCCAACCTCGAGCTCTTCGACGGCGGCCGGCGCTGGTACAACCTCCGCGCCGCTGAGGCCAACGTGGACGCGGCTGACGCCAGCGAGACGGCGCAGCGCTACAACATCGCGCTCCAGGTGAAGCAGCAGTACTTCGCCGTGCTCGCCGCCCGCGAGAGCGAGGCCGCCGCCCGGCGGCAGCTCGAGCAGGCCACCGAGCAGCTGAAGTCCTCCACGGCCAAGGTGCGCGCCGGCGCGGCCACCAAGAGCGATTCGCTGCGCAGCGCCATCCAGGTGGGCAATGCGCGCCTCGCCCTGCTGACCGCCCAGAACAACCTGCGCGTCGCCAACGCCGGCCTGACCCGGCTGGTGGGCGCGGCCGACGTCGTCACGGCGTCGCCGGCCGACACCGCCGAGATGGGACGCATCGTGCTCGACTCCGCGCAGCTCACCGCCCTGGCGCTCGACGGTCCCTCGGTCCGGCAGGCCGAGGCGGCGCTCGTCGCCGCCCGCGCGTCCAAGAAGGCGGCGAAGACGCCGTACCTGCCGACCATCTCCTCGTCGTACAGCCTGAGCGGCAACAACACCTCGGACACGTTCGACTGGGGGAGCGGCCGCATCCCGAAGCAGAACAGCCTGCGCTTCTCGCTGAACTTCCCGCTCTTCAACAACCTGAGCCGCGAAGAGAACGTCATGCGCACCTCGGTGGCCGAGGACAACGCCATCGCCGCGCTGCGTGACGCCAGGCTCGCCCAGCAGCAGTCGCTCGTGCAGTTCCTCGGCGCGTTCCGCACCGCCGAGGAGCGCGTCGCCATCCAGCTGTCGAGCGTCGCCGCCGCCGAAGAGGACCTGCGCGTGCAGCAGCAGCGCTACAATCTCGGCGCCTCCGTGCTGCTCGACCTCCTGACCTCGCAGACCACGCTCGACCAGGCCCGCGCCTCGCTCATCCAGGCCCGCTACGACGCCCGCATCGCCAAGGCGCAGGTCGAAGCCCTGGTTGGCCGCGACCTCAAGTAACCAGACACCGACCGACGCCCCCTTCGGAGCACCTCGTGAACCGTCGATTCCTTTTCGCCATCGCCGCTCTGTTCTCCTTCGCCGCCTGCGGCAAGAAGGCCGAGAAGCCGGTGTCCATCCAGACCGCGCCCGTCACGCGCCGCGACATCATCGTGGACGCCACGGCGACCGCGATCATCGAGCCCATCAACATCGTCGAGGTCAAGTCGAAGACCGCGTCGGGACAGATCACCAAGATGACCGTCGAAGTCGGCTCGTACGTGAAGCCGGGCGACCTCATCGTCCAGATCGACACCCGCGACCTGACCAACGCCGCCAACCAGGCGCAGGCCGACTTTGAGGCCGCGCAGGCCAAGCTCACCACCTCGACCGCCCAGAAGAAGCGCTCGGACGACCTGTTCGCCCAGCGCATCATCACCGCGCAGGAAAACGAGACCGCCAACCTCGACTACGCGAACTCGCAGGCCAGCTTCGTGCGCGCCCGCACCTCGCTCGACCTCGCGCAGACGCGTCTCGAGGACGCCACGGTGCGCGCTCCCGTCGAGGGCACGGTCATCGAGAAGACGGTGTCGCTGGGGCAGGTCATCCAGGCCGGCACATCGTCCGTCGGCGGCGGCTCCACCATCCTCAAGATGGCCAACCTCCAGCGCGTCCGCGCTCGTGCGCTCGTCAACGAGACGGACATCGGACAGATCGTCGCCGGCCAGGAAGCCACCGTCACGGTGGACGCCTTCCCGGATCGTCCCTTCCGCGGCAAGGTCGAGAAGGTCGAGCCACAGGCCGTCGTGCAGCAGAACGTCACCATGTTCCCGGTGCTGATCTCCCTTTCCAATGAAGAAGGACTGCTCAAGCCCGGCATGAACGGCGAGGCGGCGGTGCTCGTGGACCGCCGCACCGCGGTGCTGGCGATCCCGAATGACGCCGTCCGCAGCATGCGCGAAGTGCAGGCCGTCGCACCCCTGCTCAACCTCAACCCCGACAGCGTCTCGGCGCAGCTGCGCGCGAGCATGGGCGCCATGTTCCGCGGCGGTCCGGGCGGCCGGCCGGGCGGCGCGGGTGGCACGCGCGGCCCGGGTGGTCGTTCGCAGACGAGCAACGGTGAGGTGGATCTCCTGCCGCAGGGCTTCGGCGGCCAGGGCGGCGGATTCCAGCAGGTCGAAGTCACCGACGCCGATTGCAAGAAGGTGAGCGACGCGCTCAAGAAGCAGCCCGCCGTGGCCAAGCAGCTCGACGCGCTGCGCGAACAGATGCGCAACCCCGACGCGGATCGTCGCGCGCTGTTCACGCAGACGCAGGAACTCTACACGAAGCTCGGCGTCGACGCCCGCATCGCCGGCGCCTGCCGCCGCCGCGAAGGCGGCAACGGCGGTGGACCGATGGGTGGCGGTGCGGGTGGCGGCCGCGCCGGTGGCGCGCCGGCAGGCGCAGCGCAGGGCGGCGCCCGGGGCGGCCGCGGCGATCAGGCCGCTCGCGCAGTGGAAGTGCCGCAGGCACCGGGCATGCGCGCGCGCGCCCGCACCGGACTCGTCTTCGTCCAGAAGGCCGATTCCACGTGGGAGCCGCGCATGGTCCGTCTCGGCGTGGCGAACTTCGACTATACGGAAGTACTCGACGGCCTCAGGGAAGGCGAGAACGTCGCGCTCCTTTCCGCGGCCGCGATGCAGGCCCAGCGCCAGCAGGCGCAGGACCGCGCCCGCCAGATGATGGGCGGCGGCAGTCCGCTGGGCGGCGGCGCCGCCGGCGGCCGTGGTGGGCCAGGCGGCGGCCCGGGCGGCGGTGGTCCGTCGCCCCAGGCGACGCCGTCACGCCCGAGGAACTAGGTCATGCTCTTCGGCGAAACCATCATGGTTGCGCTGGGTGCGCTGCGTGCCAACAAGCTGCGCTCCCTGCTCACCATGCTCGGCATCGTGATCGGCGTTGCCGCCGTCATCGCCGTGGTCGCGCTCGGCCGCGGCGCGCAGAAAGCGGTGAATGACCGCATTTCGGCGCTTGGCACGACGCTCCTCACCGTCAGCCCCGGACAGGCGTTTGGGCAGGGCGGCGTGCGCACCGGATTCGGCAGTGCACGCCTGACGCTGGAAGACGCCAAGGCGCTCGAGGAGAACGGCACCAAGATCCTCGCCGTCCAGCCCGAGATGTCCGGCAACCTGCAGGTGCAGTACCTCAACAAGAACACCAACACGCAGATCGTCGGCGTCACGTCCAACTTCCCGGATGTGCGCAAGTATGAGCTGGCGGCCGGACGGTTCTTCACGACCGCCGAGGACAACGGGCGCCAGCGCGTCGGCATCGTGGGGCCAACGGTGATGGAGAACCTCGGCGTGCAAACGCCGGAGGGAATCATCGGCGAGACGGTGCGCATCCGCGGCATCCAGTTCACCATCATCGGCGTCTTCAAGTCGAAGGGACAGGCATCGCCGTTCAACAATCCGGATGATCAGGTGCTCATCCCGATCACCACGGCGCGCTATCGCGTGCTCGGGCAGAACCGCGTGCGCTCCATTTCCGTCCTGTCACCCTCGGAAGACGACATCCCCGAGACGATGGCGGAGATCCAGAAGATCCTCCGCCGCGAGCATCGCCTGCGCGCTGGCAAGGAAGACGACTTCAACATTCGCTCGCAGGCCGACTTCCTGAACACGCTCGGCGAGACCACCGCCGTCTTCTCGCTGCTCCTCGCCGGCATCGCCACGGTGTCGCTCATCGTCGGCGGCATCGGCATCATGAACATCATGCTGGTGTCGGTGACCGAGCGCACGCGCGAGATCGGCATCCGCAAGGCGCTCGGCGCCACGAAGATGAACATCATGTTCCAGTTCCTCGTGGAGGCGGTGGTGCTCTGCCTCGTGGGCGGCGCGATCGGCATCCTCGTCGGCACGGGTGGCGCCGCAGCCTTCACGAAGCTGATGGGATGGACCACTGAGGTCGGATCGACGGCCGTCGCCCTCGCCTTTGGCTTTTCGGCGGGCGTGGGCGTGGTCTTCGGCGTGTATCCGGCGCGCCGCGCGGCGACGATGGATCCCATCGTCGCCCTCCGGTACGAGTAGCAGAAGACACGAGGGGCGCGGAGCCCCGCCAGGAGCCGTGCCAACATCGAGAGCGCGCCGCGAGAATACTCGCGGCGCGCTCTCGTTTCGGCGTAACCCTGCGCGCCCCTTCGCGCCCCTTCGCGCCCTTCAGCCTTCGTGGTTGAAGTCAGACATCCGGCTTCCGTGTCGCCGCCCCGCTCCGCCGCACGATCTGGAATCCGAACGGGATCTCCACCATCTGTCGCACCTTCTTCGGACCGACCGTGGCAGGGTGGAACTTCATCCCGGGCAGGGCGTCGCGCACCGCGGCCCCGAAGAGCGGATGATTGGTTTCGACCACGCGAAAGGTCTCGAGGTCGGCCCGTCCCGTCGTGTCCACGACGAAGCGCACGACGGCAGTCCCCTCGATCCCCTGCTTCTCGAGCAGGCTCGGGTAGACGGGCACGGCGCTCCCTGGATCGCGCACGGCGCCCGTATCCACGTCCAGCAGCGTGAAGGCATTCTGCGCCGCGGCCGCTTCGGCGAGCGGCTCCGGAGCCGCGCGGTCCTCGAGATCCGGCGTCGGCGTCCCCGGCGGAGCGGCCTGCGGGGAATACGTCTCGGGATTCCCCGGCGGCAGCGCCTTCATGCGCGCCGAAGACCAGGTCGCCTGCGTTTCCGCCGAGGGACCTCCTGGGCGGTCGGGCGGCAGCAGGTACTTGAGCGCCGACGTGATGATGGACTCGCTCGTCGTCTCCGACGGCTGCATCAGGGCCTGGCCCGCGCCGACCGTGAGCGCGAGCACCAGCGCCGCATGCACGGCGACGCTCACACCTGCCCCCAACGGGAGAGGCTCCGGACTGCGCGGAGGATGCTGCAACAGGTCGAACACCAGGACTCCGAAGTCGCTTACCTGATAATTGGGGCACGTTTTGTAGTCAGACAACACCAGCGGCCTTGTCTGTTCGCCGTGTGACCTGCGGGAGCGGCGCCTGCACACCCCTACGCAATCGGCCTCGATCGGATTCCGACCCGCCGTCCATCGATTTCGGCGGCAGGGTCTTGATTTCGATATATCTTAGCTATATCTTAGTAGTATCGGAATGGCATTCACCGTTGGACGCCGCGCGGGCTGGCGGCCGGGAGGAACGATGCGATTCGACAAGCATGGATGTGACTGGCGTGGGGCTGGACGCGGGTGGGCCGGTTTTGATCCGGACCTCTCGGGATTCATGTCGAAGATGGCGGGTCACCTGCGCGGCGGCCCATTCCGCAGCGGCCGGTTCTTCGGCCACGGCGACCTGCGGCTCGTCATCCTCTCGCTCCTCGAGGAGCGCCCCCGACACGGCTACGACATCATCAAGGCCATCGAGGAGAAGTCGGGCGGCATGTACCAGCCGAGTGCTGGTACGGTCTATCCGACGCTCACGCTGCTTGAGGAGATGGGGCTCGCCCGTGCGACGCCCGATGAGGGCGGCAAGCGGGTGTACGAGATCACCGACGCGGGACGGCAGCACCTGGCCGAGCACCGGAGCGCGGTGGATGACATCTTCTCGCGCATTGCCCGCACCGGGGCCGGGCTGACCAGTGACGCGATGCAGGAGATGAACCGGGCGTTCGGGCGGCTGGCCCGTGCCACGTATTCGCAGGCCTCGCACCGCCTCGACGACCATGAGTTCCTGCGTGGCGTGGCGAAGGCGCTCGAGGACGCGGCGGCGGCGATCAACACGCTGGCCACCCGCAAGTAGGGGGCTGGCGGCTGGACGCCACGGGAGATGGCCCTATGTTACAACGGGTCGCGCATCGTGCGCGGCCCGTTTTGCATGGGGCAACGGCAGTCCGCCCCTGACCTCGCGTACTTCCAGGGGCGGCGCCCCGAATCAATATGCCGGCTGATACATCCAGCCCCACCCCGTCCCCCGACCCTTCCGGGGCGCCCGGCCCGAGCGATACGGCGCCCAGCGACGCTTCCGCGAACGGCGCGCCGGCAGCGTCCCCGGTGCCGCACCACGAACGGCAGCACGTCGAAGCGCGTCCACAGGGCAAGCGCCTCGCGTTCCTCACGCTGGCGGCGCTTGGTGTCGTGTATGGCGACATCGGCACCAGTCCTCTCTACGCGATTCGGGAGTGCTTCAAGCCGGAGTACGGCCTTTCGCCCACGCCGGAAAACGTGTACGGCGTGCTGTCCCTCATCGTGTGGTCGCTGATTCTGGTCGTCAGCGTCAAGTACCTCGTCTTCATCATGGGCGCGGATAACCGCGGCGAGGGCGGCATTCTCGCGATGCTCGCGCTGATTGTGAAGAAGGACTCCGTGCGCCGGCGTGGTCGCGCCGTGCTCATCGCGCTCGGGCTCTTCGGCGCCGCCCTGCTCTACGGTGATGGCATCATCACACCGGCGATCTCGGTACTCAGCGCCATGGAAGGGCTTGAGGTACGAAACGCCGCCCTCGCCCCGGCCGTCGTTCCACTGACCGTGCTGATCATCGTCGGGCTCTTCGTCGTCCAGCGTTTCGGCACCGCGCGGGTGGGGTCGTGGTTCGGTCCGATCATGCTGGCCTGGTTCTTTGCCATCGGCGGGTTGGGACTGGCCCAGATAGTTCGCGACGCGCGGATCTTGGCGGCCCTCAACCCCATCTGGGCGGTGCGCTTCTTCACCGTCCATGACTTCCACGCGATCACGGTGCTTGGCGCCGTGGTCCTGGCAGTGACCGGCGCGGAGGCATTGTACGCCGACATGGGACACTTCGGCCGCCGTCCGATCCGCGTGGCCTGGTTTGCCCTGGTCCTTCCCGCGCTGCTCCTGAACTACTTCGGCCAGGGCTCGCTGATTCTCGGTGATCCCAGCGCCGTGGAGAACCCGTTCTACAACCTCGCGCCGCGTGCCCTCCTGCTCCCCTTGGTGGCGCTCGCGACGGTGGCCGCGATCATCGCGTCGCAGGCGCTGATTTCGGGCGCCTTCTCGCTGACGCAGCAGTGCATCCAGCTCGGATACAGCCCGCGCATGTCCATCGTGCACACCTCCGCCAGGGAATTCGGCCAGATCTACGTCCCCGAACTCAACGCGGCGCTTGGCATTGGCACGCTGCTCGTGGTCCTCGGTTTCCAGTCATCGACGAAACTCGGCGCCGCCTATGGTATCGCGGTCACGGGGACGATGACGATCACCACCATCCTGTTCTTCGTGATCTCGGCGCGCCGCTGGCAGTGGCCGCTGTGGAAGGTGATTGCGCTGACCGTGTTGTTCCTGGGCGTCGATCTCAGCTTCCTCTACGCGAACACGATCAAGATCCGGCACGGCGGCTGGGTGCCCGTGCTGCTTGCAATCGTGCTCTTCACGTTGATGACCACGTGGAAGCGCGGCCGGGCGATCCTGCGCGAACGGTTGCAGGAAATCACCATGCCGCTCGACGCGTTCCTCAAGAGCCTGTCATCCGGCAAGATCCTGCGCGTGCCGGGGACGGCGGTCTTCATGACCTCGGAGGCGGCCGGCGCGCCGGTGGTGTTGCTGCACCACCTGAAGCACAACAAGGTCCTGCACGAGCAGGTCATCCTGCTGTCCATCACCACCGCGGAAGTCCCCGAGGTCCGCGACGATGAGCGCGTGTCGCTGGAGCGGCTCGAGCACGGCTTCGTGCGGGCCACGGCAACCTATGGCTTCATGGAATCGCCGAACATCACGGAAGTGCTGGGCCTGCTCCGGCAGCACGGGCTGAAGGCGAAGCCCATGGACACCAGCTACTATCTCGGTCGCGAGCAGCTCATTCCGCGCTCGCGCGCGTGGAAGGAGGGCGGCATGACCATGAGCGTCTGGCGCAAGAACCTGTTCGCCTTCATGGCGCGCAACGCGCTATCGGCCGCGGCGTTCTTCCAGCTGCCACCGAATCGAGTCGTGGAGTTGGGAACTCAGATCGAGTTCTAACGGCCACCGCGAAGGACGAAGGGCGCGAAGGCGCGCGAAGAAGTGCTTGGGGGGAACTGCACCCGATCGCAGTTCCCCCCGTGGTTTCCTTCGTGCACCTTCGCGCCCTTCGTCCTTCGCGGTATCAGTTGAGCGAGGGTGGCCTGAGGGGCGTCGAACGTGCAATTTCTGGCACTTCTTCCCCCAGCCCGATCCGCCATGCGCCGATTCCTTGTACTTGCCCTCGTGCTGCTCGCCGCGCCGCTCGCCGCCCAGCGCACGCCCGCTGACTCCCTGCGCGACGACGCCAGGTTCTCGTTCTACGCCAAGGGACCGTACCGCGCCGCCGTCCCGAAGCCCGACGACATCCTCGGCTACGGCATCGGCACGTGGCACACGCAGTACGCGTCGCAGGAGCGGGTGCTCCTCGCCATCGCCGACGCCGCCAAGGACCGCGTGCGCGTCGAGGAGATTGGCCGCACCAGCGAAAAGCGCACGATGCGCATCTATATCGTGTCGTCTCCCGAGAACATCGCGCGCCTCGACCAGATCCGCGCCGACCTCGACCGTATTTCCGACCCGCGCGGCGCCAGCGCCGCCGAACTCGACGCCGTGGCGGCGCGCACGCCGGCGGTGGTCTGGTTCAGCGGCTCGGTGCACGGCGACGAGGTGCCGGGCTTCGAGGCGTCCATGGCCCTGCTCTACCATTTCGCGGCCACCGAGGATGCCAGGACCCTCGCGCTGATGAAGGACGCGCTCGTCATCATCAACCCGTCGTCCAATCCGGACGGCCACGAGCGATTCTCCGTCTGGTCCAACTCCATCGCCGTCGGCAGCCCCGAGCGCACGGCGCTCGAGCAGCAGCGCGGCCAGCCGTGGTCCATCAGCGGTCGCTACAACCATTACCGGTTCGACATGAACCGTGACCTGATTGCCACGACGCAGCAGGAAGTGCGCAACATCGTGGGCGGCATGCTGCGCTGGCATCCGATGGTCACGGCCGACCTGCACGGCTACACGGCGCAGTACTACATGGCGCCGGCGTCGCGCCCCATCAACAGCAACATCAGCGGCTGGCCCAACAAGTGGAACGAAGCCGTGGGCGCCGGCAACGCGCGCGCCTTCGACGCGTTCGGCTGGCTGTACTACGTGCGCGACCAGTTCGACCTGTACTACCCGGGCTACTACGACACGTGGCCGTCGCTCACCGGCGCCACCGGCGCCACGTACGAGACCGACGGCGGCCCTGCCCTGCTCAAGCGGCGCGAGGACGGCACGCTGCTCTCGCTGCGCGACGGCATCGCCAAGCACTACACGGCCTCCATCGCGACGTTCGAGACCACGGCGGCGCGCGCGAAGGAGCGCGTGAAGGACTACCTGGCGTTCCGCCAGGGCGCGGTGGCCGACGGCAAGTCGCAGGCGATCAAGCGCGTCGTCTTCGCGCCGGGCAACGATCCGGGCCGAGCCGGTGAGCTCGCCGCCGCGCTGCTCCGAGCCGGCGTGGAGGTGCAGCGCCTCACGCAGCCGATGACCAGCGCCAAGGCGCACGCCTACAGCGACGACGCCGTCGCCGCGCGCACCTTCCCCGCCGGCTCGTTCGTCGTGGACCTGGCGCAGCCGCAGGGGCGCCTCGCCAAGGCCGTGCTCGAGCCCGACCCGTCGCTCGATCCGGTCTTCGCCAAGACACAGCTCGACTACTTCCGCCGCAACCTCAACCGCGGCAAGAACGCCGGCGGCGAAGGCTACGAGTTCTACGACATCACGGCCTGGGCGCTGCCCGTCGCCTTTGGCGTGGAGTCGTGGTGGACCGAGGACGCGGCGCCCATGACGAGTGAGAAGCTCGCGCTTTCCAAGGATTCGCCGCACATCAACGGCGAGCAGATCCCCTTCACCGTGCGCGGCGGCATCGTGGAAGGGGCGGGCGCCAAGAGCGCCTTCCTGTGGCGCAACGACCGCGCCGGCGCCTCGCGTCTCGCCGGCCAGTTGTTGCAGGAGGGCTACCGGCTCGCCATCGCCACCGAACCCATCCAGACGGGCAAGGTGGACTGGCCGCGCGGCACGTGGGTGGCGCGCGTCTCGCGAAATGACGCCACGCTCGAAGCGCGCATCGCCGCCATCGCCACCTCGGCGGGCGTCGAAGTGACCGGCGTCAACACGGCCTTCCCCGAGTCCGCGCAGTACGGCATCGGCTCGGGGAGCACCGTCGCCGTGCAGGAGCCGCGCATCGCCGTCGCTGCCGACCAGGGCATCGGACTCGGCGCGTACGGGGCGACGTGGTGGAGCCTCGAGCAGCGCTACGGCATCAAGTTCACACCCGTGTCGCTTGCCTCGCTCAACGGCGACATGTCAGCGTACAACGTGATCATCATCCCCGACGGCGGCGTCGGAGCGTTGGGCCGCGGTGCCGGGCTCAAGACGTGGATGGAGCGGGGCGGCACGCTCATCACGATGGGGCGCGCGTCGTCGTGGGCGGCACGCGAGGATGTCGGACTGACGACGGCCCGCATCCTCGCGGCCGACGACACCGGCAAGTCGAAGAAGGCGGACGAGCCGCCTGCCGCGGCCACCGACTCCCTGCTCGCCATCAAGAGCCCCTCGGCAAACCCTAACGTGCCGGCGCCGGTGCCCGGTTCGCATTTCGACGCCGTTTTCGACATGACGCACTGGCTCACGCTCGGCGTCGAGAAGCAGCGCATGACGGTGCTCGTGGACGGCGACGCCTTCATCAAGCTCTCCAAGGAAGGCTCCAACGTCGCCGTCTTCCCGGTGACGGGACCGCTCAAGCGCGCGGGCTTCACCTTCCCCGACAACACCGAGCGCCTGCTCAAGGGGACGGCGCTCGTGGTGCAGGAGCGCGTCGGCGGCGGTCACCTCGTGATGTTCGCCAACGACCCGCTGTTCAGAGGGTGGTGGAGAGCACTGGACCGAGTCGTGATGAACGCGGTACTGCTCGGACCAGCGTTTTAAGAGAAACAACAGAGAAACAACAGACAGACAACAGAGAGACAACAGAAGGGCCTGACGGTGGGGCCAGCCTCTGTTGTTTCTCTGTTGTCTCTCTGTTGTCTGTCTGTTGTTTCTCTACCTTGTCATTCCTCGCACATTCGCCGCATGTGCGGCTTCCTGCAGCAGGCGGATCGTGGACGTCGACAGCGCCAATGATCCGCCGTCAGCATACGCCACGGCGGGCAGGGCGCGGGCGTCCTTCCCCGTGAGCTGCTCGTACATCACGAGCGCGGCAAGGAAGCTCCCCGTCCGGCTGGGGTGCAGTCCGTCCGGCTCGTAGAGCGCGAGGGTGGAGTCGCGCTTCCACGCCTCCTGCCACGCCGTCCCTGCAGGGAAGAACCGCCCGTTCACGCGCAGCGCCGCCGTCAGGTACGACTCGCGCACCTTGGGCACGTCAAAGGCCCGGTCCGCCGTGGGCCAGACTTCGTACAATGCCGGTATGCCGCCCGCGGCGCGGATGTACGGCGCCAGACTGTCCACCCCGGCGTAAAGCCAGGTCCGACCCTCAGTCAACGCCGACGACCCCTGCTGCATCACCACCACGTTCCAGCGTTCCCGCTGGATGATGGGCTTCGCCCCGCCGTCGGCAAGGTGGTCGAGCAGCGCGTAGTTGGGCTTCGCCAGCGTCGCCGTCCGGATGGTATCGCCCGTCAGCGCGCCCAGCCGTTCCACGATGTCGGGGAGATCGTGGACGTACGTCAGACTGTTGCCGATGAACAGCACGTGCGTGCCGCCGGGCGGCAGCGGCGCAACCGCCGGCGACTCGAGCGACAGGCAGCCGAGCAGTGCGGGAAGAACGAGGCAGGCGAGCATGAGGCGGCGAGAGCGGATGCTCATGGTGACCTAGAATACTCCGGCGTGCGCTGGCGTGTGACAACCACACACAGAGGGTGGCCCTCGGCGAGGGCCACCCTCTGTTGTCTTTCTGTTGTTTCTCTGTTGTCTCTCTGTTGTTTCTCTCTTACATCCTGACCGTGCGCAGCTGCCTGACCCGCACCTCTTGCAGCTCCTTCCGCGCCTCTTCAATCGCCTTCTGCGTCTCCAGGCGGATCTTCGGCATTTCCGTCTTCATCACGCGCTCGATCTCCTTGCGCGCCTGGTCGAGGTGCACGGTCACCTCCGCATCATTGCCGTCATTGTAGAATCGGACGATCGGCGCCCGCGGCGCCGCCGGGGCCTTCGGCGGCGCGGGGGTGGACCAGCTCATCGGCGGCATCGGGGCCATGGGCGCCATGGCCGCATCGGGCGAACGGAAGATCGTAAAGCCGCGATCATTGGAACCCTTCAGCGACGACGCCTTGACCGTCGTCACCTTCACGGTGCGCGAGCGCCCGCCCGAAACGACCGTCAGTTCCACCGCGTCTCCGGCCTTGGCCTTCGCCACCTCGCGACTCAGGCGGTTGAGCCGCGAGTTCGCCACCCACCCATCCTCCAGGTCATCCTTCGACAGCTTCAACGACACCCCGTTGATCGCCGCGATGCGGTCGCCCTCGACGATGCCCGCCTTCTCCGCCGGGCCATCCTCGGTCACCGAGTTCACGAACACGCCGGCGGTGTCGCGCTTGCTCCCCGTCAGGCCAAAGCCGATGCCGATCACGGCGCGTTCCTCGGCACGCAGCTTGGCCTGCACGCGCGGGTTCAGGTCATCGGCGGCCACGGTCTTGATCTTGTACGTCCGGCTGGCGCCGTCGTGCCAGACCTGCAGCGTCACCTCGTCGCCCGCCTTTACCTTGCCGAGTTCGCGGGTCAGTCGCCGCTGCATGATGCCGCCCATCTCGTCGTCGCCCGCGTCCTCGCGGCTGACGCGGAGCGAAACGCCGTTGATGGACTGGATGCGGTCCCCTTCGGTCAGCCCGGCTTTCTCCGCCGGCCCGCCGTCGGTGATCGAGGCGATGAGCACGCCCAGCGTGTCGCGCTTGCTGCCGGATGATGCGGAGATGCCGATCATCGCCCGGCTGCCGCCGGCAATGGCGACGTGCGGAGCTTCACTGGTAGAGACGCGTGTCTGCTGCGCGCCGAGCGGCGCGGAGAGCACGATGGTGCCAAGAACGATCAGGGTGCGGCGCATTGGGGCCTCGGGTTGGATCAGGGTCTCACTGGGGTTCACTCCAATTGTCACCGTGGAGTGGCCGAGGGTTGCCGTCGGTTTTCGGTCTCGTCCAAAGCCCTGTCCGTCGACTCCCTCGGCTGGGGCGCCGGGGTCGGGACCCCCGCCGCCGGGCCCCCCGCCGCAAGCGGGTGCCGGACCGCCCAATCGCGCCGTGCCGAGGATTATCCTACAGTGGCGGCGACTTTTACTGACTGCGCCGACAGGCAGGGACCCTGAGTTTCCGTGAGCCGCCGTTCGCTGCCACATCCGATCTCCTGGAGCCGCTCGTGCCCGTTCAGGTTCATCCCATTCAACCCGCCATCGACCGCGTCAACGGGCTGCGCAACCTCGTGGGAAACACGCCGCTCTACGCCATCGACTGCGAGTTCCGCGGCCGGAAGCGGCGCATCTATGCCAAGGCGGAGCACCTGAACTTCACGGGGTCCATCAAGGACCGCATGGCCTTTCATATCCTGCGACGCGGCTACGAGACGGGCGCGCTCCATCCCGGCGGGATGATCATCGAGGCCACCAGCGGCAACACCGGCATTGCCTTTTCCGCGATCGGCCGCGCGCTGGGCCACCCGGTGACGATCTTCATGCCCGACTGGATGAGCGAGGAACGCAAGCGGCTGATCAGGTCGTTCGGTGCCGAGGTGCGGCTCGTGTCGCACGAGCAGGGTGGGTTCCTCGGCTCGATCCGGCTTTCCGAGGAGCTCGCGGCGGCGACGCCCGGCGCCTTCCTGCCGCGCCAGTTCGCCAACGAGGAGAACTCGGCTGCCCACGAGGCGACCACGGGCCCCGAGATCTGGGCACAGGTGCGCGCGCGTGGGTTGCTGCCGGATGCGTTCGTGGCCGGCGTGGGCACCGGTGGCACCATCATGGGAACCGGTCGCTTTCTTCGCGACCGAAACCCGGAGATCAAGCTCGTGCCCGTGGAGCCTGCCAACTCGCCGACGATGAGCACCGGATACAAGGTCGGCAAGCACCGCATCCAGGGGATCAGCGACGAGTTCATCCCGCCCATCGTGAAGCTCGACCAGCTCGACCCTGTGGTGGCCATCGACGACGGCGACTCGATCATCATGGCACAGCGCCTCGCTTCGGAGCTCGGTATCGGCATTGGCATCTCGAGCGGCTGCAACCTGCTCGCTGCGCTTCAGGTGCAGGACGAGATGGGCGGCGACGCCACGGTGGTGACCGTACTCTGCGACGACAACAAGAAGTACCTGTCCACCGACCTGATGCACGCGGAGCCCGTGAAGGACGGGTTCCTGTCGAGCGAGGTGAAGCTCCTGCGCTTTCGTGCGCTCAACCGCATGTGCGACGCGTGCTTCGATCCCGGCGATCCCGACGGCGCGCCGGTGCACTTGGGGCGGGCTTGAACGACAACTGATGCCACGAAGGAACAAAGGACACAAAGGAGCGCGAAGGAGAGCCTGGGCAACGACAGCGCGCCACGCAGATACCCGCGTGGCGCGCTGTCGGTAGCCTCGTGTTTTCTTCGCGCCCCTTCGCGCCCTTCGTCCTTCGCGGTATCTGTAAGGCTCACACCACAATGTTGATCAGCCGTCCCGGCACGAAGATCACCTTCTTCGGCGCCCCGGTCAGGAACTTCGCCAGCACGGCATCGCCCTGCACCGCGGCGAACGCCGCGTCCTGCGCCACGTCGCGCGCCACGCTCACCTTGCCGCGCGTCTTGCCGTTCACCTGGACCACCAGCTCCAGCGCATCCTCGCGTGCCAGGGCCTCATCCGCGGCTGGCCACCCGGCGTCGAACACGCTGCCGGCGCCGCCCAGCATCTCCCACAGTTCCTCGGCGATATGCGGCGCGAAGGGCGCCACCAGCGGGACGAGCGGCGTGACCTCCGCCACGTGCGGCACGCGCTCCCCGCGGCGCAGCGCGTTCATGTACTCCATCATGGCCGCGATGGCGGTGTTGTAGCTCAGCGCGGGGATGTCGCTCCCCACCTTCTTGATGGTCTGGTGCAGCTTGCGCATCACCTCGCCATCGGGCTCCCCCGTGCGCTGCGCGTCGCGCACGCTCGCCCACAGCCGGTCGAGGAAGCGCCGCACGCCGCTGATCGACTGGTCGCGGAAGTCGCCGCCCTCTTCGTACGGCCCGATGAACATCAGGTAGGTGCGCACGGTGTCGGCGCCCCACTGGTCCATGTAGGCGTCGGGGTTCACCACGTTGCCGCGCGACTTCGACATCTTGGCGCCGTCGCGGATGATCATGCCGTGCGCCCGGAACTTCACGAACGGTTCCTCGGTCGGCACCAGCCCGGCGTCGAACATCACCATGTTGATGAAGCGGGCATACAGCAGGTGCAGCACCGCGTGCTCGTTGCCGCCGATGTACGTCGAGACGGGGAGCCACCGCTTGGTGATGGCCGCGTCGAACGGCACCTCGTCGTTCGGCACGCTCGGATAGCGCAGGAAGTACCACGCGCTGTCGAGGAAGGTGTCGCTAACGTCGGTCTCGCGGCGGGCGCGCTTGCCGCACTGCGGGCACGGCACGTGATAGAACGCCTCGTGGCGCGCGAGCGGCGACACGCCCGAATCGTCGGGCTTGTAGTCGGGCACATTGGGCAGCACCACCGGCAGGTCCTTCTCCGGCACCGGCACCGTCCCGCAGGCATCGCAATAGATGACCGGGATCGGCGGTCCCCAATAGCGCTGGCGTGACACGCACCAGTCGCGCAGGCGGAACGTCGTCACCGGCTTGGCCGCACCGCGTTCCGTGAGCCACGCCGTCACCTGCTGCTTCGCGTCGGCCACCGGCAGGCCGTCGAACCGGTCGCTGTTCACCAGGCGGCCGTCGGCGTCGTCCGTGTACGCGGCGGTCAGCGGCGTGTGCGCGTGGTCGTCGGGCGCGGCGACGACGCGGACGATCGGCAGCTTGAACTTCTGCGCGAAC
The DNA here is from genome assembly GCA_016218305.1 of Gemmatimonadota bacterium. GTDB lineage: Bacteria > Gemmatimonadota > Gemmatimonadetes > Gemmatimonadales > Gemmatimonadaceae > PNKL01. Next base: position 6,206 of record JACREJ010000057.1, on the reverse strand, counting down.
TCGAAGTCGCGCTCGTCGTGGCCGGGCACGGCCATGATGGCGCCGGTGCCGTAGCCCATCAGCACGTAATCCGCGATCCAGACCGGGATCATGTCGCCGTTGGCCGGGTTCACCGCATACGCGCCCGTGAAGACGCCGGTCTTCTCCTTGCTGACCTGCCGGCTCACGAGGTCCTGCATGCGCGCCGCCTCGCGATACGCCTCCACGGCGGCCCGCTGGTCGGGCGTCGTCACCTGCTCCACCGCCGGATGCTCCGGCGCCAGCACCAGGTAGGTCGCGCCGAAGATCGTGTCGGGGCGCGTGGTGAAGACCGGGATCACGGTGGAGCCGCTCGTGATTTCCTGCGACACCATGACGCCGGCGCTCCCGGCGTCGGTCAGCGGATCGAGCACGCGGAAGCGCAGCTCGGCCCCTTCGCTGCGCCCCAGCCAATTGCGCTGCGCCGTGCGCGTGCTGTCGGACCAGTCGATCCAGTCGAGGTTCTTGAGCAGGCGCTCGGCGTAATTGGTGATGCGGAAGAACCACTGTTCCAGCGCGCGCTGCTCCACGACCGTGCCGCAGCGCTCACAGGCGCCGGCGACCACCTGCTCGTTGGCGAGCACGGTCTTGCACGACGGGCACCAGTTGACCGCCGCGTTCTTCTTGTAGGCCAGTCCGCGCTCATAGAGCTTCAGGAAGACCCACTGCGTCCACTTGTAGTAGGCCGGGTCGGTGGTGTCCACCGCGCGACGCCAGTCGACCATGAGCCCGGCGCGATCGAGCTGGCGGCGGAAGTTCGCGACGTTGCGCGGAATCAGCTCCATCGGGTGCACGCCCATCTTGAGCGCGAAATTCTCCGAGTGGATGCCGAATGCGTCGTACCCCAGCGGCTCGAGCACCGTGTGCCCCTGCAGCCGCTGGAACCGTCCGTGGATGTCGTTCCCCGTGAACGCGTAGAGGTTGCCGATATGCAGCCCTTCCGCCGACGGGTAGGGGAACATCATCAGCTGGTAGAACGGACGCGCACCGTTGAGGTCGGTGGCGTTGGTGCCGCGCTCCGCCCAGCGGGCGCGCCACTTGGACTCCACGGCGGTCGGGTCGTAACCGACGGGCTCCTCGGAGCCGGCCGGCGGATGGGGAACGGTCATCGGCTTGTTGTGGGGGTGGAACTCGACGCCCCGGGACGACCCGCCGGACAGACGTGGGCCTCAGGGGATCAGCGAAATCTAGCCCCACTGGAACGGGGGACCAAGCGCACGCCGCGCGCGGGGGGCTGGCGGCGGCCTCAGCCCTGCGCCGACGCCGCGCCCACGCTCTGCAGGTGGCTCACGGAAGCCGGGTCGCCCATCACGATGAGGTGGCAGCCGCCGTTCACCGCCGTCGCGGCCGGCGGGTTGAAGACGTAGCCGCCGTCGCGCGAGCGCAGGGCCAGCAGAAGCAGGCCCGTGCCGTACTCGTGCAGGCGCAGCGAGTCCACCTTGTGCCCGTCGAGCGCGCTTCCCTGCTCCACGCGCACCTCTTCGATGCGCAGGTTGCGGTTCTCGTCGCGCAGCATCTGGTCGAGGAAGGTCACCACGCTGGGCCGCAGCAGTTCGCTCGCCATGCGCATGCCGCCAATCCGGCCGGGCGAGACCGCCGCGTCGGCGCCGCTCTGGCGCAGGCGCGCCGCCGCACGCTCGTCCGAGGCGCGCGCGACCAGGCGCACCTTGGGCGCCAGTTGTCGCGCCAGCACCGTCGTCACGAGCGCCACCTTGTCGTCGTCCGTGCAGACCACGACGCCCGCCGCCCGCGAGATTCCCGCCTGCGTCAGCACTTCGTCGTCCGTGCAGTCGCCGACGAGCACCGGCACACCGGGAAACTGGCGCTCGAACACCGCCGCGCGTTCGGCGCTGCTCTCGATGGCGATCACGGGGCGTTCGGTCGCCACCAGCTCGCTCACGACCGCCGTTCCCGTCTGCCCGGCGCCGCACACGATCGTGTGCGCGCGCATCGCGTCAATCACTCGCTGCATCCGCCGCCTCCGGAACCCCGCCGTCAGGTCGCCTTCCACCACGTAGGCCGTGATCATCGACCCCGTCACCACCACCGCCGTCGCGCCGAACAGCAGCAGCACGATGGTGAAGCCCATCGCCCCGGGGTGCGTCGTGATGTCAATGACCTCACGATATCCCGTAGTGGTCAGGGTGATCGTGGTCATGTACAGCGCGTCCATCCAGGTGGCGTCGCCGCCGCCGATCCACTTGTATCCCGCGATGCCCACCAGGTACGTGACGAAGAGCACCGCCACCGGCGTCACGACACGCCGGCTGATCGTGCTCAGTTCGTCGCGCAGATGACGCATCTCAGCGCGCCCGGTCCGCGGCCTTGAAGAGGTAGGCGCACTTCTCGAGGCGGGGGCCCGTGTCGTCGCAGACCGCGAAGGAGGCGCCTTCATACATGCCGGCGCCGCCGTAGCGCCCGTCCTTCGCCACCGCGTACACCTGGATGTCGTAGCGCGGCCGCCCCCGGTCGTCGAGCAGGCGCGGCTCGGTCATGTGCACCATGCGCTCCAGCGTCTTCAGCGCCGCCTGCTCGGGCGTGGCGCCGTTGCGCATGAACTCCACCGTGAGGAAGCCGCCGCAGGTCTTGATGTTCATCTCGCCGAGGCCCGTGCTGCCGGCCGCGCCCACGGCGTTGTCGGTGTACTGCCCCGCGCCGTGGATGGGCGAGTCGCCCAGCCGTCCGTCGAGTTTCCAGGCCAGGCCGCTCGTCGTCGTCACCGAGCTCACGTCACCCGCCGCGCTCACCGCGTTCATGTTGATGGTGCCGTGCGTCCAGTTGATCTTCACGTCGTCGTCATGGTCCAGCCAGTTGTCGTTCCTGTTCAGGCGCGATTTCCAGCGCAGCCAGTCCTGGCGGCTCTTCTCGGTCAGCAGGTTCTGCGTCTTGAAACCCATCGCCGTCGCGAACTTCTTGGCGCCCGCCCCGACGAGCAGGACGTGCGTCGTGTAGTCCATGACCGCCTTGGCCACGAGCGATGGCGTGGCGATCTCCTCGAGGCACCCCACCGCTCCGGCGCGACGCGTCGGCCCGTGCATGCAGCTCGCGTCGAGCTGCACCACCCCCTCCTCGTTGGGGAGCCCGCCGAGCCCGACCGACTGGTCGTTCGGGTCGAGTTCCACGAGGTTCACCCCGGCGATGATCGCGTCCAGCGTGTCGGTGCCGCCCGCGATCTGGTCGTACGCCACCTTCACGCCCTTGATGCCGTTGGCGCTCGACACCACGCAGGGCCGGCCGCGGAATCCCGGCGTCGTGCCAAGCGTCGCCCCGGTGAGCTCGCGTTCAAGTTCCTCCGCCGACAGGGCGCGCGGCATGAAGCCCATGGCGGAGAGGAGGGCGGATTTCTCGAGGAAGGAGCGGCGATCGAGCATCGGCAGTCGGGGAAGAGGGGTGCATTAACTTGATTGGGGATTGGGAGCTCGGATAGGGATTGGCGATACGGATATCCGATGTGGATTTGCGACCGGGATGGCGATGGCCCGCCGCGCCCGTCTCCTGTCGGGGGGGCTGTCCGATCTCCAGAATTGAGGCGTCAGGAATCGCATCGCGAATCCACATCACCGATCCAATTCGCCGATCCATATCGCCGATCCAATTCGCCGATCCATATCGCCGATCCATATCGCCGATCCAAATCGCCGATCCAAATCGCCATCCCAATCCGAGCTCCCAATCCGAACTCTCTGTATCGAGCTCCCACTCCGTAATCCCCATGCCCATTCAGTCCCAGCTGAAGTCCATCTCCTTCTTCGCCGACCTCTCCGAGCCCCTCCTCCGGAAGCTCGCGGAGGCCGGCACGAAGGCGTCGTTTGAAGAAGGCACGAACCTCTTTGCCGAGGGCGACCCTCGCTCCTTCTTCGCCGTCGTCCTTTCAGGCGCCATCGCCATCGACAAGGCGCAGGGTGGGATCGTCACGCGCCTCGCCACGCTCGGTGCGGGCGAGGTGGTCGGCGAGGGCATCCTGCTCGACGACACCCACCACGGCACCACCGGCCTCGCGCTCGAGAAGACTGAGGTGGTGCTCTTCCGGAAGTCGGCGCTCGCCCCACTGCTCAAGGATGCGCCGCAGCTCCACGCCGCCCTGCTTTCGCAGGCGGCGCGGTCCATCGCCCACCGCCTCAACGTGGCCAGCGCCACGCTCGTCGGGCACGGGCGCGCCACCGGCTTCTTCGGCGGCGCCGCGCGCACCGAGCACGACCTGCTGGGCGATCGGGACGTGCCGGCGGCGGCGCTCTACGGCGTCCAGACGCTGCGCGCGCTCGAGAACTTCCCCCTCACCGGCATCCCGCTGCGGGAGTTCTCCGCCCTCGTCGTGGCGCTCGCCCAGGTCAAGGAGGCGGCGGCCCTCGCCAACCGCGACCTCGGCCTGCTCGACCCCGCCCTCACCGACGCCATCGTGCGCGCGTCGCGCGAGGTGCAGCACGGCCGGCATCACGAGCACTTCCTGGTGGACATGATCCAGGGCGGCGCCGGCACTTCGACCAACATGAACGCCAACGAGGTCATCGCCAACCGCGCCCTCGAACTGCTGGGACACCAGCGCGGGGAGTACGACCACTGCCACCCCAACAACCACGTCAACCGGTCACAGAGCACCAACGACGTCTATCCCACGGCGGTGAAGCTCGCGCTCCACACCAGCATCAACGGGCTCCGCGAGGCGATGGGCGAGCTCGTCGCGGCCTTCCTCAGCAAGGGGGAGGAGTTCAGGGAATTGGTGAAGATGGGACGCACGCAGCTGCAGGACGCCGTCCCCATGACGCTCGGCCAGGAGTTTGCCGCGTTCGGCCACACCATCGCCGAGGACATCGACCGGTTGGGCGAGGCGCAGGCGCTGATCCGCGAAATCAACATGGGAGCCACCGCGATCGGCACGCGGATCAACGCCCCCGCCGGCTACCCCGAGGCGGTGCGCCAGCACCTGAGCGCCGTCACGGGGCTCACGCTGATCACCGCCCCCGACCTGGTGGAGGCGACGTCCGACACCGGCGCGTTCGTGCAGCTCTCCGGCGTGCTCAAGCGCTGCGCCGTGAAGCTGAGCAAGGTGTGCAACGACCTCCGCCTGCTGTCGTCGGGCCCCCGCACCGGGCTCGGCGAAATCAACCTCCCGCCCATGCAGCCCGGCTCGAGCATCATGCCCGGCAAGGTGAACCCGGTCATCCCCGAGGCGGTGAACCAGGTCTGCTTCGACGTCGTGGGGGGCGACATGACGGTGACGATGGCCGCCGAAGGGGGCCAACTGCAGCTCAACGTCTTCGAACCCATCATTGCGTTCCGCCTGCTCTACAACATCCGCACGATGACCGCCGCGGTGCATATGCTGCGCACACGGTGCATCGAGGGGATCACGGCGAATCCGGAGCGGCTCGACTACTTCATGGAGCGGTCGGTGGGGGTGGTCACCGCCCTCGTACCGATCATCGGCTACGAGAATGCCACCGCCGTTGCCGCCGAGGCGCTGAAGACCGGGCGCGGGCTGAAGGAACTCGTGCTCGAGCGCAAGCTGATGACGCGGGCGCAGTTGGATGAGGCGCTGGATCCGGCGAAGATGGTGTAGGGACGGATTACGACTGGGTACGGCAGAGAACGGCGGTTGCGCGGCGGGGAGTTCACGTGCGGCGTTTGCCTGACCCGCCGCGCCGCGCGCCGTTGTACTATTGAACAGCCGTACTCTGTCTCACTCCGTAGTACTCTGCCTCCCTGGTATCCATATGGCTTCCACGAAACTCGACGGCGCTGGCACGCAGAAGATGAAGACGCTCGAAGAAGCGCTCGTCACGCTTCAGACCATTCACGGCCTTGTCGAGCGCATGGCGATGGAAATGAAGAACAACAAGCCGCTCGGCGTGATGCCGATGCAGCTTAAGCGGCTGGCGGCGCCCCTCGTTGGGCAGCTCAAGGGGCAGTTCGGCATGATCGCCGACCAGGTCTCAACGATGATTCTCGTGGCCGGGCGCGGCGGCGGCGACCAGGTGAAGCTGCGCACGTATCGCGAGCATGTGGCGCAGATCCGCACCGCCATCGAGTTCGCCGGCAACAAGGTCAAGAAGGACCACGCCGTGGACATCGAGATCGCCCCGGAGTAGCGCTCCCGCCGCGACTCCCCCGTCCCGACGGCGCCGAGCTGCAGCGGCCCGCCCTCGCCCGCGCCCACCCGCGCCCACCCGCGCCCACCCGCGCCCACCCGC
>JACREJ010000054.1 GCA_016218305.1 Gemmatimonadota bacterium | reverse complement strand
TGTTCGCGAATACTTGAGGGATACAAAGGCGCGCGCAGCGCGCCAGTCAGGCCCGAAAATTGAGCGACACAGACCCCGCCGGTGCGGCGCGCGCACGCAAATCCAGTCAGGCCCGAAAATTGAGCGAGACAGACTCCGTCGGTGCGGCGCGCCCGAGCGAATACGGAGCGAACGCGCGAAGCGATCGTTGCGGGATCGGCGCACCCGCGCCATGGTATGCTCCTGCGGCGGCGCGCGGCGCGCGTGGCCGGCCCGTGCGTTGGCGAAACACCCTTCCAGAAGACCCCCATGAACTACACAGCGGCCCACATCGCTGAACTGCTCGACGGCGAGATCATCGGCGACGGCACCGTCGCGCTCAGCGGCTTCAGTTCCGCCGAGCGGGCCAGCCCCGGCGACCTGACGTTCGCCGAGAAGGACGCCCACTTCGCCGCGGCGGACGCCAGCGCGGCCTCCGCCATCCTGGTCTCTGGCACCGTCACCTCGAACAGCAAGGTCCTCATCCGCGTCAAGAACGCGCGGGTGGCGGCAGCCCGGGTGCTGCCGCTGTTCTTCCCGCCGGAGGAGTACCCCGCCGGCGTGCACCCCAGCGCGGTGATCGCGCCAACCGCCCGCGTGGACGCCACGGCGCACATCGGTCCCGCCTGCGTCATCGGCGAGGGCGTGACGATCGGCGCCCGCACCGCCCTGCTCGGCGGCAACCACATCGGCCGCGACTGCCAGCTCGGCGACGACGTCCGGCTCTTCCCGCACGTGGTGCTCTACGAGCGCACCCAGATCGGCCATCGTGTGGCCATCCATGGGGGCACCGTCATCGGCTCCGACGGCTACGGCTACGTCTTCGATCAGGGCCGCCATCGCAAGGTGCTCCAGGTCGGCAACGTGACCATCGGCGACGACGTGGAGATCGGCGCCAACTGCGCCATCGACCGCGCCGCCCTCGGCTCCACCGTGATCGGCAGCGGGACGAAGATCGACAACCTGGTGCACATCGCGCACAACGTGGTGTTCGGCGAGCATTGCCTCATCATGGGCCAGTGCGGTTTTGCCGGAAGCACGCAGTTCGGCAACTACTGCGTGATCGCCTCCCAGTCGGGCGTCTCCGGTCATCTGAAGATCGGCCATCAGGTCACCGTCGGCGGGAAGTCAGGAGTCATCAAGGATCAGTCCGACGGCCAGACCGTGCTCGGCTACCCGGCGGTTCCTGAGAAGCAGGCCAAGCGCCAATGGCTCGGCGTGCAGCAGCTGCCGGATCTCATCGTGCGGGTGCGGCAGCTCGAGAAGCAGCTGGAAGAGGTCACGGCCAAGCTCGGCTGAGCGGACGATTCGACCCTGCGCGCTGGCGTCGCTTCGAAACACGTCTCACGGCATACCACGGATGTCACGGAACCGGACGGAGAACCGCGGATCCTGCTTGGAGGAAACCCTCTAAGGCAGGATCCGTGTCCATCCGCCCCCGATCCGCGTAATCCGCGGCAAGGCAGTTCGCAGTACCCTCCGCCTCGCAAAACCAAAACGGCAGGAAGCCGAGAAGGCCTCCTGCCGTTGGATGCTGCCGTCGCCGGTTACGCGGCGGTCAGCGCGGCGCGGGCCTTGTCGGCGAGCGCGGTAAACGCCGCCGGATCCTGAATGGCGATATCGGAGAGGATCTTGCGATCGATCTCGATGCCGGCCTTCATGAGCCCGTTGATGAACGTCGAGTAGTTCATGCCGTTGAGGTGGGCGCCCGCGTTGATGCGGATGACCCACAGGCGGCGGAACTCGCGCTTCTTGTTCTTGCGGTCGCGGTACGCGTAGCGCCAGGCGCGCTCCACGGACTCCTTGGCCGGTCCCCACAGCTTGCTGCGGGCGCCGTAGTAACCCTTGGCCGCCTTCATCACCTGCTTCTTGCGGCGCAGGCGAACCGGATTGCTCTTTACGCGGGGCATGGTCTCTCCTTACGCCGACAGCAGGCGCTTGATGTTCTTCGCCTCGCCGTTCGTGGCGACGATCGCGGCGCGACGCAGGTTGCGCTTCCGCTTGGCGGTCTTCTTGGTCAGGATGTGGCTCTTGTAGGCCTTCAGGCGGCGCACCTTCCCCGTCCCCGTGACGGAAAAGCGCTTCTTCGCCCCTGAGTGTCGCTTCATCTTCGGCATATGCCTGCCTCGTTTACTTAGGCGTGAGAATCATGGTCATCGACTTGCCTTCGAGCCGGGCATCCACTTCCACCTTTGCCACGTCTGCAAGTTCGGCTGCCACTCGGTCGACCACCGCCCGTCCCAGCTCGGGATGCGCGATCTGCCGTCCGCGGAACATCAACGTCACCTTCACCTTGTTGCCGTCACCAAGGAACCGTCGCGCGTGGCGCGTCTTGGTGTCGAAATCGTGGTCCTCGATGCCGGGACGGTACTTCACTTCCTTGAGGAGGATCACGTGCTGCTTCTTCTTCGCCTGCCGCGCCTGCTTGGCCATCTCGAACTTGTACTTGCCGTAGTCCATGATGCGGACCACCGGCGGTCGGGCGAGCGGGGCCACTTCCACGAGATCGAACCCCTGCTCCACCGCGGACGCGAGAGCCGCGTCCACTTCCATGATGCCAAGCTGTGAGCCATCGGCCCCGATCACGCGCACTGGGCTGATGCGAATCTGCCGGTTGACGCGCGGCGGCCGCTTGGTGGTATCCTGAATGACTCGGTACCTCGAGACGGAGAAAACAAAAACGCGAACCCGTTGGTGCCGGATCCGCGCATAGACAGCAAAACGCGCACCGTCACGGTGCTCGCTGCTGCTCTCGGGACGCCGGTAGCACACGCGGCAGGTTCACCGGTGGCGGACGGGTGGGGCGCGCATTCGCTCGCCCACTTTTCTGGTTGTCCATTGAACCTAGTCACCCTCGAGGGGGAAGTCAACGGGGGTAAGTCGGTGTGCGAGCGCGACTTGCTGGGTTGGAGGAGGGGTGCAGGGGCTTGGAAGGGGGGAGGAGTGGAGCGATGGGTGCACAGAGAGGAGGCCGGCGTGCTCCGCGGGCCCCCTCTCCCGTCCCTCCACACTCCACTCCTCCCTCCTTCCAAACCCCTGCACTCCTCCCCTTACTGGGCAGTCTCGCAGTAGTAGTTCTTCCCATCATGCCCCGCGTATCCCCACGCCACGGCTGCGTCATGCTCGAAGATCAACAGCCACTTCTCCGCCACCGCCGTTGCGAGCAGCGCGCGCTTCGACTCCAGCGTCCGCAGCGGCTCCACGTCGTAGCCCATGATCCAGGGCAGCGGCATGTGGATATGGGTCGGGATCACGTCGCCCAGGTAGCAGGCCATCTCGCTGCCGCCGTCGATCAGGATGCTCTGGTGGTGCGGCGTGTGCCCCGGCGTCGGGAGCGTGCGTATGCCCTTCACGATCTCGGTCGCCCCCTCCACCAGGTCGAGCCGGCCGAGTTCGCGGATCGGCTCCCAATTGCGCGGGAAGTACGAGGCGGCCGTGCGCTCGTTGGTGTGCAGCGCGTAGTGCGCCTCGCCTGCCTGCACCACGAACCGCGCATTGGGGAACGCACTCACCACGCGGCCATCCGCCTCGACCGCCGTGTTGCCGCCGGCATGATCGAAGTGCAGGTGCGTGTTGATGACCAGCGAGATGTCCGCGGGCCGGAAGCCGGCGGCGATGATCGCCAGTTCGAGCATCGTGCGCTGGCCGCTGCCGTCGTTCTCGATGCCGTAGATGTCGAGGAACTTCTGCGTCTCCTTGTTCCCCGCCCCCGTGTCGATGAGCACCAGCCCCGACTCGTGTTCGATGAGCAGGCACCGCATGCCCATGGGAATCCGGTTGCGCGCGTCGGCGGGAATCTTCTTCTCCCACAGCGGCTTGGGCACCACGCCGAACATCGCACCGCCGTCGAGCATCTGCCCGCCGGCCTGGAGGGCGTGGACGGAAAACCGGCCGATGGTACGGGATTGGACGAGAGGAGTGGGAGGAGTCATGCGGGCAATTTATACAGGAGGAGGAGGAGTGCAGGGGCTCAGTAGGAGAGAGGAGTGGAGTTTGGAGTGAGGAGGGAGGCGGCCTGCGGCGTTCACGAAGGCCCCCTCCCTCAATGCCCATCGCTCCACTCCTCCCCCCTCCTGAGCCCCTGCACTCGTCCTCTTCCCCTCCCTATGCCCCTTCCCCCAACCCCCTATCATCCGCCCACCGTGGCATCGCCGTGCGCCGCTTCCTGACCACTGCCCGCCGCGCCATCCACTCCTGGAGCGCATCCATCGAGTCCACGCCCTGACGCTCCAGGTCGTGCAGCAGCCCCTTCAGCACCAGCGCCGTGGCGCGCGCGTCGCCGAGGGCGCGGTGGCGGCTCTCGATGTGCACGCCGTAGTGCATCGCCACCGAGTCGAGGTTCCGCCGCGGCAAGTGCGCCAGCAGGCGGCGGGCGAGGCGCACCGTGCACAGCGGAGTCCCCTGCAGGGCCTCGGGCAGTCCGGCCCGCGCGAATTCCATCCCGAGGAAGCCCCAGTCAAAGGGCGCGTTGTGCGCCACGAACGTCCGGTCGGCCAGCACGCGCGCGAGGTCGGCGGCAACGTCCGCGAACGGCGGCGCGTGGGCAACCATCGCGTCCGAGATCCCGGTGAGCGCGGTCACGCGCCACGGAATCGGGCGCCGCGGATTCACCAGCGTCTGGAATCCGTCAGTGATCGCCCCCTGCTCCACGACCACCGCCGCCACTTCCGTCACCCGGTCGCCGCGTCCGTGGCTGGTCCCGGTGGTCTCGACGTCCACAACGACGAAGCGGCAATTGGCGAACGCCTGCATGCCTGAACGGTACCACTCCGCCGTGCCCCATTCTAGATTGTGAACGATTTCACAAGCACCGTCTCCTGTGAAAAAGATCGCTGAACCAACCGTCCGCCGGCTCTCGCTCTACCTGCGCTTTCTCGAGGACTTCGAAAAGGCGGGGCGCTCCACCATCTCGAGCGGCGAGTTGGCGCGTAGCGGCGGCACGACGTCGGCCCAGGTCCGCAAGGACCTCTCGTTCTTCGGCTCGTTCGGCAAGCGCGGCATCGGCTACTCCACGCACGATCTCACCGCGCACATTCGCGAGATTCTCGGCCTCGACCGCGTCTGGCACGTGGTGATCGTCGGCGCCGGGCGGATCGGATCCGCGATGGCGGGCTACTACGGCCTCCGCGAACGCGGCTTCCACGTGGTCGCCATTTTCGATGCGGACCCGCGCCGCGTGGGACAGGCGCTCGACGACCTGACCATCGCCGACGTCAGGCATCTCGAGGCCGACGTGCGGCGGCTGCACGCGCACATCGCGGTGCTCGCCGTCCCGTCAGATCAGGCGCAGGGCGTCGCCGCGCGTCTCGCCAAGGCCGGCGTGCGGGCCATCCTCGACTTTTCCACCGCGCCCCTCACGCTCCCCGAGCACGTCACCGTGCGGCGAATGAATGTGCCGCTGGAGCTCGAGGCGCTGTCGCATGCGTTGGCGGCGCGATGAACGGCGATTGAGGATTTGGAATCCGGAACTGGATTGAGGAACTGGATTACGGAATCGGATTGGCGATTGAAGCAGTCATCGTAGCTCCCAATCCTCAATCCCAATCCTCAATCCCAATCCTCAATCCCCATCCGAGATCCAAATCCTCAATCCGCCGTTCGACTCGCCCGCAGCAGCCGCGCGAAGTCTTCCGGCGTCAGCACCTCGGGCCTCGCCTCGGGATCCAGCCCCGCGGCGTTCACCACCAAGTCCGCCGCCTCCGCGCCGAGGTTGCACACCGTGCGCACGACGCGCCGGAGCTGCTTGCGCCGCAGGCCGAACGCGGCCTGCACGAGCGTGCGGTACGCCTCCTCCTCGTGCGCGGCGAGCACCGGATCGGCGCGCGGCGTGATGCGCAGCACCGCACTCTCCACCTTGGGCGGCGGCTGGAACGCCCCGGCCGGCACCTTGAACACGAGTTCCGGAACGGCCACCGACTGCACGTTCACCGAGAGCGCGCCGTACGACTCGCTCCCCGGCGGCGCCACCACCCGCTCGGCGACCTCGCGCTGCACCAGGTAGACCGCGCGGAGCGGACGCGGACGCTTGAGCGCGTGGAACATGATCGGGGTCGTGATGTTGTACGGCACGTTCCCCGCCACCAGGTACGGGCCGCCCGTGACCTCGCCGAAATCGACCTTGAGCACGTCATTCTCGATGACGGTCAGCCGCGCGTCCTCCGCGTAGCGCTCGCGCAGCCGCGGCGCGAGGTCGCGGTCCACCTCGATGGCGATCACGCGCCCGGCGCGCTGCATCAGCACGTCGGTGAGCGCCCCCCGCCCCGGCCCGATCTCGATGACCGTCTCGTCTGACGACGGCGCCAGTGCGTCCACGATCCGCCCAAGGATGCGCGGATCGGTCAGGAAATGCTGGCCGAGGCGTTTGCGCGGCGGGGGGTAGGAAGTCATAACGGGCAGATGGGAGATGGGAGATGGGA
>JACREJ010000053.1 GCA_016218305.1 Gemmatimonadota bacterium | reverse complement strand
TGGAGCAGGCGCTCGCCGGGGCGCCGGGCGCGGTCGGGCGTACCGTGCTGCTCGCCGAAGATGACGCCGGGTTGCGCCAGCTTGCCGAGCGGGTGCTCCAGAGCGCCGGCTATCGCGTGCTCGTGGCACCAGACGGCGCTGGGGCGCTGGAGGAATCGCGGGCACACGCCGGGCCCATCGACCTGCTGGTGGCGGACGTCGTCATGCCGCGACTCGGCGGCCTCGAACTCGCCCGCCAGATCCTCGCGGAGCGTCCGCGCACGCGGGTCCTCATGATGTCCGGCTACGCGCAGGACTCGCGGGCGGCTGCTGCACTGGCCAACGTGCCGTTCCTTGCCAAGCCGTTCAGTCCCGCGGAGCTGCTCGCCGCGGCGAGCGCGGCCATCAACGCGCCCTAGCGCCCGCGGCGAACGCGCCGGGCTATCGGCAGAGCCAGGCCGTTCCCTCGACGCGCTGGCGCGCCTTCCGGTTCGTCGTCGAGTCGGTGATGGTCACGAAGACGGGACGCGCCGCATCTTCCTGCACCGGCGTCGAGCACTCGAGGTCGTCCTTCTTGAGCGAGATCTTGCCGTCCTTGTCGGCCACGATGCGTCCGAGGTCGAGCTCCATCGCGGTGCCCGGCAGCGCGCTCGTCACGATGAAGACGGGACCATCGGGGGTGAACTTCTTCCCGGTGACCGTGATCTTCACGCGGTTGCGGCCGATCTGCTCGGCTTCGACGCCGATCGAGAGCTTGTCCTGGCGCGGGACGCCGCGCGCCGACGAGTCGGAATGGGCGATCCCCACGCCGGCCAGCGAGGCCACGGCGAGGGTCGCGATGCGTGCTGCCACGGGGTGCCTCATGCGGGGGTGCTCCGGCGGGAAGTGATGATCTCGGTCCAGCGCCGCTGATACTATATTGATTGCGTCGAGGGGCAAGGGTGGTCTGCCAACCATGCCCCTTCTGCTACCCCCGCTCCTGACCCTCGGTCCAGACGCCGTGCCCGAAACGCGCCCCTCCGTTCTGCTCCGCCTGTCGCTGTGCGCGGCGGCTCTCGCCGCCGCGTCCGCGTTGCCGGCGCAGGCGCCCGCCTGCGATGCCGGACTCACCGTGCCGGCCGGCTTCTGTGCGCAGGTCGTCGCCGACCGCCTTGGCGCGGCGCGCCATGTCGTCGTGGCGTCCAACGGCGACGTGCTCATCAACGCCAATCCGTCGCGTGGCGGGGCCGAAAGCGGCACCGGCAGCGGCCCCGGCGGCGGGCTCGTCCTCCTGCGCGACACGAACGGCGACGGCAAGGCGGACCTCGTGCGCAGGCTCGGCGGGCGCGGCGGCACGGGCATCGCCGTTGCCGACGGCTACCTCTGGGCCACCGACCGCAACAACGTGGTGCGTTACCGGTTCGCCGTCGGCGACACGGTGCTGGGTGCGGTGGATACCATCCTTGGAAACCTGCCGACGGGCGGGCACACGGCCTACAACTTCGTGGTGCGCGGCAGGGTGCTGTACCTCAACGTCGGGTCGCGGAGCAACTCGTGCCAGGCAGCCGATCGGCAGACCAGGTCCATGGGCGTCGATCCCTGTATCGAGCTCGAGGGCCGGGCGGGCATCTGGCGCTTCGACGCGCACCGGCCGGGCCAGACCATGGCCGACGGACGCCGGTTTGCCTCGGGTATCCGGAACGCCGTGGCGCTGGCCTGGAACGAGCCGGCCGGCGAGCTGTGGGCAGTGATGCACGGCCGCGACCAGCTCGCCATGAACTGGGGCTTCAGCGACGCCTACAATGCCGAGAATCCCGGCGAGGAGTTGCTGCGGATCCGGGAGGGCGACGATTTCGGCTGGCCCTACTGCTACCATTCGATGGAAGAGAAGAAGCTCGTGCTCGCGCCAGAGTACGGCGGCGACGGCAAGCAGGTGGGGCGTTGCGCCACCAAGAAGCCGGCCGTCTACGCCTTCCCGGGGCATTGGGCGCCGAACGCGCTCCTCTTCTACACCGGTCGGTCGTTTCCCTCGGCGTATCGCAACGGCGCGTTCGTCGTCTTCCACGGGTCATGGAATCGTGCGCCGCTGGTGCAGGACGGCTTCAAGGTGTCGTTCGTTCCGCTGCGGCGTGGCAAGGCGGCCGGCGCGGCCCGCACGTTCGCGGACGGCTTCGCGTCCGAGGCATTCAAGGGCAACCGCGCGGCCGGGCCTCCCGCAGCCGGCGTGCGCAATCACCGGCCAACGGGCATCGCCCAGGCCCCCGACGGTTCCATCTACATCACTGACGACCTGAGCGGCACCGTGTACCGCATCAGCTACCAGGGGAAGTAATCGCGTGAGTCAGACGTTTTCGCGAATCGACGAACTCTCGAAGCACACCGGCCAGACCGTGACCGTGCGCGGATGGGTCACCCACCTGCGCTCGTCCGGCAAGGTCGCCTTCATCGTGATGCGCGACGGCAGCGGCATCCTGCAGTGCGTCCTCGTCAAGAAGCAGCTCTCCGAGGAGGACTGGGCGCGCTTCGCCGAACTGACGCTCGAGACGAGCGTCGCCGTCACCGGTGAGGTGCGCGCCGACGACCGCGCGCCGGGCGGCTTCGAGCTGGGCGTGACGTCGCTTGCCATCGTGGGGGCGAGCCCGCTCGACTATCCGATCCAGCCCAAGGAGCACGGCATCGACTTCCTGCTCGACAACCGGCACCTGTGGCTGCGCTCGCCGAAGCAGCTGGCCATCGCCCGAGTCCGCCACGAGGTGGAGCAGGCGATCCACGACTTCTTCTACGAACGCGGGTTCCTGCACGTGGACACGCCCATCCTCACCGCGGCGCAGGGTGAGCGGTCGGGGATGTTCTCCACGGAGTACTTCGACGAAGGGAACGCGTTCCTGGCGCAGACCGGCCAGCTGTACGGCGAGGCTGCCGCGGCCGCGTTCGGGCGCATCTATACGTTCGGCCCGACGTTCCGCGCCGAGAAGTCCAAGACGCGCCGCCACCTCACCGAGTTCTGGATGATCGAGCCGGAGATGGCGTGGTACGATCAGGCGATGAACCAGGACCTCCAGGAGGAGTTCGTCTGCTACATCGTCGAGCGCGTCCTCACCCGGCGCGCCGCGGAGCTCAAGGAACTCGAGCGCGACACGACGCGGCTCGAATCGGTCAAGGCGCCGTTCCCGCGCATCCCGTACACGGCAGCCGTCGAGATCCTGCAGCGGAAGGGGAGCGCCATCACGTGGGGCGACGACCTCGGCGCGGAAGACGAGGCGCTGCTCGTCGCGGACTATGACCGCCCGGTCTTCGTGTGCAACTACCCCAAGGAGGCGAAGGCCTTCTACATGAAGGAGAACCCGGACGATCCGCGCACCGTGCTCTGCGCCGACCTGCTGGCGCACGACGGCTACGGCGAGATGATCGGCGGGTCGCAGCGCGAAGACGACCACGACAAGCTGGTGGCGCGCATCAAGCACGAAGGCCTGCCGATGGAGGCGTATGGCTGGTATCTCGACCTGCGCAAGTACGGCACCTTCGTGCACTCGGGCTTCGGCCTCGGGCTCGAGCGCACCGTGGCGTGGATCTGCGGAATTCCCCACATCCGCGAGTGCATCGCGTTCCCGCGCATGATGCACAGGCTGCACCCGTGATGACGCGTCGCGTGCGGTGCGGCGTGCGGTGCGGCGTGCGGTACGGCGTGCGATACGGCGTGCTGTGCGGCGCTCCGGCTGGCGTGCCGCGGAGGGCGCCGTGAGCGCGCTCCCGCGCAATCCGGGCGAGCCGCTCGATCTCGATCGGGTGCGCGCCATTCGCGTGAACAAGAGCGCCGCCGAGCGTCGCGCGGCGACCATCGGGACGCGCCGCACCGTGAAGAAGCAGTGGCAGGCGGCGTGGCTGCTGCGCGCCCTGACGCTCATCGACCTGACGACGCTCAGCGGGGACGACACGCCCGGCAACGTGCGCCGGCTCTGCGCCAAGGCGCGCCACCCGCTGCGCCCCGACCTCGAGGACGCGCTCGGCGTGACGGCGCTCCACCCCACGGTGGCCGCCGTCTGCGTCTATCACGAAATGGTGCCGACGGCGGTCGAGGCGCTCGAAGGGAGCGGCATTCCGGTGGCGGCGGTCTCCACCGGATTCCCGGCCGGTCTCTCGCCGTTCAAGCAGCGGGTCGAGGAGATTGGCGCGTCGGTGCAGGCGGGGGCGCGCGAGATTGACGTCGTCATCACGCGCGGCCACGTCCTCACCGGACAGTGGAACGCGCTCTACGACGAGGTGCGCACGTTCCGGGACGCCTGCGGCGACGCGCACCTCAAGGTGATCCTGGCCACCGGCGAGCTGGCGACGCTCACGAACGTGGCGCGCGCCAGTTGGGTGGCCATGCAGGCCGGCGCCGACTTCATCAAGACGTCCACCGGCAAGGAAGGCGTGAATGCCACGCTCCCCGTCTCGCTGGCGATGGTGCGGCAGATTCGCGAGTACAAGGCGCGCACCGGCTGCTCCATCGGCTACAAGCCGGCCGGCGGCATCCGCACGGCCAAGCAGGCGCTCGAATTCCTGATGCTCATGAATGAGGAGCTCGGCCGCGACTGGCTCGAGCCCTCGCTGTTCCGTTTCGGCGCCAGCAGCCTGCTCACCGACCTCGAGCGCCAGCTCGAGATGTTCGTGACGGGGCGCTACGCCGCCGCGCACCACCACCCGATGCCCTGACGACCATGGCGACCGTAGCCGAGCTGTTCCAGTCGATGGAGTACGGCCCAGCCCCCGAAGCCGACGCGCCGGCGCGCGCCTGGCTCGCCGCGCACGGCGACGCGTTCGGGCACTTCATCGGCGGGACCTGGACGAAGGTGGGGAAGACCTTCGAGACGTTCGATCCCTCCACGGGCAAGTCGCTGGCGCGCGTGTCGCAGGGGACGGCGAAGGACGTGGACGCGGCCGTGGCGGCGGCGCGCAAGGCGTACCCGGCGTGGAGCCGGCTCGCGCCGCACGCGCGCGCGCGGCACCTGTACGCGCTCGCCCGCATGGTGCAGAAGCACGCGCGGCTTTTCGCCGTGCTCGAAACGCTCGACAACGGCAAGCCGATTCGCGAGACGCGCGACGTGGACGTGCCGCTCGTCGCCCGGCACTTCTATCACCACGCGGGGTGGGCCCAGCTGGCCGACACCGAGTTTGCGGGCTACGGCCCCGTGGGCGTGGTCGGGCAGATCATCCCGTGGAACTTCCCGCTGCTGATGCTGTCGTGGAAGGTCGCGCCGGCGCTCGCGGCCGGGAACACGGTGGTGCTGAAGCCCGCCGAGTTCACGTCGCTCACCGCGCTGCTGTTCGCGGAGTTCGCCCACCAGGCCGGCCTGCCGGCGGGCGTGCTGAACATCATCACCGGCGACGGTGAAACCGGTGCGGCGCTGGTGAACCACCCGAAGGTGGACAAGATCGCCTTCACGGGCTCCACCGAGGTGGGCAAGATCATCCGCAAGGCGACGGCGGGGAGCGGCAAGAAGCTCTCGCTCGAACTCGGCGGCAAGAGCCCGTTCATCGTCTTCGAGGACGCCGACCTCGACGGCGTGGTCGAGGGTGTGGTGGACGCCATCTGGTTCAACCAGGGGCAGGTCTGCTGCGCCGGTTCGCGCCTGCTCGTGCAGGAAGGGATCGCCGAGACGCTGTACGCCAAGCTGCGCGCGCGGATGGAGAAGCTCCGGCTCGGGCCGCCGCTCGACAAGGCCGTGGACATGGGCGCCATCGTCGCGCCCGTGCAGCTCGAGCGCATTCGCTCACTGGTGGAGCAGGGACGCGCCGAGGGGGCGCAGGTCTGGCAGCCGTCGTGGCCGGTGCCCAAGACGGGCTCCTTCTATCCGCCGACGCTGTGCACCGACGTCTTCCCGTCGAGCACCATCGCCCAGGTGGAGATCTTCGGCCCCGTGCTCGTCTCGATGACGTTCCGCACCCCCGAGGAAGCCGTGGCGCTGGCCAACAACACGCCCTTCGGCCTCGCCGCGTCGGTCTGGTCGGAGAA
Source organism: Gemmatimonadota bacterium (assembly GCA_016218305.1). Classification (GTDB taxonomy): domain Bacteria; phylum Gemmatimonadota; class Gemmatimonadetes; order Gemmatimonadales; family Gemmatimonadaceae; genus PNKL01. The sequence goes on along the minus strand of JACREJ010000053.1, from coordinate 21,135 downwards.
CATCAATCTCGCGCTCGATATCGCCCCCAAGATCAAGGCCGGCGTCGTCTGGGTGAACGCCAGCAACCTGTTCGACGCCGCGAGCGGCTTTGGCGGCTACCGCGAGAGCGGGTTCGGGCGCGAGGGTGGGCGGGAGGGGATGTGGGAGTATGTGAAGCAGATGGGAGATGGGAGACGGGAGAAGGGAGCGGCCTCCCGCTCGGCGCGGTCTCCCATCGCCCATCTCCCAACTCCCATCTCGCCGGCGCCAGCCGGCGCCGGCGCCATCGACCGCACCGCCAAGCTCTACATCGCCGGCAAGCAGGCGCGCCCCGACAGCGGCTACTCGCGCGCCGTCGTCTCGCCGAAGGGCAGGCTTCTCGGCGAAGTCGGGGACGGCAATCGCAAGGACATTCGCAATGCGGTGGAGGCGGCGCACGCCGCGGCCAAGGGATGGGCGTCGAGCACCGGGCACCTGCGCGCGCAGATCCTCTTTTACATCGCCGAGAACCTGGATGCGCGACGCGACGAATTCGCGGCACGGATCGGCGCGATGACCGGCGGCACGGCCGCCGCGGGGCGGCGTGAGGTGGACGCGGCGGTGCGCCGGCTCTTCACTTACGCGGCGTGGGCCGACAAGTGGGACGGCGCCGTGCACGGCGTACCGATGCGCGGCGTTGCGCTGGCCATGCACGAGCCCATCGGCGTCGTCGGCGTCGCCGCGCCGTCGGAGGCGCCGCTCCTCGGCTGCATCTCCGCCGTCGCGCCGCTCATCGCCACGGGCAACACCGTCGTGGCCATTCCAAGCGAACCGCATCCGCTGGCGGCCACCGACCTGTACCAGGTCTTCGAGACGTCCGACCTGCCGGCCGGCGTCGTCAACATCGTCACCGGCGAACGCGACGCGCTCGCCGCGGTACTGGCCGGCCACGAAGACGTGGACGCGATCTGGTATTGGGGATCGGACGCCGGCGTGACGGCGATCGAGATCGCCTCGGCGGCCAACATGAAGCGCACGTGGTGCACGAGCGCCGGGGTCGACTGGCTCGACGCCGCACACGGCGAAGGGCGTCCTTTCCTGCGCGAGGCGGTGCAGGTGAAGAACATCTGGATACCGTATGGGGAATAGAGAGACAACAGAGAAACAACAGAGAAACAACAGAGAGACAACAGAGAGCCAAAACAGGGCAGGCACCGATGAGCGTCGCTGACGAGAATCCCGTGGTACGCGAGCTGCTGTCGCTGCTCGATCTCGAGCCGCTCGAGGTGAACATCTACCGTGGGCGCAACCGGGACATCGGTTCGGGGCGCGTCTTCGGCGGGCAGGTGTTCGCGCAGTCACTCGTCGCAGCGCAGCGCACGGTGGAGATCGGCCGGCACGCGCACTCGGTGCACGGATACTTTCTGCGCGCCGGCGACCTGAAGACGCCGATCATCTTCTTCGTGGACCGGCCGCGCGACGGCGGCAGCTTCACGAGCCGTCGCGTCACCGCCATCCAGCATGGCGAGGCGATCTTCCACCTCTCCGCCTCGTTCCACGTGGACGAGACCGGCCTCGAGCATCAGTCGGGCATGCCGGACGTCCCGCCGCCCGAGTCGCTGGTTCCCGAGCTCGACCTCATCCGCGAGATGGCGGACCGCATTCCGGAACCGCTGCGGGGTGTGCTCACGCAGGACCGGCCCATCGACTTCCGCCCCGTGGCGCCGGCCGATCCGTTCGCTGCCGAGAAGCGTGCGCCCGTGCGGCACGTCTGGTTCCGCTCCATATCGCCGCTGCCGGATGACCGCATCATCCACCAGGCGGTGCTGGCCTACGCGTCGGATTACGGCCTCCTGCCCACGGCGCTTCAGCCGCACGGCGTGTCGATGCGCGACCGCCGCCTGCAGATCGCCTCGCTCGACCACTCCCTCTGGCTGCACCGTCCGTTCCGCGCCGACGACTGGCTGCTGTACAGCATGGACAGTCCGGCGGCGGCCGGCGCGCGCGGCTTCACGCGTGGCGCGGTGTTCACGCGCTCCGGCGAGCTGGTGGCGTCGGTGGCGCAGGAAGGGCTCATGCGGATGCGCGCCGAAGCGAAGTGACGCTCCGCCGCGTCGCGCCCGAGAGCGGCCCGTGCCGCCTTGACACCTTTGCGTCGCGACACGTAGCGTTTCCCCGTCCCCAAGATTGAGGAGATTCATGCAGATGAAGCGGTTTTCACTTCGGTGGCTGGCTCTGGCGGTCGCGGTGGTCGCGACGACGGGTTGCGCCGCGAAGGCCCCGGTGCGTGTCGCAGCCATCGCATCGCTCCCCGCCGAGATTGCGGTGCGGGAATGGCCCTACTGGGTCGACATCCCTATCCAGTCCACGAACGCTGACCGCGTCTGGCGCACGGTCATTGACGTCGTCGGCGAAAAGTCGGCGATTCGCATCATGGACAAGGAAGGCGGATACCTGCAGACGGAATGGCGTTCCAGCGACGTCCGGTTCGGGCAGTACCTCACGGAAGAGCGCATGACGATCCGCATCAAGACGTCCGAGGGACGCATCCGCATGGGGATAGAATCGCGCTATCGTGGCACCACCAACCTGACGGCGACGCTCGTCAACACCGCGGAGGCCGGCTGGACGGCGGTCTATCGCGAGTTGCAGCAGCGCCTGGAGACCGGCTCATGATGCGCAGACTGCTGGGACTCATGCTGGTCGCGTCGGCGACTGCCGGGGCGCAGGTTGAGGTTGGGGCCCGCACCGCCGCGATGCCGCAGCCTGACTTCAATGGTCGCCCGACCTCCACGTACTTCACGCTCGGTGTGGCGAATCCGACGGGCGCGCTGAAGGCTGTGGGTGAGACTGGCTATCAGCTGGGGCTGAGCATCCAGCGCTCGTTCGGCCCGCAGCACTTCATCGGCTGGCGGCTGGACCTGCCGCTCGCCGCGGGCGCCGAGAGCGCCGATGCGACCACCGGCTGGACCTACCTCTCGCCGGGACTCGGCGTCGTGGTGTCGGGGCTGCGCGAGCGGTCGTACGTGCTGCCCTACGCCTTCGCCTCGCTGACGTACAATCGCGTCGGGTTCTTCGACACGGTGACGGGCGACGAGCTGTCGGAGACGGGGATGGGGCAGGCGTTCGGCGTGGGCATCGAGCTGCCAATCTCCCGCCGCAGCCGCATCGGCGCGGAGATGCGCACGGTGAGCGCGGATCTCGACGGCTTCAGCGCCAAGTTCACCAGCCTGTCCATCGCGTTCATCAGCGGTGGCATCCGGCCGGTTCCGCGCTGAGCGCCCACGTTGTTCCGAAGGACCGCGCCCGAGCCGGGCGCGGATGACAACGGGGGATGGTCGACGGACGACCGCAGCACGAAAGAGCGGCGCGCCCCACGGGGACGCGCCGCTCTGGCATTCCGTGCTGGCGCTTCGCGGCAACTCCGCGCCGGTGCGCGTACGGACTCACGCGTCGTTCATTCGCCGAGCTTCACCTCGTCCCACATCGCGTCGAGCACAGTGAGCCCGGCCGTGCGCACGTCGATGCCGCGCTCGGCGGCCAGTCGTTCGATGGCCTCGAACCGCCGCTGGAACTTGCCATTCGCCTTGTCGAGCGCGAGCGCCGGATGCACGCCGCACTTGCGGCACAGGTTGACGACGGCGAAGAGCAGGTCGCCCAGTTCTCCCTCTAGCGCCTCGTGGCGCGGGTCGCCGCTCGGCACGCCGTGCGTGGGGAAATCGTGGCCGTCTCGCGCGATCAGCTCAGCTACCTCCGCCAGCTCCTCGCGAACCTTGTCGGAGGGCCCTGACGCGTCCGGCCAGTCAAAGCCGACCCCCGCGGCGCGCTCCTGCAGCCGGTGCGCCCGGTGCAGGCTCGGCAGCCCCTGCGGCAGCCCCTCCGCGAGCGTCTTCCGCCCCCGGGATTTCATCTGCTCCCACGGCTCGCGCCTGGAATCGTCCGCCACCCCGCCCGCAGGTGTACTGTTGTCTCTCTGTTGTCTCTCTGTTGTCTCTCTGTTGTTTCTCTCGTACAGCCATGGATGTCGCTTGGTCATCTTCTCGACCAACGACCCCGCGACGTCGCGAATCTCAAACGCGCCTCGCTCCTCCGCGATGATCGCGTGGAAGAGGACCTGCAGCAGGACGTCGCCGAGCTCGCTGCACATCGCCGCGTCGTCGCCGGCCAGCAGCGCGTCATCGAGCTCGTGCATCTCCTCGTTGAGGTAGGGGCGCAGGGACGCGTGCGTCTGCGCCCGGTCCCAGGCGTCGCGCGTGCGCAGGTCGCGCATGATGGCCAGCGCCTCATCCAGCGTCTTCTTTTCTTGCATCGCCCCCCTCACGGCCGCTAGCTTAATAGGTTGTAATGACCACGGAATCTACTGCGACGGAAACGACGCGCGCCTGGGTTGATGTGGACCTCGGCGCGCTGGTGCGCAATGGGGCCGCGCTGCAGCGCTACGCCGGCGTGCCGCTCGTCCCCATGATCAAGGCGGACGCCTACGGGCTCGGCGCCGTGGCGTGTGCGCGCGCCCTCGAGCGGCTCGACCCGCACGGCTTCGGCGTCGCGACGGTGCGCGAAGTCGAGGAGCTCCGCGCGGCCGGCATCGAGCGCCGCATCTACGTCTTCTCTCCGCTCCTCCCGGGCGACTTCGCCGCCGCCCGCGCCGCCCGTGCCATTCCGACGCTCGGCGATCCGGCCGCCATCGCCGCCTGGGGGCAGAGCGGCGGCGGACTCTGGCACCTCGCCATCGAGACGGGCATGCATCGCGCCGGCCTCCGTTGGGATGCCATGGCGGACGTCGCCGACCTCGTGCGTGCGAATCCTCCCGAGGGGGCGTTCACGCACTTCCATTCTGCCGAACGCAACGACGGCTCGTGGCAGGCGCAGGAGGCGCGGTTTCGCGACGCCCTCGCGGCGCTGCCCGTCAAGCCGACCCTGCTCCACGCGCAGAACAGTGGCGGCATCGTGCGGCAGACGCCGTCGCCATGGAGCTTCGTGCGCCCGGGGGTCTTCCTGTATGGCGTCGGCGCTGGCGACGGCGCGGCCCTCACGCCCGAACCGGTGGCGCACGTGCGCGCTCGCGTGCTCGAGCTGCACGACCTGCAGGATGGCGACACCGTCAGCTACATGGCGACGTGGCGCTCGGTGGGCGCGCGGCGGGTGGCGACGCTGGGCATCGGCTACGCCGACGGCTATCGCCGCGCACTCGGCAACCGGGGACCCGCCTTGCTGCACGGCGCGCGCACAACCGTTGCCGGCGTCGTTACCATGGACATGACCATGATCGATGTCACGGACGTGCCCTGCCGCACCAACGATGTCGTCACCCTGATCGGCCGGGACGGCACGGAGCTCATCACCGTGGAGGAGGTGGCGATCGTCGCCGACTTCATGTCGCCCTACGAAGTGCTGACCGGCCTGCGCCAGCGCCTGCCGCGGCTGCACCGGGAGTCGGTCGCATGAGCCGGCGCGCCTGCATCCTCGTGCTGGACGGCGTCGGCGTCGGCGAGGCGGCCGACGCCGACGAGTACGGCGACGAGGGATCGCACACGCTGGCCAATACGGCGCGCGCGGTGGGCGGGTACGACCTCCCCAACCTCCAACGGGCGGGCCTCGGCAACCTGGCGCCTATCGCCGGCCTTTCCACGGAAGCAAATCCCACGGCCGCCCATGGCGTGCTGTGCCCCAAGTCGAAGGGCAAGGACAGCACCACGGGACACTGGGAGCTCGCCGGCGTGCACCTCGTCGCGCCCTTCCCGACGTACCCGAACGGCTTCCCGCGCGAGGTCATCGACGAGTTCTCGCGCCGCACCGGCCGCGCCTGCATCGGCAACGTGGTGGGGAGCGGCACGGCCATCCTCGACCAGTACGGGGCGGAGCACGTGCGCACGGGGGCGTGGATCGTCTATACGTCGGCCGACTCGGTATTCCAGGTGGCGGCGCACGAGGGCGTGGTCCCGCTCACTGAACTGCACGCGGCGTGTCAGACGGCGCGTGAGATACTCCAGCCGCCTCACAATGTCTCGCGGGTGATCGCGCGCCCGTTCGTGGGCGTAGAGGGGGCCTGGGAGCGCACCAAGAACCGGCGCGACTTCTCCGTGGAGTCGCCCGACGAGACCCTCCTCGACGCCCTCGCCGCGGCCGGCGTGCCGCGCACCGGCGTGGGGAAGGTGGACGACCTGTTCGCCCGCCGCGGCCTTGAGGGAGGGCATACCGGGTCCAACGCCGAGGGAATTCGCCGAATTATCGATTGGATTGCCCGGGGCGATGGGTTCTGCTTCGCCAACCTTGTAGATTTCGACCAGGCCTTCGGGCACCGAAACGACGCTGCGGGGTTCTATGGGGCGCTGCGGGAGTTTGACGCGGCGCTGCCGGGCCTGTTGCACCACTTACGCGAGGATGACCTGCTGTTCGTGACCGCCGACCACGGCAATGATCCGACCACCGCATCGACCGACCATGCCCGGGAGAACGTTCCCGTTCTGGTGTTCGGTCCGCGAGTGCGTCCGGTGGCGCTCGGCCTGCGGCCCACCTTCTCCGATCTCGGCGCAACGGTCGCCGAGTGGATGGGGCTCGCGTTTCGCGGGCGGGGCACCTCGTTTCTTCCGCTGATTCTCCCCTGATGGCCGACGCCTCGACGCTCGCCGCGCTGCGCGCGGCCGCCTTTGCTGCGATGGACAACGCCTACGCGCCTTACTCGAAGTTCCGGGTGGGGGCGGCGCTGTTGACCGCCGATGGCCAGGTCGTTGCTGGCTGCAACGTCGAGAACTCGTCCTACCCTGCCGGCACGTGCGCCGAACGGGTGGCGGTCGGGGCGGCGGTGGCGCGCGGCCTGCGGTCGTTCACTCACGTCGTGGTGGCGACAGCCGCCGAGACGCCCACACCTCCCTGCGGCATTTGCCGCCAGGTGCTGCAGGAGTTTGCTCCCGGCTGCCGCGTCATCAGCGTGACCCGCGGCGGCGCCGAGGCCCAATGGGACCTCTCCGAACTGCTGCCGAGCCCCTTCATGCCTTCGTCACTGCCACGCGAATGATCATATCCCCCCTTCGTCGCGCGTGGCGCGTGGTCCTCGTGGCAGGTGCCGCGGCGTTCCTCGGCGCGTGCAATGAGCAACTCGACGCCGGCAGCGCCTGCCCGTCGCTCTGCCCCGGACTGTCGGTGCCGATCAAGGACACGGTGCTCTCGCCGGTGCTCGAATTCGACACGACGCTCGTCGGCTACCCGTCCATCGGCACGGAAGAGGGCATTCCGCTGGCGTCGCGCGGCGACACCCTCGATGTGCGCGGCGTCATCCGGTTCGACTCGCTCGTGGTGCTTTTCGCGCCGCCCGGCGACACGCTGCGGCCCGTCTCGCGGGTGGACAGCGCGTTCGTGCGCATGCGCCTCAACCTCACGCAGAGCCGTCTCCCGTCGTCGCTCACGTTCGAGCTCTACGACGTGGACACCATCGCGGATGACGGGAACACGGCCGCCGTGCTCGCGCTGTTCCGGCCGGGGCGGTTGATCACGTCGCGGACGCTGACGCGCGCCGAGATCACCGACTCGCTGCGCTTCCCGCTGTCCAGCGCATGGCTGCTCCAGAAGATCCAGGCGCGCGCCAATGTGCGTTTCGGGCTGCGGCTCATCGGCACCGGCCCCGCCTCGCTGCGCGTGCACTCGGTGGAGACGGGGCTCAACGCGGAGATGCGCTACCATGTCTCGCCCGACACGGCGGTGCGACAGGTCATCGTGTCACCGTACTCGAAGACGCCCATCGAACCACCGTCCCTGGCGAGCGACTTCCGCGACTACGCGGTGGTGGCGCGCAACGCGCTGCCGGGCGCCGGCGCCTTCGCGTTCTCCACCGGCGGCGTGCCGGCGCGCCGGGCGTACCTGCGCTTCAACGTGCCGCAGTGGCTGATCGATTCCACCACGATCGTGCGGGCCACGCTGGTGCTGACGCAGGCCCCGCAGCGCGGCTTCGACCAGTACGACTCCGTGACGGTCATCGGACAGGCCGTGGCCGCCACCAACCGGATTCGCGACCTGTACCGGTCATCGCAGATCCTGATCCCGGCCGGCCTGTTCATCGCCGACTCGATTCGCGTGGCGCCGGCGGACAGCGGCCTGCGCTCGCTCGAGATGAACTCGCTGCTGCGGGTGTGGAGTTCCTCTACGTCCGCCGCCGAGGCGCCGCAGCGGGCGATCGTCCTGCTGCAGAAGGAAGAGGGGCTGCACGGTGCCGAGGTGCGGTTCTTCAACGCGCGGTCGCCGGCGTCGGTGCGGCCGAGATTGCGCCTCAGCTACATCCCCCGCGTCAACTTCGGAGTGCCCTGATGCGTCGCCTTCTCGCCACGGCCCTTCTGGCCGCCGCGTCCGCCGCGCCGCTGGCGGGGCAGGGTGCGCTCAGCCTGCAGGGTTTTGGATACCCGGTAGGCCAGAACAGCACGCGGTCCTCGGGGGCCGGCGGCTCGCTTGGAGAGACCGATCCCGGCTCGCCGATCAATCCCGGGGCGCTGCCGGGCGCCGGCCGTTCGCTCTTCAGCGTGCAGATCGATCCCGAGTACCGGCGATTGTCGGTGGATGGCCGCGACGTGAACACCACGACCGCGCGCTTTCCGGTGATCAGCGTGGGCACCCGTGCGGGCGAGCGCGGATTCCTCGGCGTCTCCTTCGCCTCGCTGCTCGACCGGACGTGGGACGCCGCCTACGCCGACAGCGTGACCGTGGGCGGCGATCGCGTGGCGTCGAGGGTGGCGACCTCGGTGCGCGGCGCTGTCAATGACGCGCGCATCGCCTACGCGTGGCAGTTCAACGAGCGGCTGCAGGCCGGCGTCGCCTTCCATGCCATCACCGGCGCCAATCGCATGCGACTGTCGCGGACGTTCACGGACAGCACGAAGTTCGGCTCGCTCGCGCAGGAGACGACCTTGTCGTACGCCGGGTCGGCCGTGTCGGCGGGCCTGGTCTCGCGCCCCGTGCAACACCTCTATCTCGCGGCCTCGGCGCGCCTCGGCGGGGTGATGCGGACGCGCACCGGCGACTCGCTCGCCACCCGCGCGCACGCGCCCAATCGTTACGGCGCCTCGCTGACCTACGACGGCATTCCGGGCTCGACCCTGATGCTGCGCCTCAACCGCGAGCAGTGGACGCGCATGCGATCGCTCGGCCAGTCCACGCTCGACGTGCGCGACGCAACCGAGATCTCCGCCGGGGCCGAGATCGCGGGACCGAAGGTGCAGGGGACGCCGTCGCAGTTTCGCCTGGGCGCGCGGACCCGCGGGCTGCCGTTTGGCTGGAACGGCCACGCGGTCAAGGAACAGGTGCTGGCCGTCGGCGGCGGCGCGACGGTCGGCCGCGGATGGGCCTCGTTCGACGTCAGCCTGCAGCGCGCGGTGCGCAAGGCCGGCGGCCTGACCGAGAAGGGGACGATACTCAGCGTTGGGCTCACCGTCCGGCCGTAGCCCCATGCCGCCGTCCGGTGCGGAGCTCCCCCCGCTGGTCCTCGTCGCCGACGACGTCGATGCCAATGCGGAACTGCTTGCCGACCAGCTGACGGCACTCGGCGTGCGCACCGTCCGGGCGCACGACGGTCCGAGCGCGCTGGCGGCCTGCTTTGACGAGCACCCCGACCTCTGCATCCTCGACGTTTCGATGCCGGCCGGCGACCTTGGCGTGGACGATCGCGACACCGGGTTCGAAGTATGCCGCCGGCTGAAGCGCGATCCCCGCACCCAGCGCATCCCCGTCATCTTCGTCACCGCCCTGAACGATACGGCCGACCGGGTGAAGGCCATCGAGGCGGGCGGCGACGACTTCCTGCTGAAGCCGCACAATCGTCTCGTGCTGGGGGCGCGCGTGCGTTCGCTGCTCAAGCTGAAGAGCGCCACCGACGCGCTGGAGCAGAGCTACCGCACGCTGCGCGAACTCACCAAGGTGCGCGACGACCTGATGAAGATGATCGTGCACGACCTCAAGACGCCGCTCACCAGCGTGCTGGCCACGCTCGAGATGCTGCGCGAGGGCGACTATGGTCCGATGGCCGAGAAGCAGTACAAGGCCGTTTCCGAGGCGGAGGGGAAGGCGGAGGACCTGCTGGGCCTGATCCAGGACCTGCTGGAGGTGGCCCGGGTGGAGGAGACGCGCATCGCGATCTCGCCCGAACCCATCGCCCCCGCCGCGTTCCTGTCGGAGCTCGTCATCGACTGGACGCCGCGCTTCAGTGCGGAGGGCGCGACGATGGCCTACGAGGCGTCGGACGAGGCGCCGGTCTTCAGCGCCGACAAGGCGCTCCTGCGCCGCGTCTTCGCCAACCTGGTCCAGAACGCGCTGTCGCACTCGGCGACCACCGTGCACGTCGACCTGGCGGCGCGGCGCGACCCGCAGGGCATCCTGTTCACCGTGACCGACAACGGCCCCGGCATCCCCGCCGAGTTCCAGGAAGTGATCTTCCGCAAGTTCGAGCAGGTGCGCTCGCCCAACGCGCCGCGCACGCGCAGTTCCGGGCTTGGCCTCGCCTTCTGCCGGCTCGCCGTCGAGGCGCACGGCGGGCGCATCTGGGTGCGCAGCAAGGAGGCGGAGGGAAGCACGTTCTACATCCAGTTGCCCATCGAGCCGAAGACTGAGTGAGGATTGGGAGCTCGGATTGGGAGCGCGGATGGCGATACGCGATGGGGATCGCGATTAGTTTCCTTTCGGCGCGCACCGGGCAGACGCGGGTCAATCACAAATCCCAATTGCAGATCCAGATCGCGATCCCAATCCGAGCTCCCACTCTCCAATCGTCGTAAGATGCCAACGGTCTTCATCGAGACGTATGGATGCCAGATGAATGTCAGCGATTCCGAGCTCATGCTCGGCAAGCTGGCGGCCGAAGGCTACGCGGCGGTGGACAGCCCGGAGGGGGCGGACGTCGTGCTGCTCAACACGTGCGCCATCCGGGAGCATGCCGAGACCCGCGTCATCGGGCGGCTGGGCGAACTCCGGCGCTTCCTCAAGAAGGACGCCGTGCTCGGCGTGACGGGCTGCATGGCCCAGCGGCTGGGGCCGCGCCTGCTCGAGACCGACTCGCGCGTCTCGCTGGTGATCGGACCCGACGGCTACCGGGCGCTCCCCGCGCTCATCGAGGGTGCCCGCAAGGGTGAACGGATGATCGCCACCGACTTCGACCTCGAGGAGCACTACGAGGACGTCGCCGCCAGCCGCTTCGACGGCGTGAAGGCGTGGATCCCGGTGCAGCGCGGCTGCGACTACCGCTGCACCTACTGCATCGTCCCGTATACGCGCGGCAACGAGCGGAGCCGTCAGCTCGAGGATGTCGTGCGCGAGACCGAGTCGGTGGTGGCGCAGGGCCTCACCGAGGTGGTGCTGCTTGGCCAGACCGTCAACTCGTACCACGACGGTGCACGCGACTTCGCCGACCTGCTGCGCGCTGTCGGTGCCGTGCCGGGACTGCGGCGACTCCGCTTCACGAGCCCGCATCCCAATGACTTCAGCGACGGCGTGATCGCGGCGATGGCCGAGGTCGCCACGGTCTGCGAGCACGTGCACCTGCCCATGCAGAGCGGGAGCAGCCGCACCCTCAAGCGCATGCTCCGCCGGTACTCGCGCGAGGAGTACATGGACTGCGTGGCGCGCCTGCGCGCGGCGATCCCCGGGCTCGGACTCACCACCGATATCATCGTCGGGTTCCCCGGCGAGACGGACGGGGATTTCGCCGAGACGCTGAGCGCCGTGCGCGAGGTCGGCTTTGACGACGCCTTCATGTTCAAGTTCTCGGCGCGCGAAGGGACGCCGGCCACGCGCCTGCCCGCCGAGATGACGGTCCCCGACACCGTGGTGGATGCGCGCTTCAATGAGCTGATGGCCACCGTGCGCGGCATCAGCCGCGAACGGAACTTCCGCCGCGTCGGTGAGCGGTGCGAGGTGCTGGTGGAGAAGGAGGCGCGCAAGGGCGAACTGTTGCAGGCGCGGTCGCGCGACTTCAAGACGGTGCTGATTCCCGGCGATCCGTCGCTGATCGGCCAGTACCTCCACGTGGAGCTGACCGGCACGACGGGTTCGACCTTTACCGGTCAGGTGGTGCGCGAACGGGCGCCGCTTCCGATGTCGGGGTAGCGCCGCCCGTCGCGGAAACGCGATGAAGTGACGCGGGGCGCGCTCCCGTGGTGACGCTGGACGGGGCGGGAGATGGCATGCTGCCCGCCACCAGCGCGAGCGTCCCCCGTTCCCCTCATTGCCTGGGCTGCCGCGGCGTACGCCGCGGGGCTGATCGCCGGACTCTCCGCCGACACGGTCGACGCGGCCGCCATGCTTGGCGGCGGTGTCGCATTCGCCTCGCTGCTCCTACTGGGCCTGCGGCGCACGGCGTGGGCGGCCGTCTTGCTCATCGCCTCCGTGGGCGTTGGCGTTGGCGGCCATGCGGCGCGCCTCGATCGCGAGTGCATGGCGCGTGAGCGCCTGCCGTTCCGCTGCCGCACGCGTTACGAGCCGCCGGCGGCGCTCGCGCCGTGGCGCGCACGCGCGGGGGCGGCCATCGATCGTCACTTCGGAGACGACGCCGGCCTCGTCCGCGCCCTGCTCATCGCCGACACCAAGGACCTCGATCCGCAGGTGCGCGACCGTTACGCCGATGCCGGCATCGTGCACATGCTGTCCATCTCCGGCCTGCACGTCGCCATCGTCTCCGGGGCCATGCTCCTCCTCCTGCAGGCGGCGCGCCTTCCGGCGGCCGCGGCGCGATGGGCGGGGCTCTCGCTGGTCCTGCTCTACGTGCTGATGATCGGGGCGCCGCCTCCCGCGGTGCGCAGCGCCGTGATGATCGGCGCACAGACGGTGTCGTTTGCCCTTCAGCGCAACACCTCGCCGTGGGCGGCGCTGGCGTGGGGCGGCGGCATTCCGCTCCTCTACCAGCCGCGCACCGCGGTGGATCTGGGGTGGCAGCTGAGCGTGAGCGGCTTCGCGGCCCTCATTGCCGGGCGGGCCGTCGCGGAACGCCTGCTTCCGGCCACACTCGACGGCTGGCGTCGAAAGATCGCCGGGGAGCTGGTGGTCAGCGTCGTCGCGTCCTTTGCCACGGCGCCGCTGGTCGCCTGGCACTTCGGGCGGGTGAGCCTGGTGGCGCCGTTCTCGAACATCGCGGCCGGGCCGGTCATCGCCCTGTTGCAGCCGACGCTCTTTCTCGGCCTCGCGCTCACATGGTGGCCGGACGCGGCGTCGCTGGTTGCGGCGGCCTCCGTGCCGATGGTGCGCGCGTTCGACCTCGTGGCGCACCTCGGCGCCTCGCTGCCCTGCGCCACGCTGCACGCGTCTCCGTCCCTGCTCACGGCAGTGGCGCTCGGCGTCGCCTGCGTGGCGGTGCTCGCCGCCTGCGTTCGGCACTACTGGGCGCCGCCGGCGGTGCTGGCCCTCGCCGCCGTCGCGACCGCTGCCTTCGCTCCGATCCCATCGAGCGGCGCGCTCGAGGTGCACATGATCGACGTGGGGCAGGGGGATGCCGTCGCGGTGCGCACACCGCGCGGGCGGTGGCTGTTGTTCGACGCCGGGCGCGGTGATGCCAAGCGCGACGCTGGCCGCACGACCGTCGTCCCGTACCTGCGCGCCCGCGGCGGGCCGCTCGCGCTCTTCGTCCTGTCGCATCCCCATGCCGATCACGCGGGCGGGGCGGCGTCTGTCCTGAAGGCCATGCGTCCCGTGGCGTATCTCGACGCCGCGTTTGCCGGCGGCAGCTCACCGTACCGCGCATCCCTCGCAGTCGCTCAGCAGTTGCAAGTGACCTGGCGCCGCGCGCGCGCCGGTGAGGTCGTTGACGTCGATGGCATCCGCCTGCGCGTACTGGCGCCCGACTCGGCCTGGACCGCCGGCCTGACGGACCCCAACCTCGCGAGCGTGGTCGTCCGGCTCGAATACGGCGCGGCCACCATGCTGTTCACCGGCGACGCCGAGGCTCCTGAAGAGGACTGGCTGCTCGACCGGTCGCCGGCGCTCTTGCGGGCCGACCTCCTCAAGGTGGCGCACCACGGCAGCGGCACGAGCACCACCGAGGCCTGGCTCGAGGCGGTGCAGCCGCGTGCCGCGCTCGTGTCCGTCGCCGCGCGGAACTTCTACGGCCACCCCGATCCGGCCGTCATGCGTCGCCTGTCCGGCTACGGTGCCACCATTCTGCGCACCGACCAGCTCGGCAGCGTCGTCGCTCGCACCGACGGCACCCACTGGACCCTCCAGGCCGCCGGCATCCGCTGGCGCCTGCGATGAGCAACGGCGACCTTACGGGGACCGCGCCGTTCACGCTCTGTTGTTTCTCTGTTTTCTCTCTGTTGCCTCTCTCTATGATCTCGCATACAGACACGTCGGTCGTCACGATCGACCGCTTCATCATCGAGCAGGAGGCCTTGTTCCCCGAGGCCACCGGCGAGCTTTCGAGCATCCTGTACGAACTCGCCGTCGCTGCCAAGATGATCAGCAGCAAGGTCCGTCGCGCCGGGCTCATCGACATCCTCGGTGCCGCCGGGTCGGAGAACATCCAGGGCGAGCATCAGCAGAAGCTGGACGTGATTGCCAACGCGATCATCACGAAGGCGATGGACCACGGCGGCAAGCTGTGCGCCATGGCGTCCGAGGAGGAGGAGGGGATCATCGAGATCCCGCCGCAGTTCAAGTGCGGCAAGTACGTGCTCCTGTTCGACCCGCTCGATGGCTCTTCCAACATCGATGTCAACGTCCCCGTGGGGACCATCTTCTCCGTCCTGCGCCGCGTGACGCCGGGGCCTGGCCGCGGCTCAATTGAGGACATGCTGCAGCCGGGGCTGAAGCAGGTGGCGGCGGGGTACGTGATCTACGGTTCCAGCACGATGATGGTCTACACCACCGGACACGGCGCGCACGGCTTCACGCTCGATCCCTCCATCGGCGAGTTCCTGCTGTCGCACCCGCACATCCGGATCCCCGAGGTCGGCAAGTACCTGTCGGTGAACGACTCGTACGAGCAGCACTGGAGCGAACCGGTGCGTGCGCTGATGCGGCGCTACCGCGGCCTCGATTTGCAGCGCGAGGCGATGAATGTCCGCTACGTCGGGTCGCTCGTCGCCGACTTCCATCGCAACCTGCTGGGCGGCGGCGTCTTCGTGTACCCCGCCAACCGGAAGAGCCCCAGCGGCAAGCTCCGCCTGCTCTACGAGTGCAACCCGCTCGCCTTCATCTGCGAACAGGCGGGAGGCGCTGCCACCAATGGCAAGGAACGCCTGATGGAGGTCGTGCCCACCGAGCTGCATCAGCGCTCGCCCCTGTACATCGGCAGCAAGCAGGACGTGGCGATCGCGATCCAGATGCTGGAGGGTGAGCGCTAGATGGCCGGAGACGTCGTCTCGCCCTCGGGCATTCCGATCGCTGCCGTCTACGGACCGGCGGATGGCGCAGCGGATCCGGCGTCCGCGCTGGGTCAGCCGGGGCAGTTCCCGTTCACGCGTGGCGTGCAGCCCACGATGTACCGCGGCCGGCTGTGGACCATGCGGCAGTACGCGGGCTTCGGCACCGCCGCCGAGACGAACCGGCGCTTCAAGCTGCTCCTCGACGCGGGGCAGACCGGGTTGTCCGTGGCGTTCGACCTCCCGACCCAGATGGGCATCGACAGCGACAGCCCGCGCGCCCTCGGCGAGGTGGGGCGCGTCGGCGTCGCCATCGACACCGTGGAGGACATGCACGCGCTGCTCGCCGACCTTCCGCTCGAGAAGGTCAGCACCTCCATGACCATCAACGCCACGGCGTCCACGCTGCTGGCGATGTACATCGTGGTCGCCGAGGAGCGCGGCATCGCGCGGAAGGCGCTGTCGGGCACGATCCAGAATGACATCCTCAAGGAGTACGTGGCGCGCGGCACGTACGTCTATCCGCCCGCGCCGTCGCTGGCGCTCATCGCCGAGACGTTCCGGTTCTGCGCCGCTGAAGTGCCGCAGTTCAACCCGATTTCCATCTCGGGCTACCATATGCGCGAAGCCGGCGCGACCGCCGTGCAGGAGGTCGCGTTCACGTTTGCCAACGCCCTCGCGTATGTGCAGACAGCGCGCGATGCCGGCCTGGCGGTGGACGATTTTGCGCCGCGCCTGTCGTTCTTCTTCGCCTGCCACAACGATCTCTTCGAGGAAGTCGCCAAGTTCCGGGCGGCGCGACGGCTCTGGGCCCGGCTGATGCGCGACCGGTACGGCGCCAGCGATGCCTCGTGCCGCATGCGCTTCCACACGCAGACCGGCGGCGTGACGCTGACGGCGCAGCAGCCCCTCAATAACGTGGTGCGCGTTGCCGTGCAGACGCTCGCCGCCACGCTCGGCGGCACGCAGTCGCTCCACACCAACGGCTACGATGAGGCGCTCGCCCTTCCCACCGCCGAGGCGGCCACGCTGGCGCTGCGCACGCAGCAGATCGTGGGCCACGAGAGCGGCGTGGCGCAGACGGTGGACCCGCTGGCCGGCTCGTACTACGTGGAGGCGCTCACCGACGAGGTCGAGCGGCGCGCCGTGGAGCTGATGGCGCACGTGGAGTCGCTGGGCGGCGCGGCAAGCGCCATCGAAGCCGGCTTCATGCAGGAAGAGATCGCCAAGAGTGCCTATGCCTATCAGCTGGCGGTCGAATCCGGACAGTCAGTGGTGGTGGGCGTCAACAAGTTCGGCGACGGCGCGCCGCCTCCCGTGATTCCGACGCCCGACTACACGCAGCTCGAAGCGGAGCAGAAGGGACGCGTCACCGCGGTCAAGGCGAAGCGCGACGGCGCGGCCGCGACGGCGGCGCTCCGCGCGCTGGAACAGGCGACACGGGCGGGAACGCTGATGCTGATGCCGCTGATCGTCGACGCGGTGCGCGCCCGCTGCAGCGTGGGGGAGATCAGCGACGCGCTGGAATCGGTGTGGGGGCGGTACAAGTAACCGCGATTGGGGATTGGGAGTTCGGATTGGGATTGCGATTGGGATCGCGATGACGATGCCGATCGCTGGTCTGCAATCGCCAGTCCCGATCGCGGATCAGAATCGCTGATCCAGATCGCGATCCGAATCCGAGCTTCCAATCCTGAATCGCCGTGTACTCGAGTTGCCTCTTCTGCCACGCTGACCTCGGGAGGAACGAGGCCGTCGAGCATTTCCCCGTCGGACGCCGGCTCGCCTTCGACACCGCGAACGGCCGTTTCTGGGTGATCTGCCAGTCGTGCAAGCGCTGGAACCTGTCGCCGCTCGAGGAGCGTTGGGACGCGATGGACGAGTGCGAGCGTCTCTATGAGCGCACGCGGCTCCGCATGAGCACCGACAACATCGGACTCGCCCGCATCGCCGAGGGGACGGAGCTCGTGCGGGTAGGTCCGGCGCTGCGTCCGGAGATGGCGGCATGGCGGTTCGGGGAGCAGCTCGCGGCGCGCCGGCGATCGTATCGTTGGCTTGTGGCGGGCGGCGTCGTCGCCAGCGCCGGGCTCTTCATCGGCGTCAAGACGGCCGGAGTGGGATTCGTCGCGGGCAATTGGGCCTGGGATCTCGTGAAGGGCGCGTACGAGCGGGCGACGCGCATTGTCCTGCCTCTGCCGGCCGAGCGTACGCCGGCGTCGCATGCGATCGTGCGTCCCAAAGTGCAGGTCGGGTTGGCTGAGGCGATTGCGGGCAAGGCGCCGACCGTCGAGACCAAGCACGCGCAGGGCGCGATCATCATGCCCGGCGCTGCGGACGGGGCCTTCGGGCTCGAGGTGCCGATCGTCGGTCGCGCCAAGATCCGCTACGGCGCCGAAGCGGTATCGCGCGTGCTCCCCAAGCTGCTCGCCAAGGTCAACCGTTCGGGCGGCAAGAAGGACGACGAGCGGGTGGCGGTGGAAATGCTCGAGCGCGTTGCCGGAGACCGGGTCCCCGACCTCTACACGGGTTTGGTGCAGGAGTGGGGGCACACGAGCCTGATCGCGAAACCACTCAAGGACTACGGATGGCGCACGCTCGCCCTCGAAATGGCCCTCCAGGAGCAGCGTGAGCGTGAACTCCTCGCGGGGGAGCTGCTCGAACTCGAGTTCGCGTGGAAGGAAGCCGAAGAACTCGCGCGGATCGCCGATACGCTGACCACGACGCGCATCGATCAGGCGCTGGCCCGTCTCAAGGCCCGGATCGACCGATAGAGCGGACGGTGGGGCCGCGCGAGACTGCCTCGTCCGCGCCTCTCGGATGGCCAGTCGCCATCCTCAATCGCCATCATTAGTCACAATCCGGATTCCAAATCCTCAATCGTGGTGCTAAATTGCACGCCCACCGCATCTTAGCCCCCTTTCCATGCCCACGTACGAGTATCGCTGCGCCAACGGCCACGATTTTGAAGAGTTCTTCCTCAAGATGAGCGCCGCCAAGTCTGAGCTGCCCTGTCCCACCTGCGGATTACCCGGCGAACGCCGGATGTCTGCCGGCGGCGGCCTGTTGTTCAAGGGGTCCGGCTTCTACATCACGGACTACGGCAAGGACGGCAAGAAGGCGGCGCCGACTGCGAAGGGTGGCAAGGCCGACGGTGCCGCGGGGGAGGGCGCGAAAGGCGACGGGGCCAGGACGGAGGCGACGAAGTCCGAGTCTGGCAAGGCGGAGACCGCGAAGTCCGATGCGAAGCCGGCCGCGGCGCCGGCCGCGCCGCCGGCAAAGGGCGGCGAATGACCCCCGATGAACTGCTGCGCGCGGAGCTGACGCGCGTCGCCATCGCCATCGGCGCGCCGGACAGCGTGGCGCCAGTGCTCGAGCGTCCGCGCGATCCGGCCCACGGTGACTGGGCCACCAATCTCGCCATGACCCTCGCCAAGCCGCTCGGCAGGAAACCGCGCGAGATCGCCGAGGCGCTCGTGGCGAAGCTCGACCTCGCCGCCGCCGGCGTCGCCGCCACGGAGATCGCGGGGCCGGGCTTCATCAACTTCCGGCTCGACAGCGGGGCCAACGCGCGCGGCTTGGCCAACATCCTGGCGCTCGGCGCCACCTTTGGCCGCACCGACGTCGGGAAGGGTGCGCCGGTCAACGTCGAGTTCGTCTCCGCCAATCCGACGGGCCCGCTGCACGTGGGGCATGGCCGTCAGGCCGCGCTCGGCGACGCCATCAGTGCGCTGCTCGAGGGGGCAGGGTACAGGGTGACGCGTGAGTTCTATTACAACGACGCCGGCGTGCAGATCGAGAACCTCGCCAAGTCGCTGTGGGTGCGTGTCGCGCAGGCGGCAGGCATTGAGGTGCAGATCCCCGAAGGCGGCTACAACGGCGAGTACATCCGCGAATTGGCAGAGCGGTTCCTGTCCGAAAGCGGGGCGCCTCCGTCCTCCGCACTCCTCGCCGGCGCCGAGGCCATCGCTGCCGGCAGCGCGCCGGCGGACGCCGCGCTCTTCGACACGATGCGACGCTTCGCCGTCGCCGCGCTGCGCGCGGAGCAGGACCTCGACCTGCGGGCCTTCGGGGTCGCGTTCAACGTCTACTACCTCGAGTCGTCGCTCTACACCGACGGCCGCGTGGAAGAGACGGTGGACATGCTGCGGAAGGGCGGCCACACGTTCGAGGAGGAGGGCGCGCTCTGGCTGCGCACCACCGACTTCGGCGACGACAAGGATCGCGTGATGCGCAAGCGCGACGGCACGTTCACGTACTTCGTGCCGGACGTGGCGTACCACGTCACCAAGTGGCAGCGCGGCTTCACGCGCGCCATCAACGTGCAGGGCGCCGACCATCACGGCACCACCGCGCGCGTGCGCGCCGGCCTGCAGGCGCTCGAGGTGGGCGTCCCGAAGGGGTATCCCGAGTACGTGCTGCACCAGATGGTCACCGTGGTGCGCGGTGGCGAGGAAGTGAAGATCTCCAAGCGCGCCGGCAGCTATGTCACGGTTCGCGACCTCATCGACGAAGTGGGACGCGACGCCGTCCGCTACTTCTTCCTGATGCGAAAGGGCGACAGCCAGCTCGTCTTCGACGTGGACCTCGCCCGCTCGCAATCGGAAGAGAACCCGGTCTACTACATCCAGATGGCGCACGCACGCCTGAGTGGCATCTTCCGTGTGGGTGAGATCGACCCGGCCACGATCATCGCTGACGGCGTGCAGTGGGACGCCCTCGCCGAGGACGCCGAGCGGGAGCTGGTCAAGTCGCTGCTCGACTATCCGCGCCTCGTGGCCGGCGCTGCCGACGCGCTTGAACCGCATCGCGTGGCGGCGTACCTGCTCGAGACGGCGCGGCAGGTGCACCTGTGGTACCACAAGCATCACGTGCTCGGCGAACCCGAGCACATCCTGCGCGCCCGGCTCGTGTTGGCCAAGGCCGCGCGCCAGGTGCTGGCGAATGGCCTGGCCCTGCTGGGCATCAACGCCCCCGAGCGCATGTAACCCCTCTCGTCCCCCGTTCCTCATCGCGTCCCCCGTCCCTTCGCCTCTACCCCCTCCTCGTTCCGATGTCCTTACTCGTTGTCGGATCCGTCGCGCTGGACTCCGTCGAAACCCCCTTCGGCAGGGCTGATGAAGTCCTGGGTGGATCGGCCACCTACTTCTCCGCGTCGGCGAGCCATCAAGCGCCGGTGCAGCTCGTCGGCGTGGTCGGCAGCGACTACCCGGTGGAGCGCCTCGAGGCGCTGCGCGAGCGGAATGTCGACCTCGCCGGCCTCGAGTATGCGGACGGCGAGTCATTCCGCTGGCGCGGGCGCTACCGGCACGACCTGAACTCGGCGGAAACGCTGGAGACGCGGCTCGGGGTCTTCTCGCATTTCCGTCCCAAGCTCCCCGACCAGTTCCGGTCGGCGCAGTATGTCTTTCTTGCCAACATCGACCCGCGCCTCCAGCTGCAGGTGCTCGAGCAGGTGGAGAAGCCGCGCTTCGTGGCCTGCGACACGATGAACTTCTGGATCGAGTCGCGGCGCGGCGACCTGCTCGACCTGCTGGGGCGCGTGGACCTCATCACGCTCAATGACGGCGAGGCGCGCCAGCTCACGGAGCAGTCCAACCTGGTGCAGGCGGCGCGCTGGATCCTCGCCCGCGGCCCCAAGACGGTGCTCATCAAGAAGGGCGAGCACGGCGCCTTCATGTTCACGCGCGACTCCATCTTCTACGCGCCGGCCTATCCGCTCGAGGCGGTCTTCGACCCCACGGGCGCGGGCGACTCGTTCGCGGGCGGCTTCATGGGCTACCTGGCGCGCACCAACGACCTGAGCGATGCCAACCTGCGCCGCGCCGTCGTCATCGGCTCGGCCATGGGCTCGTT
>JACREJ010000056.1 GCA_016218305.1 Gemmatimonadota bacterium | reverse complement strand
TCGTCCACGCGCTGGTAATCCGTGTACGCGAACGGCACGGCGCCCATGTCGCTCGCGCCCTGCACGTTGTTCTGCCCGCGGATCGGGATCATCGCCTTGCCCCAGGAGCCGATCATGCCGCACGCCAGCATCAGGTTCAGCAGCGACGTCACGATGTCGGTGCCGGTGTGGTGCTGCGTCAGTCCCATCGCCCACAGCGTCGCCGAGCGCGGCCCCTTGGCGTAGAGCTCGGCGGCGCGCCGGATCAGGGCGGCCGGCACGCCGCAGATCGCCTCCGCGGCCTCGGGCGAGTACGGCTGCACGGCGGCCCGCACCGCGGCGAAGCCGTGCGTGCGCGCGGCGATGAACGCCCTGTCCTCGAGCCCCTGCTCGAGGATGTGGTGCAGCATCGCGTTCAGCAGCGCGACGTCGGTGCCCGGCACCATCTGCAGGTGGATCGTGGCGCGCGCAGCGAGCTCGATGCGCCGCGGGTCGGCCACGAGGAGCGTCGCCCCGCGCTTCACCGCGCGCTTGATCGCCGCGCCGAAGACCGGGTGGCTCTCGGTGGTGTTGGCCCCCAGCACGAAGATCACGTCCGACTCATGCTCGACCTCGCGCATCGAGCCCGACGCCGCACTCGTGCTCAGCGCGCGCTGCATCGCGCTCACTGAGGAGGAATGGCACAGCCGCGTGCAGTGGTCCACGTTGTTCGTGCCGATGCCGGCCCGGAACAGCTTCTGCAGGACGTAGTTCTCCTCGTTAGAGCACTTCGCGCTCTGGAAGGTGGCCAGTGCGTCGGGGCCGTGCGCGTCGCGCACATGCGCCAGCTGCTGGGCCGTCAGCTCGAGCGCCTCCTCCCACGTCGCCTCGCGGAACGGCTCGTACCACGACGCCGGCGTCGCCACGCGGTCGCGCGGGTCGCCGAGCGGGTTCTCCGGGCGGTGCTGCTTGCGGAGCGGGTTGGTCCGCGGGCGATGCGAGGCGTTGCCGCCCTCGCCGCGGATGCTCTCCCACGGGCCGCCACGGTGCGGAAATGCCGCCGCGCCGTCGCGCGTCGCGTCGAACGTCCACTGTCCCGCTGCATCGCGCTGCCACCCGCGGCGGATCAGCGGCGTCGTCAGCCGGTCGCGGTGCAGCACGAAGTCGGTGCCAAACCGTCCCTTCACGCACAGCGACCCCTCGTTCGGCGACTCCTCCTCGATCCACGGGCTCGACACCCGCACCACGTCGCTGCCGCGCACCTTCAGGTCCACCTGGCATCCCACGCCGCAGTACGGGCAGACGGAGCGCACCACGCGCTCCTCGTGCGCCATGGTATCGAAGCGGAACTTCGCATGCGGCAGGACGTCGTAAATCGCCCCCGTGGGACAGACGCGCACGCACTCACCGCACCACGTGCAGCCCGCGTGCTCGGGATCGCCGTGGGCCCCCACGATGATGTGCGCGTCCGCGCCGCGCCCCGCGACGTCGAGGACGCCCACGACCTGGATGTCCTCGCAGGCGCGGACACAGCGCGTGCACAGGATGCACGTGCTCATGTCGTGCAGGATCATCGGGTCGGCAAGGCGGTGGTCGCCCTTCCGCACCGGCAGCGCGGCGCGGTGCGCGGTCGGCATGTCGTACCGTCGCACCAGCGTCTCGAACTCGTTGTGCGGCCCGTCCGCGTGGATGCGCTCCACGGGATAGCGCTCGAGCAGCATCGAGAGCACGCTGCGGCGGTTCTCCACCGCGGCATCCGACTCCGTCGTCACCACCATTCCCTCGGCCGCCGTCGTCGCGCAGGAGGGGAGCAGCTTGCCCGATCCCTCCACCGACACCAGGCAGATGCGGCAGTTGCCGGCGGTCGGCAGCTTCGGATACCAGCAGAGCGTCGGGATGTCGATGGACGCGCCGCGCGCCGCGTCGAGGATCGTCTTTCCCTCGGCGACATGCACGGACTGGCCGTTGATCGTCAGCGTAGGCACTCGGTCATCCTCTCGGGAAACACCACCCGATAAAGTTTGGCCGTGTGCAGGCGAACCGCAATCGGCGCCCCGCCTCCGTGCACCGCGTGCGGTGTGCGCAGTGACATTCTCAGAGGAGAATCGTCGAATGCGCAGTGCCGTGCGTGTCGCGCGGTGAGCGTGATGGCAAGCCGCGAAGCAAAGGCGAAGGGCCGCATGCGCGCTGCGGCGACATGCCGGCACGCGAATTGGCGCCGAAAGAAATTGTGCCGGTGGTACTTGCGCGATTTGAATCTTTAAACAATCGTGTAGGCAAGTTCGACGTGCGACGATTGTGGTGGTGAATGGTTTGGCAATCTCGCACGCGCTGTTTCTGAAGGACTGACGCAACGACCCACAACGCGCCCTTCGGGGCCGTGCACGAGTTTCCGTCGTGGTGACGCGGCGGAGAAACCCAGCGATTCACCGGGGAATCGCCAGGGAAAGACCCTCCTTGAAAGGAGTTGTACAATGGCTGCCAAGAAGAAGGCTGCGAAGAAGAAGGTTGCTAAGAAGCCCGCCAAGAAGGCCGCGAAGAAGAAGTAGTTCTTCCGCTCTTCGGAGCACACAGGGGAGCTGGCATTTGCCGGCTCCCCTGTGCGTTTGTGTTGGAACAGAGAACGACGGAATTCGACGGAGTGCGACAGCCGAGGGCGGGGAATGCGAATTCGCGTGGAATGCAACAGGCCGGCGGGAGCGAATCCCACCGGCCTTTGTCCGATACTGCCTCATTCTGCCGTACGCTGTCGCACTCTGCGGAAGCGCGCTACGCCGCCGCCGGCTTCGGATGCTCTTCCGGTTCCGGTACCGGGACCGGTCCCCAGATATACGCCGACAGCCGCGGCGTCTCTTCCGCGCGCGGACCGCGCGAAATGATGATGCCGAGGGGTTCCTGCTCGATGATCTCTGCCCGACGAAGCTGATCCATGACCGCATTCCTGCTTTGGGGGGGCCGCGACAACGCGGCAAGCACTCGCTGTTCTATATGGAAGTACAGTGACTTGACGTTGCACGAGCGATGCCAGTTTCTGTTCTAGGTCATGTCCTTTATTCACAACAGTTTAGGCAAAACAAAACCGCCCTCGAATGGGGCGGTTGTTTCGTTCAGACACGGCACAAATTCATCACCTGTGTCACTTCGTCACGCCACGGCCTTCCTCGCCACGAACGTCTTTGACTCGCCGATATCGTGTACGATCGATATCGCCCAGCCACTGTACTGCTGCCGCAGCTCATCTTCGTCGATCATTGACGATCCGGCGACGATCGTCTCGACCAGGTGAACGCCACCGTCCATCGTGACGCTCTTCAGCACCTCGAAGACGCGGGCGCGCTCGTCGGCCGAGAGCCCGGCGAACGCGGCCGGCGTGCACACCACCGCCGTGAGCGGATCCGTCGGCAGGTGCGTGTGCAGCTCGCCCACCGTGCCGCGCACCATCAGCTCGAGCCCGGCATCGCGCGCCGCGTCCATCATGCGCTCCACCACGTCGCGCTCGGGCTCCACCGCCGTCACGGCACATCCATTGGCAGCGAGGTACAGCGCCGATCCCTCGACGCGCGCGCCGGTCACCAGCACCGACCCGGAGCCCGCCAGCAGCGGGATGGCCGCCTTGAGCGGCGTGTTGCCGCGCAGCCCCCAGTGCTCCGGGCGCTGCAGCTCGGATGCGTTGCGCTGGCGCCGCTTGCGCCACGTGTCGTATGAAGGCAGCCGCAACCGGCCGGTGATCAGCCGGTCCACCTCCGCGGCCAGCAGCAGTTCCGTCATGCCCATCTGGGTGCCCGTGCCCAGGCGCCGCATCGCCTCGTCGGCAAGCGACATGAGCGCCGACCGGCTGACCGAGTTCTTGTAGTCCTCGATCTCGCGTTCGACGTACATCTCGTATTCGTGGCGGAGCGAACGCGGGCTATGCGGGGCCATGGTTGGGCTGAAGGGCTGCTCTCAAGGTAAAATTCGGCGCGAACAAAGCAATTGCTTGCGAAACGTTGATGCAGTCGATTCCCGTTCCACCGTCCACCGTCCACCGTCCACCGTCCACCGTCCACCGTCCACCGTCGCCCCTTGCCCGAACTCCCCGAAGTTGACGCCGCCGCCGTCGTGGCCCGCCGCATCCTGGTGGGACGCGTCCTCGCCGCCGTCTCCACGCACCATGCCTCGCAGCGGCGCTCCCTCCCGCCACGGGCCGTGCAGCGCATCGTGTCGCGCCGCGTCGTGCGCGTCGAGCGGCACGCCAAGCACCAGCACATCGTGCTCGACGACGGCGGTATCGTGGCGGTGCACTTCCGCATGAATGGCGACTGGTCCCTCGCGAACGCCGGGGACCCGCTCCCTGCGTACGCCCGCATCGTCTTCGCGACGACCGACGGCCTGCGGCTTTGCCTGGTCGACTCGCGCGCGCTGTGCACCGCCACCTACCACGCCCCGGGCGCGCCGCCCATGCTCGCCCTCGGCCCGGAGCCGGATGCACTCACGCCGGGCCTCCTGCAAGACGCGTTGGCGCGGCGCACCGGGCCCATCAAGACCGTCCTGCTCGACCAGCGCGTGGTCGCCGGACTCGGCAACATCTATGTCGCGGAGGCGCTCTGGCGCGCTCGCATCCATCCGGCGCATCGCGCTTGCGCGCTGAGCGAGCGGCAGCTGCAGGCCCTCGTGCGGGGCATCACGGCCGCCATCGCCGATGGCTTCGCGCGGCAGGGACGCTATCGCGCCGGCCTGCGCGATCGTCCGTTCAAGGTCTACGATCGCGAGGGACAGCCCTGTCAGCGTTGCCGCGCCAGCGTCGCGCGCATGACGCAGGCGGGGCGGAGTACGTACTGGTGCCCGGGGTGTCAGGGCAGGCGATGAACGCCGGGAAAGGGGAAGGGTGCAGGGTGTGGAAGGGGGAAGGGTGCAGAGTGTGGAATGAGGAGGAGATGGAGAAGCGAAGTTGGGTCGACCATCACGCCAATGGCACGACCCCTTCCCCTTTCCACACCCTGCACCCATCCCCTTCCCCCGTCAGTTCTCCCCGTTCTCCAGCAGCAGCCCCTTCAAATAGCCCGTCTCCGGTATCGTCAGCACCTCGGGGTGGTCCAACGGCTGCCCCGTGAGCGCGCGCAGGATCATCGGACGCTGGCTGTCGGCCGCCGCCTCGCGCACGACCTCGAGGAACATCGGCTTCGTCACGTGGTAGCTGCAGCTGGCGGTGAACAGCATCCCGCCCGGCGCGAGCAGTCGCATCGCCCGCAGGTTCAGTTCCTTGTAGCCGCGCAGCGCCCCCGCAATGGACCCGCGGTTCTTGGCCAGCGCCGGTGGATCGAGCGCGATCACGTCAAAGCACTCCCCCCGCGCCGCCGCGTCGCGCAGGTAATCGAACGCGTCGGCCTCCACGCACGCGAGCGTGCCGATGCCGTTGCGCGCCGCGTTCGCGCGCGCCCG
Source organism: Gemmatimonadota bacterium (assembly GCA_016218305.1). Taxonomy (GTDB): domain Bacteria; phylum Gemmatimonadota; class Gemmatimonadetes; order Gemmatimonadales; family Gemmatimonadaceae; genus PNKL01. Next base: position 14,184 of record JACREJ010000056.1, on the reverse strand, counting down.
TTCCAGCGCCTGCGCCGAGGCATCCACCGCCGTCACCGTGTCTGCCCCCCGCGCGAGATGCAGGGCGAAGCTGCCATGGTAGCTGAAGACGTCGAGCGCACGGCCGCGCGCGTGCGCGCGCAGCATCACGCGATTCTCGCGCTGATCCAGGAACGCCCCCGTCTTCTGCCCGGTCCACGGCGCGGCGAGATAGGTCACACCGTGCTCGTTGACCTCGATCTCCTCGGGCACGTCGCCGGCGACGAGTTCCACCGTGCGCGGCAGTCCCTCGCGCGCGCGCACCGACGCATCGTTGCGCGCCAGGATCCCCGCGGGCGCGGCGAGCTCCTGCAGGGCGTCCACGACCAGGGCGCGCTGGGCCTCCACGGCCGCCGAGAGGAACTGCACTACGAGCCATCGGTCGTAGCGGTCCACCACCAGCGCCGGCAGGCCGTCTCCCTCGCCGTGCACGAGGCGGCACGCGTTCGTGTCGCTGGCGAGCGGCGCGCGGCGCGCCAGCGCGTGCGAGAGCCGGGCGCGCCACCATGCGCCGTCGATGGTCGCGTCGCTGTCGCGCTCGACGCGGCGCAGCGCGATTTCCGACGCCGGACTCCACCACGCCCAGCCGAGCGCCTGCCCGCGCGGGTCGGTGATGCGGACCACGCCCGCCGCACCCGCCGGCGCCTCCGCGAGGTCGCTGCGAAAGACCCACGGATGCCCGGCGGCGAGGCGCTTGGCGCCGCGCGAGGTGACGATCGCAGTGGGCGGTCTCATGCGCGGAAGCTACCCACGACCGACCCACGGTGACAGATGACCGTCGCTCCTTAGCCGCCGCGCCCGCCGCCGCGCCCGCCGCCAATCCGGCGCAGGCGGCGCGCGATATGAAACCCCAGGGGCACTATCAGCGCAATCCGACCTCGTCCGCGTGATCGGCGGCAAGGCCGCTGCAGTTTGCAGGACCCCGCACTCCCCTCACCGCCGCGGCGGTTTCTTCGGGGCCGGCATCGGCGGCAGTGACTCGAGTGGCGCGCCCGCCGCACGGGCCGCCGAGTCGCGCGCGGCGCGGAGCGCATTGGCCTCGCGCGTCGCGGAGTCCATGCTGGCCTGGGCGCGCACCATGCGAATCGCTTCGAGGTGCTCGCGATACGTCGTGCGGAACTCGTGGTGCCCGTCCGGATGCGCCACGAAGAACCGGTACGGCACTTTCGCCGGATGCAGCGCCGCCGTCAGGCTGGCGAGCCCCGGCGATCCAATCGGACCCGGCGGCAGGCCGAGCACGCGATACGTGTTGTACGGCGACTTCACGCGGAGATCCCGGTAGTACACGCGCCCTGGGCGCTTGCCGAGCGCGTACGTGACCGTCGGATCGGCTTGCAGCGGCATCCGCGTCCGCAGCCGGTTCAGGTAGACCGCCGCCACGACCGGGCCCTCCTCGCGTCGGCGCACCTCGCGTTCCACGATGGACGCCAGCGTCACGATGTCGTGCCGGTTGAGCTTGAGACTGTCGAGCCGGGCTTCCCATTCCGGCCGCCACTGCTCTTGAAAGCGGTGTACCATCGCCGTGACCGCCTCGTGCGCCGTCACCTGGTCGGGAAAGGTGTAGGTGTCGGGGAAGAGGTACCCCTCGAGCGACGACGTCGGCACGTCGAGCTGCCGGCGGAGCGCCGAGTCGCGCACGGCCATTTCGAGCGAGTCGCGCGAGACCTCGAGCGTCTGGGCCAGCAGCGACACGATCTGCGACAGCTCGTAGCCCTCGGGTATGGTGACCGTGTGGACGATCCCCTTGCCGCGGCGCAGATCCTCGAGCAGCTCGTTCCAGCTCGTGCCTTTGGCGAGCATGTACGTGCCATACCGCACCGTGCGGTCGCGGCCGCGAATCTTGGCGTAGATGCCGAAGAGTCGCGCGTCCGCAATCAGCCCGTATGCGGCGAGCGACTCGGCGGCGACACGGAAGCTCACCCCCTTGGGGATGATGACCTTCTGCATCGGCCCGCTCCGTGATCCGCAGGCTGCGACGGCCGCCACGGCCGCCGCGCCGACGAAGCGCCAGAGGCTACGCGGCATCGTCGCCTCCTCGGTCTTCGGTGACCGGGTGCTGGCCGTTGGTGCTCTCGCTCGCCCAGATGCGCGCCCCATGCGCCAGCGCCTGCTCCAGCAGGACGGTGGCGGCGAGCGCATCCACGTCTCCCTTGCGTCCGCGCGTGGACCCTTCCATGGCCTTCACGGCGCGCAGGGCGGCCGATGTCGTGAACCGTTCGTCCAGCAGGCGCGCCGGATGCCCGGTGCGGGTCTCGAGCTCATGCGCCAGCCGGCGCGCCTCGAGCGCACGCGGCGTGTCGTCGCCCGCCTCGCTGACCGGCAGGCCCACGATGAACGCCGTGGCGCCAACTTCCGATGCCTTGGCTAGCAGGGCGGTCAGTGGCGGCCGCTTGCCCGGGCGGCGCTCGATGAAGCCGGCCGGCTGCGCGATCATCCGCGACGGGTCGCTCATCGCCAGCCCGACGCGGCGATCGCCGAGGTCGATCGCGAGGATGCGTCCCGGAAGCTCAGACATCGCCTTCCGCCATCTTCTTGAAGAACTCGGCGTTGGTCTTCGTCAGCACCATGCGCTTGGAGAGGAAGAGCACCTGGTCCTCCGGGGGCATGTCGCCAAGAAAGTGCCTGATGAGGAAGATGCGGTTCTTTTCCTCCGGTGTCAGGAGGAGCTCCTCCTTGCGCGTCCCCGACTTCTGGATGTCCACGGCAGGGAAGATGCGGCGGTTGGCGATGTCGCGGTCGAGGACCAGCTCCATGTTGCCCGTCCCCTTGAACTCCTCGAAGATCACCTCGTCCATCCGCGAGCCGGTGCCGACGAGCGCCGTGGCCACGATGGTGAGCGTGCCGCCGCCGTCAATGGCGCGCGCCGCGCCGAAGAACTTCTTGGGGCGCTCCATCGCCTTGGCGTCCACGCCACCCGACAGCAGCTTGCCCGACATCGGGATCACCGTGTTGTGCGCGCGGGCCAGGCGCGTAATCGAGTCGAGCAGGATCACGACGTCCCGGCCCCCCTCCACCAGCCGCTTGGCGCGCTCGATGGTCATCTCCGCCACCTGCACGTGGCGCGAGGCGCGCTCGTCAAAGGTGCTTGCGATCACTTCGGCGCCCGGCACCGACGCGATGAAGTCCGTCACTTCCTCCGGCCGCTCGTCGATGAGCAGCACGATCAGCGTGACCTCGGGGTGATTCTCCGAGATGGCCAGCGCCATCTTCTGCAGGAGGATCGTCTTGCCGGCACGCGGCGCCGCCACGATCAGTCCGCGCTGGCCCTTGCCGAGCGGCGCGATGATGTCCACGAGCCGCATGGCGAGGTCGCCGTCGGCGCGCTCGAGCCGCAGCCGCTGCTTGGGATATGACGGGCGCAGGTTGTCGAACTGGATGCGGGCCTGGGCCGCCTCGGGCGCGCCGCCGTTGACGCGCTCCACCTGCAGCAGCGCGAGGAACTTCTCCCACGGCTTCGGTGGGCGGACGCGGCCGCGCAGCGTGTCCCCGGTGCGGACGCCGAAGCGCCGGATCTGCGTCTGCGAGACGTACACGTCGGCGATGCCGGCGAGGTAGCTGTTGTCGGGACTGCGCAGGAAGCCGTGTCCCTCCTTCACGAGCTCGAGCACGCCCTCGGCCATCAGCGTGTCGCCGCGCGCGAGCAGGGCATGCTCGATCTTGTAGATCAGGTCGGGGCGGAGGAGGGCGGCCGCGTCGGCCACACCCAGCGACTCACCGAAGGCGAGCAGTTCGGGCAGCGGCGTGCGCCGGAGTTCGGAGATATCCACGAAGCGGAGGAACGGGTGCGGAGGACGGACTGCGGGGGAACGCCCCTGTAGGGAAGGAGGAGCGGAAGCGTCGGGCCGCCCGGGGCGAGCGCGTGGACTCGGGCCAACGGGAGGGAGGGGATGCGCGAGGCGGGATTCGAACCCACGACCTTCGGCTCCGGAGGCCGACGCTCTATCCAGCTGAGCTACTCGCGCGCGCCCCGCCGACGGGCGGGGACAGGAAAGCTAGGGGTGGCGGGGCCCCGTTACAAGGCGCGATGCGATATCCGGCGGGTGCGCGCCGCGTGCCGCGGCGCCCCGCGATGCCGGCTCAGACGGCGCGGACGATCGCGGGCTGGCCGGCCGGAGGCGTCATCGCCGTCCGGAACTGGCGCGCGAGCTCCTTCACCGTGCCGCGGGAGCGCAGCTCGCCCGGGTTGAGCCCGGTGTAGCGCTTCAGCATGTTGCGGAAGGCGGCGCCGCTGGCGAAACCCAGCTCGAACGCCACATGATCCACCGCGCGTCCGCCATCCTCCAGCAGGATGGCCGCCGCCAGCAACCGGCACCAGCCCAGCACCTGCTGCGGCGGTGGGGCGCCCGCTACCGCACACCGTTCCGCGAGGGTCTTGCGATGCAGGCCAAGGGCGCGCGCCGCGACGTCCACCGACAGGTGCTGGTGTGAGTTCTTGAGTCCGTACGCCACCAGCGGACGCACCCGTGCCGGCGTCTCCGGCGCAATGGCGCCCCACACGCGATCACCGCGATGCCGCGTCACGGCGGCGGTGAGCGCGGCCCGCACCAGCAGCGGGAAGCGGCGGTCCTCCTCGAAGAGGACGGCATGCACGCCGGCGCGCGCCACTCGCAGCAGCTCCTCGGGGTTCACGCGCATGCGCGATGCCATGCCGATCGTGGCGACGGATGGGAACTGGCTCGGTACGTCCTCGAGGATCGCGGCGCTGCCCGACGCGTCCTCGTGCAGGTCGAAGATCGCGACGTGCACGTCCGGGCGGCGGAGCGCGGCGCGCGCCCCCCGCTCCTCCGTGGCGCAGACGACCGGGGCACCCGCCGGAAGCCCGGCGAGGAGCCAGCCTGGGGCCTCGGTCTCGCGGCCAACCAGCAAAATGGGCGAATATCTGCGTTTCACGTTACGTGGAGTAATGAATTCGTGACGTGGCGTGTTAACACCTGCTGGCGGTCGTACGTAACTATCCCCCCGACTCCACCACCTAGGAGATGTTCCATGTCCCGCCAGACCATCGCCCGCCTGTTCTTCGCCCTGCTGATCGTCGGCACGCTGACCGCCTGCGGCACCGCTCCCACGGCCCCCGATGGCCAGGGGAAGCCGAAGGACACGCTGCCCTGGAACTGACGGCGCGCGTTCATTGCTAGACCCGCTCGAGTTCGAGCACGACGCGGCTGGCCGGGGCGGAAAGCGCCAAGGTATCGGCAATCTCCGCCGTGCCCGCCAGCACCGCATCGCAACGGCGCACCACCACGCCGAGGTTCAGCGCGGCGGCGTCGCGCCGTGCGGCGCGCGCGAGGCGGCGGGCCTTGGCGGTGTTGCCGATCTGGGCGTAGGCCTGGGCGAGTTCGCTCCGCGCCTCGAGCTCCTCAAGGGGGAAGTTGGCCGACGCCGCCGTCGCAATCAGACGCGCGGCGAACCGGTCGACCATGGCGCCGCGACCGAGTTCGGCGGCGGCGAGCGCTCCCTTGGAGTAGGCTGGCATCAGCACCCGGGCATGCCGCGTGGTGCGCAGGGCGATCTTGACCACGCGCAGCGCGACCAGCGGCCGTCCGGCGCACAGCGCGATCGACCCGATGTTCACCAGGACCCCCGCCTTGTCGTAACTGTCGAGCGACGACGTCTCCAGCGCGCGCCAGCCCGCGATGAGAGCGTGGTTGAAGTCCTGCTCGCCGAGCGCCGCCGCCATCTCGCCGTGGTACGAGACGGCGACGACGACGGCGTTCCGGGCCGACGCGAGCCGCGCCTTGGCGTACCAGCGGTAGGCCGCCGGCGCATCGCCCTCGAGGGTCCGCAAGATGCCCTTGCCGACCAGGGCGCGGCCGCGCAACTCGGAGAGCCGGTGCCGCGTCGCGTAGCTGAACAGATAGGAATAGTGGTTCTCGGCGGCCTGCGTGGCGCCGACGCCACGGCAGATGCGCGCCTGCCGGAAGATGGCGGTGGCGGCGCTCGGCGGGTCGACGCGGTCCCAGACCCGGCGGGCCGCCGCCAGCGTCGCGTAGGCGAGGGTCAGGGCGCCGGCCGCCTCCATCTCTGCCGTGAGGGCGAGGAGGGGGGCGGGGCGCAGCGCGCGCCGCGTGGCAATGACCGCCGCGCCGCCGCCACGCGCCGGGGACGCCGTCAACCGCTCGACGTCGAGTCCGGCGGTCAGCCACCGCGCGTCGTCATCCCCGAACTGCACGATGTCGGGCGTGCGCTCGAGGTCCCGCCGGTAGGCGGTTAGCACGTCGCAGATGAGCGCCGCGCCGTAGGGGTCGGTGCGTGGCGTCGATGTGAAGAGTAGGAGCATGCGATCGCAGATGGGCAGGGAAGGTTGACGCAAATGAGGGCGGCTGCTCCATACACCATGTCACGATTCGCCGAAATCCGCAAGATTTCGGCAAAACGTTACATGGCGTAATAGTTTTTTTGCACGGGACGCGCTAGACTGGATCCACGTCGACCGACATCCGCCGGGTGCGACAGCACCTTGGGCGGTCCGTCCCCGTCCCCCTTCACGATGCATCAGCCTACCTGGGTACTCGCCACTCCGTCCCGCAGCGCACCGCCGCTCGCGGCAGCGCCCGTCGGTCAATGCGTCGTCAGCATCCCCGCCGACGCGGGCGCCATCAACGCCACCTGGCTGCGACCGGTCATCGTCTCGCTGCTCAGCCGCCACGAGAAGGCCATGATCCTGCTCACCTCGGAGCTGCTGGCCTACGAGGGGCGCGCCGTCCCTGCGGGCAACGGCAACGCGCAGCCGGGCGCGACGGTCCACGATCGCATCTCGCAGGACACGATGGCGCGCTGGCTGGAGATTGAGGAAGTGAAGCTCAGCCTCAAGGCGGCCGATCATTCGCGCGTGCACATCGCGAGCTGGGCGCACTTCACCGACGCGCGGTTCGCCGAACTCTGGCGGACGCTCCTCACCGCGTTCGCGCGCGATCGCCGCTTCCGACGTGACGTGCTCGGGCTCCCGCGTGAAAGCGCAGGGCGCGCCGGGGGGGCCGACGTCATCGCCCTGCCGGATCGCGCCCTCTCCCTGTCGCGGCTGGAGACCCTCGCCATGCGACTGCGCGTCTGCGAGGTCGGGGGTTACCACTATGAGTACGGCTTTGGCGACGACGAGGTCCTGACGCGGAACTTCTATGCCGGTGCTTATGCCGCGGACGGCCTGTCGGTGGAGACGCTGGTGGGGCACGCGGCGCGCCGGCAGTTTGTCACGCTGTAGGCCGGGTTCCTAGCGCCCCTTCTCCGTCGCGAGCAAGCCGCGAGACACCGTCGTTGCCGAACGGCCCTTGCGCGGCTTGATCGGGGCCAGCCCGCTGTTGCGCTGCACGGCATCGCGGTAGAGCGTCGCGTAGTCGAGCGGCCCCACTTCGAGGCGGCGTCCCTTCTCCTTCAGGTAGATGCCGTGCACGGTGAGGCGGACGATCATCCCCTCCACCTCGCGAACGACTTCCGTGGCGCTCACCCATTCCTGGGTGGCGGGATCGGTGTAACCGCGCTTCAGCTTCGTGGCCATCGCAAACCGGGGTAAGGGTGGATCGACGCGCGAAAGCTAGCGACGGTGCACGCGCAGCCGCACATCCACCGCCACCACCCCCTCGCCGGCGGGGCGCACGCGCAGCGGATTGATCTCCACCTCCGCGATGTCCGGATGCTCGGCGACGAGCTGGCCGAGGCGCAGCAGCGCGTCCATCGCCGCGGCGCGGTCGGCCGGCGGCACGTTGCGGAAGCCGCGCAGCTTGCGTCCGGCCCACGTCCCGTCGATCATCGCATCGGCCTCCGTGCGCGGGAGCGGCGCGAGCGCGAACGCCACGTCCTTGACCCCCTCCACCTCGGTGCCCCCCGCACCGAACATCACCAGCGCGCCGAACTGTGGGTCCTGCACCGCACCGACGATGACCTCCTGCCCCTCCGGCAGCATGCGCTGCACGTGCACGCCGTCGAGGCGCGCCTGCGGATGGGCGCGGCGCGCATTCGCCTGCACCGTGGCGAAGCCGGCCCGCACCGCGTCGGCATCGCCGAGCCCGAGCAGCACGCCGCCGACGTCCGATTTGTGCGGGATGTCGGGGGAAGCCACCTTGAGCGCCACGGGAAAGCCGAGCTGCGACGCGACCGCCACCGCGTCGTCCGGTGTGGACGCGAGCGCGATGCGCGGCAGGTCGATGCCGTAGGCGCCGAGCACGCGCGCCACGTCTTCCTGCGGCAGGAAGCCGGCGGGCGCGGCGTCGAGCACCGCGCGCACGTCGGCGGCGCGCACGTCCGTGAACTCCACCGCCTCGGCCGCCGGAGCGGCGAGGAAGGCCGCACGGCGCACGAGCGTGGCCAGCGCGCTCGCGGCGCGCTCGGGGACCCGGTAGTCGGGAATGCGCGCGGCGCGGAGCACCTCGCTGGCGCGGCGCACGAGGCTCTCGCCCATCAGCGCTACGACCACCGGCTTGGCGGAACCGCGGATGATGGGCGCCATCGCGGTGCACACCGACTCGGCGCTGTGCGTCGGTGGCGGCGGCATGATGACCATCACGGCGCCCCCCGCCTCATCGGCGAGCAGCGCCGACAGGCACTCGCCGTACTCGTGCGGCCCGGCGGAGGCGAGCATGTCCACGGGGTTCTGCACGCTCGCCGCGGCGGGGAGCACGGCGCGCATCCGCGCCACAGTGGCTTCGGAGAGCGCGGCGAGCGGCAGTCCGAGGGCCTCGACGGCGTCGGCCGCGACCACGCCGGGGCCGCCCGCGTTGGTGAGCACCGCGATGTCGCGGCGCCGGGGCAGGGGGCACCACGCCAGCGCGCGCGCCCAGTCGAACATCTCCTCGTTGGTCTCGGCGCGAATCACGCCGGCGCGCTGGAAGGCCGCGTTGTACGCCGCTTCCTGCCCGGCGAGCGCGCCGGTGTGCGACGCCACCGCGCGCTGCCCCGCCGCGAAGCGTCCCACCTTGAGCGCGACCACCGGCTTGGTGCGGGTGACGAGCCCCGCCTGCTCGATGAAGCGGCGCCCCGCGCGCACCCCCTCGAGGTAGAGCGTGAGCACGCGCGTGTGCTCGTCCGCGGCCACCGGTGCGAGCACGTCGGTCTCGCTGACGTCGGTCTGGTTGCCGAGGCTGACGAGCCGCGAAAGGCCGAAGCCCTGGCCGGTCGCCCAGTCGATGACGGCGGCGCAGATCGCGCCCGAATGCGAGATGAACGCCACGTCGCCGGGCACCGGCGGCGGCGGCGCGAGGAAGGTGGTGTCGAGCGGCAGGTGCGTGTCGAGCAGGCCGATGCAATTGGGGCCGATGAGCCGGATCGAAAGCTCGCGCGCGATGCGCGCCACCTCGGCCTCGAGCGCGGCGCCTTCGTCGCCCACTTCACGGAATCCGCCCGAGGCAATGATGGCGGCGCGGATGCCGCGCCCCCCGCAGGCGCGCAACGCGTCGGGGACGACGGCGGCCGGCACGACGATCACGGCGAGGTCCACCGGGTCGGGAATGTCGGCGACGCTGCGATACGCGGAACGCCCCATCAGGTCGCCGCCGCGCGGATTCACCAGGTGGATCGCTCCGCGGTACCCCGACTGCGTCAGGTTGCGCGCGACGCCGAAGCCCAGCTTGACCGGGTCATGCGAGGCGCCGATGACGGCAATGCCGGCAGGCTGGAAGAACGGCAGCAGCGTGGCGTCCACGATCGGCGATCTCCGGCTGGAAGCGCACAGCGCGCGCGGGGGTGCGGAAATCTAAATGATCGCGCGGCCTCCTACGGTGCCGGCGCCAGCACCCCATACGCCTCGGGCGCACGATCCAGGCGGCCTGCCCAGTAGACACGTGCGCCGACCTGCGCGCGCAGCGCCGCCGGCACGTCGCGCAGCGGGCGTCGCTTCCCGTCCGCCGTCTCGAGCGCATACGCGGCGCCCAGCGCGCGCAGCACGCCGTCCGTGGCGGCCACGCCATCCATCGCCCGCACCACGTAACGCGTCACCGAGAGGGTGCAGGCAGCCGTTGGGAGCATCGTGGCCGAGGTGGAATCGCGCGCGCCCCACAGCGTCACTTCCAGTCCCTCGAACGGCGGCGGCGCGTTCATCTGCAGCACGCAGGCGATGCCGTCTGCTCCGCGTACGAGGAGTCGCGACGTCGGATCGCTGCCGACGCGCTCGACGACACCCCGCACCGAGTCGACGGTGCTTGCACCTCCGGTGCGCGCGGGCGCCGCGGGTGCGGCCGCGCCGGCGGGCACCGCGAGTGCCGCCGACGTGTCGATCGGCGACGCCGTCGCGACGGCGGACGTATCGGCGGAGACGTCCGCCGACCTTCGCTCCGCATCCGGCGCGCACGCCGCGAGCGTCACCGCGAGCGTCACCGCGAGCGTCACCGCGAGCAGCGCCCCAACACGAGCGGCCGCCTTCATTGAATCCTCGCAATCGCGATGCGCAGCAGCGACGACGGCGTGCCGCCGCTGGTGGAGCGCAAGTGCAGCAGCTGCGCCGTGGACGACGTGCCGCTCAGCTCGAAATACGCGTTGGCGCCGCCGCGCACGCCCGTCTGCGTGGCCGCGAACGCCCCGAACGAGAGCGCCGTCGGCTGGATCGGAAAGACGGTGCTGAAACGTCCCACCCACGCCGGATCGGCGTTCAGCGACGCGTAGATGCTGCGCAGGTTCCACGTGCGGAACTGCAGGTCGCTCGACGCGTTGGCGAGCCCCGGGTAGTCGTCGGTGAACAGAGCCAGCGTCCACTGGCCGATGAGCTGGTCGATGGGAACGCCGGCCACCGCCGCGAGGTTGGGGGTGCCGGAGAGGCTCGACGACGTCAGCGCCGTCAGAAAGGCGGCGTCGGAGGCACCGTACCGGTCCACCGCGTACCGCACCAGCGACCAGGCGGTCTGGTAGAAGACGCTCCCCGTCTGGCCGGTGGCGTCGCCGTACGGCGACCAGTTCCACGGTTCGAGCAGCCGCGGCCGCAGCTCATTGAACGGACGCCGCGCGCCGAAGCTCGGTCGACGCAGCGGGTCGTTGCTCAGGCACGTCGTGTTCGACGAATTGAAGTCGCAGTACAGTCCGTTGGACGCCGCGGTGCCGTAGCCGGCGTTGCCGCCAAAGGCCGTGTGGTGCAGCACCTGCCGCGCCCACACCTCCTCGGCATGGCGCGCCGTGCCCTCTTCCAGCCAGCTCTGTTCGAAGGGGGCACTCAGCGCCACCCGCGTCGCCATCGACGCGACGTGCTTCACCTCGTGAATCACGGTGCGTCCCATGAAGTTGTACCAGCCGCTGGGGTTGGCCGTGGATTCGAGCGACGTGCCGGCGCTCGTGGGCACGCTGCCGTAGAAGAACTCGCCGAAGTTGCTGGTGCCGCACGTCGAACGCGGAAACTGGTCGCGGCTCGTCACGAACGCGGCGATGCCGCCGACGGCGTTCACGCGCTGCGTGAAGACCATGTGCACGCGACCGTCCGCGTCGGTCTGCGCGTCGCGCAGCAGCGGGTCGCCGAACGTCGTGCGCACGACGTCGTACTGGTCGGCGTCGAACACCTGGCCGAGTCGCTGGTACCGATTGGCGAGCGCCGTGTCGTTGAGCGCGAGCAGGGTGTTCGCGGTGTCTTCCCAGATGACCGCGCGGCTCCCGGAGTACAGCGCGATGCCGGTGATGCGCGCGGTGGTGTCGGTGCACGACGTCCACGGCCAGTACAGGACGCGCCGGTCGCCGACCGTGGGCGCGGCGACCGCCGCGGTCGCGGCGCGCGTGCGCCGCGGCGTCGCGTTGGCGCGCGCGCGCAGCGCCTCCACCACGTCGCGCTCGCGCTCCAGGTGCTCCCAGTGCGCCCGGTCGTGCCGCGTGTCATGCGAAGGGCCGACGAGATCGGGGCGCGACGCGCGCAGCGGGGCGAGCTGACGCGCGATGGCGACGCCAACCGCGGGGTTGCCTCCCAGCTCGAAGTCCACCTGCGAGTTGGCCGAGGTGGACGCACTGAATACCGAGATCAGGTAGCGCGCCGCGCCCCCCGTTGCCGGCAGTTCGTTGCATCGGCTGGCGGTGCTCGACGTCGCCACGAACGCCTGGCCCACGGCGAGCGCGCGCTGGAACCCGGCCACCGTGACCGTGAACGCGCTTCCCACGGCGCCGGCGCTCGTGACCGACACCGGCACCGTGCCGCTCGCCACGCACGGCGCGGTGGCGGTGAGCTGCGTCGCCGTGGCCGCCGTGATCGTCGCCGTCACCCCCGCCACGCGGAGGGAGTTGCCGGCGACGGTCGGTGCGAAGCCGGAGCCGGTGACCACGAACGACCCACCGGGCACCAGCGGGCTCGGCTGCACCGAGGCGATCACCGGCGCCGATGAGGAGGTCGCGCTGAAGACGACGCTCGCGAGCCCCGGTGCGCTCGCCGTGAGCGTGTTGGTCCCCGTCGCGCTGCCCATCACCCAGCTGCCCACCGTCGCAACGCCGGACGCGTTGCTCGTCGCCGTCGTCCCGGAGGCCGTGCCGCCGCCGCTCGAGACGGTGAACGTGACGGCGATGCCCGCCACCGGGTTGCCAAGCGCATCATTCACGCGCACCGCCGGCGCGATCGCCACGGCCGTGCCGGCGCCCGCCGTCGGGTTGTTGCCCACCGACGCGACGAGCACGGCGGCGGGGCCGGCAGTGGCGGGCGCGGTGAAGAAGATGGTGTCCTTCACGCCCGCGGCGACCACCTGCATCGCGTGGATGCCGGCGCCGGGCCCCAGCGTCCAGAGAGTGGACGCCATGCCGTCGCTGCCCGTGGAAGCGGTGGGGGGATGCATCGAGCCGCCGCCGATGGCGGGCGTGAACGACACCGCGACGCCGGCCACCGGACTTCCGAGGCGGTCCTGCAGCTTCACGCGGACCGCCCCGCCCAGCGCCGTGGCCACGGTCGCCGTCTGCGCATCTCCCGCGACCTTGATTGGCGCCACCGGCACCTGCGTCACCGTCACGGGTACGGTGGCGCTCGCGCGTCCCGCGCTGATCGTGATGACGGCGCTGCCATTCGCGACCGCGGTGACCGTCGGGCTCCCGCCGCCACTGACCGTTGCGACCGCCGGCGCGGACGAGGTGGCGGTCGGCACGGCATTCGGCATCGCGGCCCCGTTCTGGTCGTGCACCGTGACCGTGAAAGACCCCGTCGCCCCCACGGCGTCGAAGGAGAGGCCCGTGACCGACGCGGAGAGCGACGTGGCGACGAGCGGCGGCGTGGAGTCCTTGCCGCACGCCGCGAGGGCGCCGAGGAGCAGCAGCACCGTCGCCGCATACCGCGTGCGCCCCGCCGAGCGACGCGCGGTGCGACAGAGGAGGGACGAATGCGCTTGCTGAGGACGGTTCATGCCGGGGGCGAAGGGCGGGCGACAAGGTATGATCCCGCCGGGACGTCCCCTCGGCAAGTGACACGCATCACGCCGTCGTACGCTGCCGCCCTCCGCCGTCCCCTGCGCTTACCGCAGGCCTTTCAAGGCCTGCTCCAGGCGCGGCATTGCCTCTTCGATGTCCGTCTCACTCACGGCCCCAACGCTCAAGCGGAACCAGCCGCTCTCTTCTGGCACGCCGAACGCCTGGAAGGGGACGACGCCGATCCGCGCTGCGTCGAGTATCCAGCGGCGAATCTCCTCGTTGGTGGAGAGCACGTCGCCGCTCGCCGTCCGCTTGCCGAACGGGGAGATGCGCGCGGTCATGTAGATCGCCCCCATCGGCGGCAGCGCCTCCACCGGCAGCCCCTGCGCCCGCATCTGCTCAAGCCCGCGATACAGCGCGTCGAGCCGCCGCTGGATGCCGGGCACGAACGTCGCGCGGAACTCCGCCTGCGCCGCGACGTCACCGAGGAACGCCGCCGTCGCCACCTGCTCGGCACGCGGCGCCCAGGCGCCGAGGTGTCCGATGACCGCGCCCATGCGGGCAATCACGTCTGCCGGACCCACGGCCCACCCCACGCGCAGTCCGGTGGCCGCAAACGCCTTGGAGATGCCGTCCACCAGGATCGTGTATTTCGCCATCTCGGGGACCAGCCCGGGCGGCGTCACGTGTCGCGTGGCGCCCACGCACAGCGGCCAGTAGATGTGGTCGTACATCAGGTAGAGCGGCCGCTCGCTGGTGCCGTCGCGCCGCTGGTTCTCGGCGAGCATGGCGCGGCAGATCGCGGTGAGCGACTCGGGCGTGATGGCGGTGCCCGATGGGTTGAGCGGCGAGTTCAGGCAGACGAGCCGCGCCCCGCGCAGCGCGGGC
>JACREJ010000055.1 GCA_016218305.1 Gemmatimonadota bacterium | reverse complement strand
CCTCGCCATGGAGTTCATCGAGGGGCAGTCGCTCACCTCGCTCGTCGAAAAGACCGGCGCGCTGCCGCCGGCGCGCGCCGCCAGCATCATCCACCAGAGCGCCGACGCGCTGCAGGTGGCGCATGACGCGGGGATCGTGCATCGCGATTTGAAGCCCGACAACATCATGATCGCCAAGAACCGTGACGGCACGGATCTGGCCAAGGTCGTGGACTTCGGCATCGCCAAGGCGCACAGCAGCGATGCGCAGAAGGTGACCAAGACGGGCATGGTGGTGGGCACGCCCGAGTACATGAGTCCCGAGCAGCTGTCGGGCGACAAGCTCGACGGCCGCAGCGACATCTACTCGCTGGCCCTCGTCGCGTTCAACTGCCTCACCGGCAAGCTGCCGTTCCCGAGCGAGTCGGCGCAGGAAGCGATGATTGCGCGACTCATCGAGCAGCCCAAGACGCTCGCCGAGATGAAGCCCGACATCGCCTGGCCCGCCGAGGTGCAGCAGGTGATGGACAAGGCGCTCGCGCGCGACGCCAACGAGCGGTACCAGAGCGCGGCGCAATTTGGGCGCGAGCTGTGGGCGGCGTGCGAGAGCATGCCGGCGTCGCAGGCGGCCGAGGCCGGAACGCAGGTGCTGAGCGCACCGGCGTCGGCAGCGGTCGGCGTGCCCAAGACGCGCGTGGCGACGCCAAGTGATGGCAGCAAGACGGTGGCGGGGCCGGCCGCGAAGGGGGCTGCGGCCGCCGCGGCGTCCGCGCCAGTGGCTGTCAAGAAATCGAACACGACGATGATCGCCGCTGCTGTGATCGGGATCGCAGTTCTTGGTGGGGGCGGCTACGTTATGTTGGGCGGAAAAGGAGCCGCGACTCCTGCGGCCTCCGACAGCGCAGCTGTAGCGCAGGGCCCAACAGGACAGCCGCAGTCGACCGCTCCGACCGGAACACCAGCCACACAGCAAGGTGGAGTCACAGAACTGAAGACGCCCGTGAATCCGGCGGGTGGTGGGAGTCGTACGCAGGGAGGAGCGGCGCAGCCGCCGGTGGCACCGG
>JACREJ010000052.1 GCA_016218305.1 Gemmatimonadota bacterium | reverse complement strand
GGTCGTTGTTCGTGATCCTCATGTCCTTGCGGATGTAGAAGATGTGGAACGAGTCGCGCGACGCCACGACGGCGAAGTCCTTGGGCTGGATATAGGTATGGCCGTCCGGGTCGTACTCCCGCATGTAGCTCACGCAGGCCGGTTGCACCGAAAGCGCCGACGCCGTGTCCGCGTCCAAGGCGACGCTCCCCACCGCGCCGGATTCCCCGCCCACCTGCAGCACGAACGGCGGCAGGTCCGCCGCGACCTGCGCCACTGCGGTCAGCGCGGTGTCGCTCCGCTCAGTGACGTTCAGCGCCAATCGCCACGAGGTATCCGGCGCGGCGATCTCCACCCTGCTGGCAGTGGCGAGGCCGACTCCGACGGCTTCTACACGGAGTTGAGTCGACGGATGAGATCGGGTTGCCCTCAGGATCGCGGGCGGGTACGGGACTGCGATGCCGCCGTTGTATGTGACATCGTTCGATTCGATGACCGCGGTCGAATCGGGGTCGCCAGGATTGAGGGCAACAACCTTGAGCTTGCCGTAGCCTCCCGCCGGGAGGTCCACGACCTGCAGAGCGGTGGTCGCGCTGCCTACGTCGGAGCAGAAGTGCGCTGTGATCTGATTCGCGGCGCTGTCGGCAGGCGTGGCCGGGGCGTCGATCCGGGACACCTGGGCTTCGTCGAGCAAGCAGGCCTCGAGCGAGTCCATCGCCGCGAACTGGATGGAGAGGCTGTCGGCCACCCAGAGCAGGCGCCACTCGGACGGCAGCCGGGTCTCGGCAGAGTCGGCCTGAACGACCAGGGTGCAGCGGGTGGCCGAGGTGAAGTTGAGGTCAGTACTCCCCGTGCTCCAGCGAAGCCGAAGCGCGGACGACACGTGCGGAACGAGCAGCATGAGCAGCAGAATCCATGGAATGCGGCGCATGATCGCGGCCTCCTCTTGAAGCCTTGTTCGATGCGGAACTGAAGGGGACGGGGGCGCGTCCGCCGGCGGTGAGCTCACGCCGTGGGCGGCGCGAAGCGATCGAAGCGTCCCGCGACCGCGAGCGGATGCGGCGGTGCCCTGAGGCAGGAACTGCAAGAGCACCAAGCTGCAGACCGGGCGGCGGGATCATGAGCTACGCCTCGCTCGCGGCCGCGCGACCGGGAGGCATGAGGGGTGCCGCCGGGTCACGCGGGGACGCGCTTGGAAGCCAGTACACGCCCCCGCCCGGCGGCTGTCAAGGCCTCCACAAGCGCCCCATGGCGGCCCCGTTATGTGAAGGAAGGCCGGGGAGAACTCGGGCGTTTGCCCGGAAATCCCCGGCCTTCTGCGCATAATGTGCTGCTGCGGATAATGCGGGTGCGGCATGTGCCACAACCCGCACCACCCACGCAAGGGCGCCCCTCGGCCGCACCTTGGTCGCTACCTCTCGCCGCCGCCGCAGGCCCTTGCCGGTCGCCGGCGCGAATGCACTTCGCGCCCTGGTTCGAGAGGAGGCCGCAGATGCGCCGCGTTCCGTTGGTCGCTGCATCTCTCCTGCTCATGTTCGTCCCAGCGGTTTCGCACCCGATCCAGCTACATTGGAGCTCGGGCGCCGATACCCTGACCTTCACCGAGGCGACCCGTGCCATACTTGTGGTGCGGGCCGACTCGGCGGAGGTCACGCTGCCGCCGGAGTGGCGGCTCATGTGGGTCGGTGATAGCACCGAGGTGGGGGTCGTGGCGCTCGATTCGCTCCAGGTCTGTGCAGGGGACACGGCGGAGGTCTACGGCGTGGACGGGCCGGCGACGCCGGAGGACAGCACCGCCCACCGGGTCACAGCGCACTTCTGCTCGGGCGGGAGCAGTGCCTCCTCCCAGGCCACGTACCTCCTCGACCTGCCGGCGTGGGGGCGGGGCAAGTGCAAGGTGGTCGCCCTGGACCCGGCGGACTCCACGTCGGTCATCGAGTCGAACGAGGTCACATTCAACGGTGGGGTTGACGGCTCGTACGCACCAGCCGTGCTTCGCGCCTACGTCATGCACCCGGGTGCGGGCCTCAGCGTGACCGCCATCGGTGCCGGCCTTGCAGGTACCAGCACGATGAGTCTCGCGCCGGCGGACACCTCATGGCGCCTGCCGCTGGCGCTGTCGGAGCGCAGCGCCAATCGCGCCGTGGCCACGGCCTACCTTGGCATCCCGATGCCAGGCTGCTACCTCGACGTCGCGGGCGAATCCGATATGCGAAGCAGCGCGGCTTTGCTGGCGGAAACCCCGCTCGCGCCGATGGCACCCGTCGGGTCCTCGGCCAAGTTCGTCCCCGCCTACGGCATCATGCAGCCGAAGGACTTCGCCTTCTACTACCAGCGGCAGCTCGGGATCTTCCACGTCTTCTACATCGTGAACAACCAGGTGATTGCGCACGAGCCCGGGTACGGCGCCGACTCGACCGAGAAGTGCATTGGCCACGCCTGGTCGACCGACTTGCAGAACTGGCACAGCATGGACAGCATTCTGACGGTGAGAAGCGACAAGTGGGACAACTTCCACATCTGGGCGCCGACCATCGTCCAGAAGGATCTCCAGTTCAAGTTGTTCTACACGGGTGTCCAGCGTGACAGCCTTCGCAACCCGATTCAACGAATCGGGCTGGCGACTGCGGACGCCACGCTGCCCTTCGACAGCTTGAAGACGTGGACGCGGCGCGACTCGGTTGTCTTCTCCTGCGGTCAGGTGCCATGGGCCAACAAGAACACGTCCGACTACCAGGGGAGACAGTTCCGCGACCCGTTCGTCATGGCCGATCCCGACTCGAGTCAAGCCCATTCTTAGTTGGAAATATCCACGGCTCGTAACATGGACTTACGCGGCCTTTCGCATCTGAGTCGGCTGTCCTTTGATATTCAATGCACGACGGAGCGCCGCCTCCAGCTTGGGCAGGTGGCGATGCCCCTTGACCCGCCGCAGCCGCGGCTCGATGTCGAGCAGCGCCGTGGCCAGCCAGCGCTGCCGCTGATGCGACGTCTTCCAGGCGTCCACCTTGGCGCAGCGCTCCTCGACCATCGCGTTGGTGGACTCCAGGCAGTTGGTGGTCTTGAACGACGCCCCCAGCAGCGCGTAGACGCCAAGCCGGTGGAGCGTGAGCGTCTCCTCGAGCCCTTCGGCCAGGCTCCCGGCCGCCGACTGGTTGCGGTCCTCGAGTTCCCGGTGCAGCTTCGTCAGTGCGTCCTTGGCCTCCGTGTACGTCGGCCGGTCGTAGGCGTGCTGCAGGCGCCGGCGCCAGCTCGCTTGCTCGCTCCTGGGCAGGTGGCTCACCACGTTCTCGCGCTTGTGCCACATGCAGCGCTGCACCAGCGCCCGCTTCGAGAACACCTGGCGCACCGCCGCGCGCAATCCCTTGCCGCCGTCGATCACCACCAGCAGCCCCTGCGAGAGGTCGAGGCCCCGCTCCACCAGCGAACGCAGGAAGGGTGTGAGCACCTTCTCGTTCTCGGTGTCGGTCTCGACGAAACCCAGGAACCGCTTGGTGCCCGCGGCGGTCACCCCCAGGGCGATCACCAGCGTGGCGTCCGCGAAGCTCTTGCCGTCCAGGAACAGCGCCACGTAGCGCTCGCCCGCCAAGGACCGCTCCTGGAACTCCTTCAGCTTGGCCGCGCTCGCCTCCACGAAGGCCCGCGACACCGACGAGCTCGACAGGCCGATCGCGCCCGGAATCGCTCGCGCCGCCGCCTCGTAGTTGCGGCACGAGATCCCGTAGAACACCCGCCGCAGCAACGCGTCGTTCACCTCGCCCGTCCCGTGCAGCCCCTGGTAGCTCCGCAGCGGGAGTTCCGCTTGTTCGCTCCGCACCCGCGGCACCCGGATCGCCACCTTCTGCCCGTCCAGCACCACCGTCCCCGGGTTGCTCCCGTAGCGCATCCCCGCCGCCCCGTCGCCGCGCGCGTAGCGCGGGCCGGCCAGCGCCACGACCTCTTCGTCGAGCGCCATCTGGACGTGCATCAAGCCCAATGGGATCAAGCTCCGGATCATCTCCACCTTCGCGTTCAGCTCCAGCCCCTGGTACTCCTCGCGCCGCAGCACCCGGACCTCGCCCAGACACCGCTTGCGCTTCCGCACCCGACGAACGAAACTGCCCATCTCGGCTCCTCCTTCCTGAAGTGGATGACGTCGTTTCCAACGCCATCACACCACAGGGGTGGGAGCCGCTTCAATTTCCAACTAAGGATCGCACACCTTC
>JACREJ010000003.1 GCA_016218305.1 Gemmatimonadota bacterium | reverse complement strand
TCGGGGCCCAAGCCACGGCGTGATGACGGCGTCGGACGCAAGCTCCCGATGCAGGGATGACGGCTGGCGACCACGCCGCGGTCTGCTAGACTCGAGGCATGCACTCACTCGCGCGTCGTTTCCTCAAGACGGCCATCGTCTTTCTCGTGGTTGGCCTCCTGCTGGGCGTCTGGCTCCTGCTTCGCCGCGAGTTGGGCGGCGACGCCATCTCGGCGCGTGAACTGAGCGCGCACACGCATTCGCTGCTGGTCGGCTTCGTGATGATGATGATCGCCGGCGTGGCGCTCTGGCTCTTTCCCCGCCCGTCGAGCGACGACACGCGGTACAAGCCGCGGCTGGCCGAGGCGGCGTGGTGGTGCATTGCTCCGGGCACCGCGCTGCGTGTCACCGCGGAGGTGTTCGCCGGCTTCGAGCCTGGACCGATGCTGCGCGGCGCCATCGTCGTGGGTGGCCTCGCGCAGGCCGTGGGGTTGGCGCTGGTGTTCTGGACGCTCTTCCCGCGCATTCGCGCCGCCGGCAGCGCGCAGCGTGAGGCGAAGGGCGAGCGCTTCTAGACGCGCTGCCCGCGCGGCGTCAGCGCAGCAGAAGGAGCGACGCCACCAGCGACGCCAGCATCACGCCGAGCGCAAGGGCGACGCGAAACCTAAAGGCGCCGCGGCCAATCGACGCCGCAATGACGAGCTTCACGAGCGTGTTCGACGTGACCGCCACGACAATGGCGCGCGCCGCCACGGCCGCGAATCCGCCCTGGTCCATGCGCGTCATCGCCACGGTGATTGCGTCCACGTCGGTGGTGCCGAACAAGGCGGCCGTCGTATAGACGCCGGTGTCACCAAACTGGGAGCGCACGAGCCCCATGAGCAGCAGCACCACCTGAAACGCGAGCGCCATCTGCAGCGCGGCGCCAAGCCGCAGCGGGCTACGCGGCGCCTCATCCGCCGCCGACCGTGACACACTCGGCGCGCGCGCCACCCACCACGTGAACGCCGTGCCGGCGATGAGCGGCGCGATGAGGTAGGGGAGGATGGCGATGCCGACGTCGCGATTGAGCGCGAACGTGACCACGGCAACGCGCGGCACCAGCACGGTACACGCGGCCACCACGCCGGCCGCATAGGCGGGGCGCAGCGCCTCCTCGTCGCGGCTGCTGCGCGCGAACCCCCAGGTGACGGCCGTCGAGGACACGAGGCCACCGAGCGCGCCGGTCACTGCGTAGCCGCGCTCACGTCCCACGACGCGCCGCGCGAGATGGCCGCCGAAGTTCAGCGCCGAGATGATGAGGACGAACATCCACGTGGCGCGCGGCGTCAGGTCGCCAACGGGCGTCGGAATGGTCGTGGGGAGAATGGGGAGCACGACCAGCGCGAGGACCGCGAAGTGCAGCGCGGCCCGCATCTCCACGGGATCGAGTCGATCCACCCAGCCATGCAGGCGATGTTTTTCGGCGAGCGCCAGCACGACGATCGCCCCGATGCCAGCGGCGAACTTCAGCGCCCCGCTGCCCGCGAGCAGGCCGAGTGCGAGCACCACGAGGGCGGCCGCCTCCGTGGTGCCGTCGATGGCGTGCTCCGACTTGCCGCGCGCGGTCATCACATACGCACCGACGGCGAGCAGGGCCCCGGCCGCGACCAGCGCCGATCCGACGAGTTCGGCGTCATGCGTGATGAAGATGCCGCCGAGGCCGCCGAGCAGGCCGATGAGCAGGAAGGTGCGTGGTCCGGCGAAATCCTGGTCCGGACCGACCGTGTGCCCGGACCGCTGCCGTTCGATGCCCACGGCGAGGCCGACGAGTGCTGCCACCGCCAACCGCGCGGCGGTGTCGAGCGTCTCGGGGAAGATGGGCATGGACATCAGCGTGGCCTGAGCGGCGGGCCGCTCAGGCGGTCAACGGCTAGGTGCCGAGCTTCTTGCGCACGCGCTCCGCAATGTCCTTTTCCAGCGTGCCGGTGGAGTGGCAGGCAACGGCGTTCTCACGCGCGAAGTTCGGCGACCGGCCCGTCGCATCAATGCGGGTGATGAGGTTCAGCCCGCCCTTGGGGTTGGGCGCCAGGTAGCTGGAAATGGTCATCAGGATGTCGTACGTCTCGGCGTTCGGGATGCCCTGGGCATTGCCGCAGTCGAGAATCCGCTGCATCGGAATCTCTCCCACCCGACGCCGCACCTTGAAGCTCTCGTTGCCGACCAGGTGTTGGGCATCCACGAGCGTCGTGATCGGGATCTTGAGGTCGGAGTAGACGACATTGAGTGCCGTCCACGCCGCATCCATCGATCCGATGATGATCTGTGAATGCCCCGCATTCACGTCCACCGTGTTGATGTTCAGCGTTGTCCCGGGCATGACAATGCGCTGGGTCACCGGCGTGATGGTGACGTTCGGCGCCGGGGCTGCCCCACCCGAAGACTTGGAGGCGCACCCGGCAGCAGTGAACGCGGCGGCGAGCAGGACCCACGTGGTGTTTCGAAGCACGACGACTCTCCGGTGGTTTTCTCCTACCATACCATGCGCTGAGCGCGGGGGTTCCGGCAACTGCGACCGGAGCAACCGTCTCAAGACTACCAGTCGGCCAGCGCGGTCCAGAGCAGGGCCACGGCGCAGTCAGGGGACCGGTACTCGGGGGGAGCGTCCACGCCGCGCGCGTACACCTCCAGCGCGCGCCACGACCATCGTGGCTGTGCCAGGAAGAACTCACGCTCCACCGGGCGGCCATCCAGCCACCAGCGGCACACGCCGGCGGGGACATGGGTCGTGAGCGCTGCGCTGTCCGCGGCCAGATCCGGCCCGGTGATCACGAGCAGGCCCGGGCGCGCGCTGCGCTCGAGAAGCCGCAGGTAGTCGCTCCCGCCTGGCGGGCGAATCTCCGGTTCGGGAAGCGGAGCAAGGCGCACCTCTACGCGCCCGGGACCGGCCTGCAGGGCGATCACGGAGGGACGGAATCCAGCGGCGCGGACATCCAGCGTGACCGTACTGCCTGGAACGTCCCGCAGAGCGAATGCTCCCGACGCGTCGGATTCGCCGGCGATTCCAGTGCCGACAACCGAGATGCGCGCGGCACGCACGGCGCGCCCATCCGCGTCACGCACCGTACCGTCGAGTGGTCCGCTCCCCGATGACAGGACGAGGTCGCCGGCGGCAATGTCGCGCGGTCCCATCTGAACGAAGGCGGACGCACTGCGGCTGGAGTCCTGCACCGCGGCGTGGAACCAGGCGAACCGCGGAATGCCGCACGCCACCCAGATCTGGCTGTCGCCTTCCACGCTCGTTCGCACCGAACCGGGCCGTGCGTTCGCCCCGGAGGCGCTGCCGAGCATCCAACTCACCGCGACGTTGATGCGGACGCGCGGTCCGTCCGTGGCGTGCACGCTGCCGAATGCCACCGTGGGCGACAGGCTGTCGGGCGTCTCGGCGCAGAACCGGTCACGAATGGCCTCGAACGCCGGCGTCGCCAGGGTCACCGACGCACTCGCACCCGCGAAGACTCGCACTCTGGTGCCGGGGTCGATGATCTTGAGGGAATCGAGCGAGGGATGCCGAAAGGCGACGATCCACTCGCCAGGTGGCACGCTGTCGAGGACGAACCGGCCCGCGCTATCGGTGGTCGCTGTCCGGTTCAACAGGGATACGCGCACGTCCGCCCCGGGCAGGGTGGCGCCGAGGAGCGAGTCGATGACGACACCGCGAATGCGTCCGGTGCGCTGCTGCGCCGGCAGCAGGGCGACTGGAACCGCGAGGGCGAGCAGGATGGCGAAGCGGGACGTCCGCACGAGACGATGGAGGAGGGTGGTGGCGGAACGTCTCGCGCGAGACGGACCGCCGCAAGTGCACGCGGCCCTTTCGGTGCGCGGCGGAGTCCGTTAGCTCTTACGTCGTGCAGACCACGACCGCTCAACGCCGAACGAGTCTCGCCAGCGGATGGACGCTGGTGTTGTTGGCCAGTGTTGCCGTGTTGTGGGCGCTGCCGTTCCGGTCGTTCGACCTCGACCGGTTCTTCGTCCCCAAGGAGCTCGCGCTGCACGTCGGCGGGGCGGTGGCGCTGACGCTCGTCGTGGCAGGCGGCGTGGTCCTGCCGCGCACGCGACTCGACCGGAACTTCGCGGTCTTCCTCGCGCTTTCCGCAACCTCGGCGTTGTTCACGATCAATGGATGGCTCGCCATGCGCGCGCTGGCCATCAGCGTGAGCGCCGCCTTCGTGTTCTGGGCGGCGCGCGCCGCCGCGGCGCACGGCGCGCGGGACGTGCTCATCCGCGGGCTGGCCTGCGTGACCGTGATCGGTGCGGCCACGGCGCTCGCGCAGGCGTACGGCGTGTCGAGCGACCTCACCTCCCTGAGCCGCGCGCCGGGCGGCACGTTCGGCAACCGCAACTTCATGGCGCATACTGCCGCACTGGGCGTGCCGTTGCTGGGGTACCTCGCGCTCACGGCGCGCGGGATGCCGGGCGCCCTGCTCGCGTCGGCCGGACTCGGCATCAACGCCGCGGCGCTGGTGCTGTCACGGACACGGGCCGCCTGGCTGGCGCTCGTCTGCTGTGCGGCGATCGTCGTCCTCGCCTGGCTGTGGCGACGCGGCACGCTCTGGCGCGATCCGTCGGCGCGGCGGGGACTCATCCTGATCATCGCCGGAATGCTGACCGGCGGCGCGGGGGCGATTGTCCTGCCCAACTCGCTCGACTGGCGCAGCGACAATCCCTATCTCGAGTCGGCCAAGGGGATGGTGAATTACCGCGAGGGAAGCGGCCGCGGCCGCCTGAGGCAGTACGCCAATTCCTGGAAACTGGCCGTGCAGCATCCCGTGCTTGGTGTGGGTCCGGGCAACTGGGCGGTCGAGTACCCCGGGGTCGCACCGGCCTCGGATCCCTCGCTGAGCCGCGAGACGGGGATGACGGCCAATCCGTGGCCGTCGAGCGACTGGATGGCGATGCTCTCCGAGCGCGGCGTCCCGGCGTTCGTCGTGTGGGCGACGCTGATCGCGGGTCTCGCCCTGAGCGGGATCATCGGCTGGGGGCGGCTCGACGTGCCGCTCGACGAGCGATTGCGTGCCGTCGCCGGCGTGGCCGTGGTGGTGGTCGTCGCGGTCGAGGGCGCCTTCGACGCCGTGCTGCTGCTGGCCACACCGACGCTGCTCTTCTGGGGCGCCATGGGGGCGCTGCTGCCGCCTCCTCCGGTGGCCGCCGTGGCACCCATGGGCACGGGACGCCGTATGCTGCTGAGCGCCGTGGTGCTTCTCACCGGACTGGCCGCCGCGGAATACAGCGCGCTGAAGATCGCGTCCATGGCCGCGTACAGCTCTGGCCAGCTCGGACGCGCGGTCTCGCTCGATCCGGGGTCGTACCGCGCGCGCCTGCGCTACGCGCAGCTCATGATGTCGCGCACGAGCCGCACGCGCGGCTGCGTGGAGGCACAAGCGGCCCTCGCGCTCTTCCCGCGCTCACCCGACGCGAAGCGACTGGCCGCCGGTTGCAAGTGAGGCATCGTCGCTGTTGACGGAGAGCGCGATTCCCCACTGCGCCGCGCAATACGTCGCGAGGATGATGAGCGTGGCGCCGGGGAACGGCGTGACGAATTTGCGAATGGCGAGCGCCGAATCGGACATCAGGAAGAAGGTGCTTCCGGCGGCGGCCCACAGGGCGTGCGTGGTGCCGAGCACGCGCCAGCGTGCAATGGCCTGCCAGGCCATGGTGCTGATCACGGCCACGTAGCACGCCACCGGCACGCGCATGGGACCGAGCGACGGCCAGAGATACCAGAGCAGCGCGCCGGCAATGGCGAAGACCGGGAGGGCGGGGAGCACCGGTGCCGTGCGCCCAGCCCCATCGGAGGCGAATGCCGTGATGTAGCAGAGATGCGCGAGGAGGAACGCGGCGAGCCCGGCGACGAAGAGTTCCTGCGGGAGCATCAGCAGGATGTCGCCGGCGAGCGATGCCACGAGCCCACCCGCGATCCAGGTGCGGTACCTCGATGCCGCGGTCGTGCGCAGCACGAGGGCGACGAGCGCCAGAGTCGCCAGGGGCTTCAGGACATACACGGCCGCGCGAAGGTCGAACACAGCGGCGGCGGTATTGGCGATGGCCAGCGCGAGAGCGACGGCGAGGAGGGAGCGGCGCATGCGCACAATGTAGGGTGCCGCACCGGCAGTGCAGAGGGGCGCTCGCCGATCCACGGGCTCCGATTGTACTTTGGCTGCGGCTCCGATCCGGCACTCCAAACCGACATGACTGACACGTTCTCGAATCCGCATCTCGCCGCCTGGGATGCGTCGCTCGGCTCGAGCGCCAGGTACGCACGCCGCATCGCCGGCGAACTCTCCGCAGCCAGCATGGCGCAACGCCCGTCGTGGGGCGGCTGGAGTGTTGGCGAGATCTTCGAGCATCTCTGCGTGACTGACGGGCTGTACGAAGCACCGCTGCGCACACTCCTCACCGCAGAACGCGCACGCACGACTCCGCGACAGTCACCGGTGTGGCGTCCGACGATCTGGGGGCGCCTTCTGCTCTGGTCGCTGAATCCGGCCAACACGCGGAAATCCAAGTCGCCTCCGGCCTTCCGCCTGACGACTGCGCCGCGCGCCCGCGTCGTGGATGCGTGGCTGGCGCAGGTTGAGACGACGCGCGCCTTGATGCGCGAGGCCGACGGCCTGGACCTCCGGCGCCTCACGCTCTCATCGCCGGCGGCGCGGCTGATCCGGCTTAACGTCGGCGATGCGTTCGCCGCACTCGCGCTCCACGCCGAGCGTCATATGGGGCAGGTGCGTCGCACCATCGCTGATGTGACGGCCGCACCAATCGAAACGCGGAAAGAGCGTCGCTAGGAAGCCGCGGGGCCGTACGCCGCGTCGAGCACGGCACTGAGCACCACATCGACGTGCCCATCCTCGGGCACCGTGCCCTGCGCAGTGCGCGGGGAGCCGCCACCGCGCCCACCCACGCGCTGCAGCGCCTCCTTGAGCAGCGCTCCCGCATTGGCATGCAGGTCAGCCGACACCGCCGCCGCGATGGTTCGCGAGCTGCGCACGGCGCCGGCCGCCACGGTGGCGGGGAGTGCGGCACAGGCCGCCGCCCAGGCGCGCAGTTCATCGGAGGACATGCCGTCGACGCCGCGCAGCCGTCGAACGCCGTCAGCACCCGGCGTGGCAGCCTCCCACTGGATGCGGGCGCGATGTCCGGCCACTTCCTCAGTGAGCTTTCGGTTCACCGAGGCGAGCGCCTTGGCCTCGTCCGCCTGCGCCTGCACGAGCGGCGCCACCTCATCCACGCTCGCGGAGAGGCGCATCGCGATACCGCTCAATGCGTCGTAGTCGGCACGGGCGCGGCGAATGGCCCGCGCGCCGCAGACGAACTCGATGCGCACGTTGTCGCGGATCTTCTCCACACGACGCAGCAGGAGGGCGCCGATCTCGCCGGTGGCGCGCACGTGCGTGCCGCCGCAGGCGCTGACATCATGCCCTTCGATGGTCACGATGCGCAGCGTGCCGGTGCGCATGGACGGCCGGCGCAGACGTGCCGCCACGGCCTCCGCATCCTCAAAGGTGACGATCACCGGGCGATTCTCGGCGACCAGCGCGTTGGCATGCTCCTCGACGCGACGCAACTGCGCCGGTGAGAGGGCCGGTGCGCGGAGCTCGAGCGTGGAGAGGGCGTCCCCGAAGTGCACGCTGACCGTCGGCATGTCGAACAGCGCCTCAAACGTCCCGGACAGGAGATGCTGTCCGGTGTGCTGCTGCACGAAGTCCCAGCGGCGCGGCCAGTCAATGGCGCCGTGCACCGCGTCGGGGCCCGCGTAGGGCGCGGCCAGCACATGCGCGACGCGCTCCTCCTCGTCCACCACATCAATGACGTCCACGCCGCCCAGGGTGCCACGGTCGTGCGGCTGGCCCCCCGACGTCGGGTAGAACGCCGAACGATCCAGATACAGGCGACGGCCGTCATCCGCGCGCTCGACGATGGTGGCATCGAAGGTGCGCAGGTAGGTGTCGGTGTAATACAAACGGTTTGTCATTGAGAAACTGATGGGAGATGGGAGATGGGAGATGGGAGATTGCGCGGCAGTATATCTCCGGTCGCCCATCTCCCATCTCCCATCTGTCTACATCGCCGGCTTCCGCGCTCTCCGCTGAAACTCCGCATCCTTGTTCCACCGCGGCCACTC